>JAADGU010000086.1 GCA_013152195.1 Nitrospirota bacterium
CCAACCTCAAGGGCAATCCTCGGGGAAAAGGCATTCCTTACATCTGCCTCTATCTTTATTGCCTCAGACAGCAGCAGGGTCAGCTCTTCTTCAGTCACGGAAGGGAGGGCCTTTGCCATAAAATCCTTCTCAATATCCGAAAGGCTGGCATCTTCTGCAGAGGAGGTAATTTTTGATATGAGCAGTATCCGGATGAACTGCAGGAACTCCCTTGTAAAAGCCCTGAAATCCGTGCCTGAATCATATAGCCTGTTAACCAGAGAGAGAATCTCCTTACGGTCACCCCTCAGGAGGGCATCCGTCATCTTTATAATCCTGTCAACATCCGTTACTCCCAGAAGGTCCCTGACATCAGTGTCTGTTATCTGTGCTGAAAAGGCTGACAGCTGATCAAGAAGGGTGAGGGCGTCCCTCATGCTTCCGTCCGCCGCCCTGACAATCATATCCACCGCCTGCCCGGATATCCCGATGCCCTCTTCTGATGTTATATACAGTATATGCTCTTTCATCTCCGTAAAGGACACCCTCTTGAAGGAGAGATGCTGGCATCTCGACAGTACAGTAACAGGAATCTTCTGAGAGGCAGTTGTAGCCAGGACAAAGACAATATGAGGGGGCGGCTCTTCAAGGGTTTTTAAAAGCGCATTGAAGGCCGACTGACTGAGCATGTGGACCTCATCGATAATGTATATCTTGTATCTCCCCGCGGACGGGGCATACTTGACCCTCTCCCTGAGGTCTCTTATATCCTCTACACTGTTGTTGGACGCCCCGTCGATCTCCATGACGTCAACAGCATGCCCGTCAGCAACAGAGGTGCAGAATTCGCACTTCCCGCATGGCTGCGGCGTAGGGCCTTCTGCACAGTTGAGGGCCTTTGCAAGTATCCTCGCTGTAGAGGTCTTTCCCACACCCCTTGGGCCGGAGAAGAGATAGGCATGGGCAATCCTTTCCTGAGAGATGGCGTTCTTGAGGATAGTGCTTATGGTCTTCTGACCGACAAGCTCGTCAAAGGTATCAGGTCTCCACTTTCTTGCAAGGACAATGTAGCTCATAATTAATTACTGGTTATACGTTGGTGATTGTAAGCCTGTCTTCTCAATGCAGCCAGGCAACAACTTACTGCGGCACCGGGTTGAGATGCTTACCGTTGCTTCCTTCCGGACCTGGCGGAATTCACATTCTTCCCGTGCGCAGGGCTGCTGCCCGACTGCATTCAGGAGACAGGACTTTAATCGGGACACAGATTAATATTTATCTGGCGGAGAGGGAGGGATTCGAACCCTCGGTAGGGGTAACCCTACACACGATTTCCAGTCGTGCCCCTTCAACCACTCGGGCACCTCTCCATCAATGATTTCGCACTACATACCCCGCAGAGCAGGGACTGCCTGTAATTATAGCATAACTGCAGGAGCTTGACCAATAGCACAGGGTTGGCCGGGATTGCCGGAAGAAAACCGGTCGATAATTCGAAATCCCGCTACCGGCAATCCCGTAGTCTGCTACTGTGAAAGACCGAAGGCCTTTATCTTTCTGTGGAGATTACTCCTTTCAATCTGCAATACCTCTGCCGTCCTGGATATGTTCCAGTTGTTCTCCTGCAATTTTTTCAGGATAAAATCGCGTTCAAAGGTATCACGTGCCTCTCTCAATGTCTTAAAGGAGAAGTAGTCATGGGGTCTGAGGTTAAAAAAGGTGATATTCCTCTCCGTGATTGTCTGTGATGGTGTCATGATGATTAAGCGCTCAATCGAATTGCGCAGTTCCCTGACATTGCCGGGCCAGTTATAGCCTATAAAAAGGTCCAGGGCTCTTCGGGTTATCTTCTTTACCGGTCTCCCGTACTCCCGCGCAATACTCTGAAGGAAATACTCGACAAGAATGGGGATATCCTCCTTCCTTTCCCTCAGGGGAGGAACATTCAGGGGAATGACGTTCAGCCTGAAAAAGAGGTCTTCCCTGAAGTTTCCATTTGCCACCTCTTCATTGAAGTCCTTGTTTGTTGCAGCCACAATCCTGACATCCACGCTGATATTCTTGTTCCCGCCAACCCTCTGAAACTCCTGGGTCTCTATTACCCTCAACTTTGCCTGTGTCTGCAGTGACATATCCCCGACCTCGTCAAGAAAAAGGGTGCCCCCGTCTGCAAGTTCAAACTTTCCCTTTTTCCTCTCATACGCACCTGTAAAGGAGCCCTTCTCGTGGCCGAAGAGCTCACTCTCTATAAGCTCTGCAGGTATGGCGGCACAGTTTACCTCAACAAAGGACTTATGGGCCCTCGGGCTCTTTTCATGTATGAGGCGGGCAACAAGCTCCTTGCCACTGCCGCTCTCCCCCAGGATAAGGACCCTGCTTGAGCTTGAAGCCACCATATCGATCTGCTGGCGGAGGGTCTTTATTGCCGGTGATTCACCAACAAGCTGCCACTTCTTGCTGACATTCTCCTTAAGGGCCTGGAATTCCCTCTCAATTGTACCGCGCTCAAGGGCCCTTTGAGCGGTAATGAGCACCCTCTCAAGGGAAAGAGGTTTTTCAAGAAAGTCGTATGCCCCTATTTTTGTAGCCTTTACTGCTATCTCCACGGTCCCGTGACCTGAGATCATGACAACAGGGAGGCTCTCCCTCCTTGTCTTTATATCCTCCAGAACCTCCATACCGTCACGGTCGGGAAGCCAGATATCGAGAAAGACGAGGTCAACAGGGGTGGAGTCTATCAGCTGAAGGGCCTCCTCTCCTGCCTCGGCCGTAAAGACCTCATATCCCTCGTCCTCAAATATCTCCCGCAGGCTCTCTCTTATACCCGCCTCATCATCAACTATCAATACCGAATAAGCCATACCTTAGCACCTCGCATCCGGGCTGCCTGAACTTAACCTGTTTCAACCCGCGTTCCTTCAACTTCCTGAGCATGGAAGCTCAATCGCAAACACCGTGCCCTTTGGTTCGTTGTCGGCAACTCTTATTATACCACCATGTTCGGTGATAATCCTGTGAACTATTGCAAGGCCAAGGCCCGTGCCTCCCTTGCTGGTTGAGAAATAGGGCAAAAAGAGTTTTTCCTTGTCCTCATCCCTGATCCCCGCACCTTTATCAGCAAGCTCTATTTTTACCACATCCCGGGTCTTATTTAAATCCACACTTACATCTATCGTCTCCCCGTCTCCGGTAGCCTTTACTGCATTGTCAAAGAGATTGATAAGTGCCCGCCTGAATTGTTCCCTGTCCAGCCACACAGGGGGGATATCTTCACCAAAATGCAGGGTTATCCTGCGTCCGTAACCCTTGTAAAGAGAGACAACCTCACCAAGAAGGTCCCTCAGGTCAACATGGGTTTTGTTTATCCGCGGCATCCTGCCAAGCCTTGCAAACTCGTCCACCATCTTCTGAAGACTCTCCACTTCCCTTATAATGGTCTGGGAGGATTGTTCAATTATCCTGCCAAAATCTTTTCCTCCCTGTTTCCATTTTCTCAGCATCCTTTCAGTGGAGAGCTTTATCGGTGTAAGGGGATTCTTTATCTCATGGGCCATCCTCCTTGCCACCTCCTGCCAGACAAGGGCCTGCTGGGCCTTCACAATCCCTGTGAGGTCTTCAAAAACAACAAGAAGCCCGGTGGGGGTGCCGGAAGGGTCGCGGAGCTGGGTAATAAAGATTCTGAGGGTAAGGAGCTTTCCGGAGACATTTACCTTAAGCTGCCTGCTCGTACTCGTAAAGTCCCTCAGCCGGATTCCCGTTATAAAATCCCTCAGCTCTTCTGATTCAATATGGTTCAGAAGGACATGGTACTCCCTGCCTATAACATCCTGTGGATTGATATTCAGTATCCTCATGGTTGCGGTATTGACGGTCAGGACCTTTCCCTTTTCATCCAGCGATATAACCCCTGAGTCTATATTCTCGATTATGCTCTCCATACATACCCTTCTTCTGTCAGACTCAAGGTAGGTCTTCTGAAGGGAATCCTTGCTCTCCCTGAGCTCCCTGACCATCCGGTTGAAAGAGTCCACCAGGAGGCCGATCTCGTCATCCCTTTTGAGATCAATGGAGATATCAAGATCACCCTTTGCTATGTCCTCTGTTGCCTGGGCAAGACGCTGAATCGGTTCGGTAATCCCCCTTGCAATCCTGAGAGATACCCACATGGTCATAAAGACAATCAGGACCGTGAAAAACCCAAAGGCAAGTATGTAATTGGCTTTTATAGGTGTACGCCACTTTTCAAGGGCAACATAATCCTCATATGCTGACCTGATCTTTTCCGCCTGCCGGACGATCTCAGGGGAAAGTACCCTTTCCACCACAATAACACCCTTCAGATCTCCGCTTTCCCTCAAAGGCACCACAGCCCTGATAATGTCTCCATGTTGAGTTGAGATAACCTCTGTCCCCTCCTTGCCCTCAAAAGCCCTCCTGAGGGTCTCGGTAGGATTTTCAGGCATGGCATAGAGTCTCTCCACATCAAATCCTTCCGTGGGGCTTTGTCCTGCCAAAACCTTCTGTGCCTCTGAAAGGGCCTGTTCCTTCTCCCTGTCATAAAAGATGGATGCAATGGAGAGGGCATTCTCAAGCGGCACCTTTATCTGGGGATTGAGCCACCTGTCAACATAGGCGGTTATCAGCCCGCTGGCTATTACAAACAGCAGGATCGACGGTATCAGCGTAAGGGTAACAAAGATGGTCACGATCCTGGTCTTGAATTTATACCCGGGAACCCTGTGCTTCTTTTCAAGATAAAGGCGGATAAGGGTCTTGGAGACAAAGAAGACAAGGGTGAGGAGGGCGATTACAGTAAGATTGAAGACAAGTAATGTCAGGACCTTTATGGCAAGGTTTTCACTCATCTGAGGGGTTCCAGGGAGGTTTCATTCCACCTGAACAACCCTGAATCACTTGAGACCTTGAACTCCCTGTCAGGCAGGAAAAAGAATATCTCACCAAACAGGGAGGGTATATTCCTGAGCCGGGACTCCACGGTAGTCCTCACAAAATACGTTCCGGAGGGCATGCCCTTGAGGCTGGTGAGATAGACGTCATTGAAGTTCAATGCCCACTTCATCATGGATTCAAAGCTGTTGAACCTCTTCTCAACGAGGGTCTTTCCGTCAAAAGAAGTAGCTATGTACTCCTTTTTCATGGGGTCACTCGTTATCTTCCTCACAATCTTTCTGCCGGCAATAAATTCATCAGGCCACGTCTTCCACAGACGGAAGAGGTCAATATAAAAGATTACCTCCTTTGAGATTCCTTTCCGTATCTCGTCAGCATAGTCGGAATCAAGGTCAAACTGGAAGGATACCCGGATAACGCTATCCTTAAAATCAAGATAAGGCCCCTTTATCTCCAGGGCTTCAGCCATGTGGAGAAATATGAGACTCAGCATAAGTATGAGAAACAACCGCTTTAACATTTTTGGCAGGACTCCTCTCTCTTGCAGCCTTGCTTCTTGAACTGAAATCATTATATCATAACAAAACTCTGACGGGCTTTGAAAAGCAGGACAGAAAGAGGCAGCTGAAACAAGGGCTTAAAAACCAGAATCGGAGGCAGGATATGGAAATCACGGCAGTAAGGCTTGAGATTCCTGACGGGTGCAATATCATTCTTGGCCAGACACATTTCATCAAGACCGCTGAAGACCTTTACGAGATCATGGTGACCTCTGTGCCACAGGCAAGATTCGGCCTCGCCTTTACAGAGGCATCAGGGCCGTGTCTTATACGCACCGAAGGCAATGAACCCGCGCTGACAGAGGTGTGCATAAAAAACCTCCAGGCCATCGGCGCAGGCCATGTATTCTGCATACTCATGAGGGATGCCTTCCCTGTTAATGTCCTGAACCAGATAAAGAACTGTCAGGAGGTCTGCGGGATATTCTGTGCTACAGCCAATCCCCTTGAGGTCGTTGTTGCCGCTACAGGACAGGGCAGGGGTGTGCTTGGAGTGATTGACGGGGCCTCGCCAAAAGGTGTGGA
>JAADGU010000022.1 GCA_013152195.1 Nitrospirota bacterium
AATCCTTCTCAGTGCCGTGCGACCTCCTCATATGTGATAGCCTTGTTGAGGCTAACAGATATGAGCGTCTAAAGGCAAACAGGACTGTTTCTCAGGAACAGACTCCTTAGACCGAAATGTGAATGTTATGGAAATCATGGAAAATTAACATTGCTGTCATATTTCCGTAACTTCGGCAGGGTATGATTGACACTAAACATAATCGATAAAGATTCTGAGAGGAGGTGAAAGCAGAAAGGTATAAATAATGAGGAGTAAAATATAAGACGTTATACTGAGCTGTACAGAGAGTGCAATAAAACTGACAACCTAAGGAGGAGAAAGATGATAGCAACACTGAGATTCATGAAGGTCTTTTTTGCTGTACTGGCAATTGCCATAATCGCAAATATCTATATTCCGCAAGCTGCTGATGCTGCCGGAATAACCGTCTATAAGAAGGATGATAAATACGTCAAACTGGGCGGCAGGATTCAGCTGCAGTATCATTATAAGGACCCCGACAGTGGAGATTCCAGTGACAAGGTTTTTTTTCGCCGTTTCCGTCCGTACATTGAGGGCAGTCTGCATAAGGACTGGAAGGGCAAGTTTCAGTGGGATATGGGCAAGGCCAAGGGCGACAACGAGATTGCAATAAAAGACGCTTACATGCAGTATAAAGGCTTTCACAACATAAAGATCTCAATTGGTAACAAGAATTTTCCTTTCTCCCGCGAGTTCCTGACCTCCTCCAAAAAGCAGCAGCTTGTTGAGCGTACATTTGTAGGTGACCACAATTACGGCACACCGGACCGTAATGCAGGTGTTCACATCACCGGTCATAACAATGACAAGAAACTGACCTACGGCTTCTCTGTAGCCTCGGCCTCCATTGATCCTGGTGCCGGCAAACTGGATTTTGACACACCTGTTAACAGGGATAAGGATTTCAATGAGGGCTGGATAGTTGGCGGCCGTCTGGACTACCATCCTTTTGGCAATCTGAAATTCTCACAGGGTGACTTTAAACGCAAGACCAAGGCTACCATCGGTATTGCCGCCTTCACATGGAGCAATGACAGTGATAACAACACCCGCACTACGGACGGGGTTGCCGATGATATTTCCAAACCGGATGTTGACAAGGTGACCGGTTTTGAATTAAGCGGAGCATTCAGGAGCTCAGGGCTCTCTGTTGACGCTGAGTACAACATCTTCAAGGCGGATACAGTGGATGCAAATGTTACCGACGGTATCTACAAAAACGGCAGCGCTGATCTTAAAAACTACTCCATTGAGGGAGGGTACATGATAGTGCCCGACAAGCTGGAGATCGTTGCTGCTTATCAGGCACAGGATGCTGATAACTACGCAGACGCATGGACCCGTACCTCTGTTGGTACCAACTGGTTCATACAAAAACATGACATCAAGATGCAGCTTACATACAGGATGGGTAAGAACCTGAAGGGCGTTACAAATGATGATGAGAACGAACTGTTCCTGCAGGCACAGTACGTATTTTAAGGATTGCAGAATCAGGATTAACGGATAATGCCGGCACTCATTTCCAACCCTCCTTGGGCAGGGGCTTTAGCCCCTGCCCATTTTTTATACAGGATTTAAGTCGAAGAATCGTGCGTTGTAAAACTTAAAGGTACCTTAATAATCACGTAACATGGCTATGCTACTATTGAGCTTATCAATACAGGCGGAACCCTGCATATGCGGAATACCGAGGAGGGCAGGGCAAGGTAATGGGCTGCTTTTTCATCAAAACACTTTTAAGAAGGGGGTAAAAATTATGTGTCCCAAGTTTAATGATGGTATTTGTGAGGTTGCCGGTATTGAGCCGGAACATCTTGAGTGTGCAGACGGGAGTTGCTGCTATAAAAACAGTTACGAGTATGAAAACTGCAGGCTCTATATGGTGGATTGCATAGTGAACTGCAAAAACGGACTTGATGTGGCGGCTGATGTGGCGGCATAAAATGAGGGGGGACTATAAATGGAATCAGTACAGGAGCATTCCCTGTCAGTTGGAAGACTGGTAACTTCCAGGGAATACATACCACCGTGCACTGCAGTCACCTGTGTGGCTGAAAGGTTTTTTAATTCAAGCAGCATGGATGCTGTGGCACTGGTTGAGTGCAGGGAACCCGTAGGACTTGCTACAAGGTCCAAACTGCTCTTCAGGTTGTTCAGGAGATTCGGGTTTGAACTCTATGGAAAAAAACCGATTATATCAATAGCCGATCCGGAGCCGCTTATGATTCACGAGGATGAAAGGCTGGATGTAGCTATAGATACAGCATTGGACAGGCCGGCTGATGATGTTTATGACGATATAATCGTGGTCAATAACAGTGGAAACTTTACGGGACTTCTTTCTGTAAAGCAGATGGTGATACAGCAGAGCAATGCCCTGGTAAACAGCGTTATCCAGAAAGAGATGGCAAGGGAGAAGGCAAAGGACCTTGAGAAGATTAACAGGATTAAATCACAGTTTATCGCAAATGTCACACATGAGCTCAGATCACCGTTAAATGCCATAATCGGGCTGACTGAACTCATGAAAATGTCTTATAAGAAAGGGAATATAGAACAGATGAGGGATCGTCTGGCGATGTTGATGTCCAGCTCAACCTATTTGAGGTCCATTGTAACCAATGTCCTTGACCTTTCAAAGCTTGAGGCCGGAAAAATGGAGGCCGTCAATGAGAAATTTGATATGGTCCCGATACTCCGTGAGGTAGCTGCCACTACACGAGTGCTCCTTGGAAATAAACCCGTCAGCGTTGAAGTGATTGCCCATGATGGACCTGTACTCATGGTATCAGACCCTGTCAAGGCCCGGCAGATTCTGACCAACATTATTAACAATGCGGCAAAGTTTACAGAGAGGGGCAGGATTGTTCTGGCCCTTGGTTCTGAAAAAGAGAGACTGAAAATATCAGTAAGTGATACCGGAATAGGCATAAGGGAGGACAACCTCAAGAAGATATTTGAGGCATTCAGTCAAATAGAGGATGCCGGGACCAGAAGATATGAGGGGACAGGGCTCGGGCTGACCATAACCAGAAATCTTCTGACCATTCTGGGTGGCAGTATCTCGGTCTCGAGCAAGCTTGGTGAAGGCACGACTGTGGATATTTATCTGCCCTTTAAAAATAACGGGAAGAAGGAGTTATAGATGGAAAGGCCTGCAAAAAGGATACTGGTTATAGATGATGATGAGAGGCATCTTGTTGCGGCAAAAGGGCTTTTGGAGGATGCAGGGTATGAGGTGATTACCCATAATCACTGGATCGGCTCTACCAGTGCAGTGATGAAACTCAAGCCCGACCTCGTCCTGCTCGATATTAATATGCCGGCTCTGTCCGGGGACAGACTCTCCATGTTGTTCCGTACCAATGGCAGCACCAGGAATGTGGCGGTTGTGTTTTACTCATCAAACGATGAAGACAGCCTGAGAAAGTTGGTTTTGAAATGCGGGGTTGCAGGGTATATATGCAAGGGGGATGTCTTTGAACTAAGGAGAAAGGTCGGGTTTTATCTCGATACGGCCTGCCGGGAGACGTGAATTTAAAGCACGAATCCGGCCGGAGGTGAATGGTTGTTGGAAGCAATATGACAGACTCTTCACTCATTCTTGATGGACATCGTGTCCATCTCCGATCCCGAAGTACTTCGGGAATCCGGGTGAGACAAAAGTGATAATTTCATGGGTGCTTCATGGTAATGAAGCAAATATGATAAATTCTATATTCATTACATGGAGGCGAAGCCTCTTAACCGTTCAGATTCTATCATATCACTTCCTTCTCTTGCTCGAGGCTTTTTATCTCTCGATCCGGCAAAAGTTAACATTTCCTTAATACCCCTGTAATATGCAACTGCTATCTTAGAGTCATGGGATACGGAAGTATGGGAAGGTGAATAAAGGACCTGTTT
>JAADGU010000085.1 GCA_013152195.1 Nitrospirota bacterium
GGGGGCCTTCCTTTTGATGGCCGTACCGAGCTTGAGACTGCAAGGATTCCCAATCTTGATGCCCTTGCAAAGACCTCTGCAACAGGGTTGCATGTGCCGGTTGCCTATGGTATTACCCCAGGGAGCGGCCCGGGACATCTTGGTATCTTTGGTTATGACCCTTTTGAGTGGCAGATAGGCAGGGGAGTGCTTGAAGCGCTTGGTCTGGGTGTTGAGCTGAAGAATACAGATGTTGCTGTGAGGTGTAATTATGCCACTATTCAGGAGGGACTGATAAAGGACAGAAGGGCCGGCAGGATTCCCACTGAGAAGGGTAGAAAATTAACAGAGAGACTGCAGAAGGAGATAAGGCAGATAGACGAGGCAGAGATTATCTTCACTCATGGGGTGGACTACAGGTTTGCTGTGGTTTTCCGGTTCCCGGAACCGCTTGAAGAGGGTTCAGCCGAGGTTAATGACACCGATCCTCAAAAGGCAGGTAAGCCACCGCTGAACCCGGTACCCGTAAACCACCAGTCTGACAGGGTAGCGAGGATTGCAGAGAAACTTGTGGAGAGGGCGAGGGAGATACTCAAGGATGAAGAGGCTGCAAACTTTATACTCATGAGAGGTATTGCACAGGTGCCGTCAATCCCGACCTTTGAAGAGGTTTTTGGCCTTAAATCCCTTGCAATTGCCATATATCCCATGTACAGGGGGCTGGCGAGGCTTATAGGCATGGAGACACCCCCTGTCAATGGTGACATAAAAGAAGAAATAGAGTTTATGAAGGAGAATCTTGAGGACTATGACTTCTTTTTCGTTCATGTAAAGAAGGTGGATTCATATGGAGAGGATGGAGATTTCGAGGGAAAGGCAGGAAAGCTTGAGGAGTTCGATACCTTTCTTCCCGGCATACTTGAATTAAAACCGGATGTCCTGATTATCACCGGAGACCATTCAACCCCCTCTGTAATGAAGTCACACAGCTGGCACCCTGTGCCGGTAATGTTAAATTCTCCCTATGTCTTTGGCGGAGTGAGCCAGGCATTTACCGAGAGGGAATGCCTCAGAGGAGAGCTTGGAATATTCCCGGCCATCCAGATCCTCCCCCTTGCACTTGCCAATACGGGCAGACTCAAAAAGTTCGGTGCATAAAGGGAATCAGGATTGAGTGCTGATACCCGCAGAGAGCAATGAGTTCTTCAATAAACAATAGACAATCGTCAATTATCAATCGTCAATCATTCGTTGACACCCACTGTCACCTGGAGATGGCTGATTTCGACCCTGACAGGGATGAGGTTATAGCAAGGGCCAGGGATGCTGAAGTAGTGGCAATAATTACTATCGGCTCTGATCTCAAGGGTTCGGAAGGGGCAGTCAGGCTTGCCCGGGAATACGACTTCATATATGCAGCAGTAGGTATCCATCCCCATGATGCAAAGGATTACACCTCTGATACAGCAGAGAAGTTAAGGCAATGGTCAGGTGAGAAGAAGGTTGTTGCACTTGGAGAGACCGGGTTGGATTACCACTACGACCACTCCCCACGGGATATACAGCGGGAGGTTTTTGAGAGACAGCTTGCCCTTGCCCTGGAACTTAATCTTCCTGTGATTGTCCATTCCAGGGAGGCAAAGGCTGACACATTGAATATCCTCTCTGAGTCTGGTATCAGCCGTGGTGTCCTTCACTGTTTCTCCGGGGACATGGAGATGGCGGAGAGGGTGATGGCAATGGGTTTGTATGTCTCCTTTGCAGGCCCTGTAACGTTTAAGAACGCTAAAAGACTTCAGGAAATAGCGGCATGCATACCTGATGAGTACCTGCTTATTGAGACTGATGCCCCCTATCTCTCACCGGCTCCCATGAGGGGCAAAAGGAACGAGCCTTCCTTTTTGTTGCATACGGCCCGAAAGCTTGCTGAGCTCAGGGATGTGGGGGTTGGGGATATTGCAAGGATAACCACCCTGAATGCAGGGAGACTCTTCGGGATAGGAGGGGCTTCCCCCGAGGGAAAGATTGCCTACAAGATAAGGGACTCCCTTTATCTCAACATTACCAACCGATGCACAAATGCGTGCACTTTCTGTATCAGGTTTCATTCTGATTATGTAAAAGGGCATAACCTCAGGCTTGACCATGAGCCCGGGATTGAGGAATTGAAGAAAGCAATAGGTGATCCTTCGGCATATAAAGAGGTTGTATTCTGCGGATATGGTGAACCCCTGATGCGTCTTGACCTGGTCAAGGCCCTGGCCAGATGGATAAAGGACAACGGTGGCAGGGTGAGGATAAATACCAACGGGCAGGGTAATCTGATGCATGGCAGAAATATTTTACCTGAACTTCAGGGAATTGTTGATGCCATATCCATAAGTCTTGATGCCCAGGATGAGAAGACCTACCAGACCATTTGCAGACCTTTTTTAAAGGATGCCTATAAAGGGGTCCTTTCTTTTATAAGGGAAGCTGTAAAATATATACCGGATGTAACTGTTACGGTTGTTGACGCGCCGGGGGTGGATGTGGAGATGTGCAAGAAGATTGCAAAGGAATTAAATGTAAGATTCAGGCTCAGGCAGTATAATCTTGTGGGTTGATTTAACCCAAGAGATACAGGCCTGGACGACATTCGGGTCAAACTGTTTGCCTGCACAGGTTGTAATCTCCCTGACGGTCTCTTCAATTGTCTTCTTCTTTCTGTAGGGTCGGTCAGACATCATTGCATCGAAGGCATCAGCTACTGTCAGGATTCTTGCCATAAGCGGTATCTCCTCTCCGCAAAGACCGTGAATGCCTGTTCCGTCGTAATGCTCATGGTGGTACCTGATGCATTCAATGACCTCTTTAAAGCTGCTGAGACCGGAAAGTATCTCTGCTCCAACTATTGGATGGCGTCTTATTTCAGCCCACTCTTCTTTGTCCAGCTTGCCCTCCTTGTTTAATATCTCCTTTGGAGTGGCGATTTTTCCGATATCATGCAAAAGGCTGCTGACCCTCAGTCTTTCAATTTCATGGCCATCAAGATCGAGCAATTCAGCAATTGACAGTGCGTAACGTGTTACCCTTTCAGTATGTCCTGCTGTCCACAGGGATGACGCCTCAAGGGCCTTCACAAATGACCTGATGGTCTCTATCAGGAATACCTGCATTTCCTGGGTGAGGAGGGCATTTTCAATAAAAAGGGCTGCCTGGGAGGCAATAGTGGTCAGTAACTTTATATCCCCTGAGTAGAACTCCCTGCCGTCTTTCTTGTCAGCCACCATGAGGACGCCGATGATTTGTTTTTTGCCGTTCAGCGGGGTTATGAGAAGTGAGTTGCATTTGACCTTGTCCAGTTTTTCTTCGTGGGTATTGTGGTTACATACTGCAATTGCCTTGTTTGAACGAATCGCTCTCCACAGAATATTGTTCCCTTTTTTGAATGTTGTGTCCTCATCCCAGTTACCGATATATGCCTGTGTATATAATTCTCCGGAATCTTCATCCAGGAACAGTACGACGCCGGTTCGAACACTTAGAGATGATGCGGCCTTTTTTAAAAGCAGATAACAGATTCCATCGACACCGAGACCGGTGAATTCTTCGGAGAGTCTGTAGAGTAAGGATAATTCCTCATAGGTGTCACTTAATTCGGTTACCGTGGCTTGCAGGTCTTCTTTAAGCCTATTTGTTTCCAAGTTGTTCAAGTACCAACTCCAGCAGGATTCGAGGGCTGAATGGTTTTGTTATGTAGCGGTCAACTCCGCACTTGATTCCCAACTTTTCATCATCCTCCTGTCCCTTTGCAGTTAACATGAACACCGGTATATTTGCAAGGTCAGGGTCGGTCTTTATTGTTTTGCAGATACTTATTCCACTGATCTCCGGCATCATCCAGTCAAGGATGATGAGGTCAGGTTTTTCCCTGCGGATTACAT
>JAADGU010000008.1 GCA_013152195.1 Nitrospirota bacterium
GATGAACTCTAATTTGTTGGAGGCCTCAAGTCTGTCAACCAATGGAAGGTTCCTGACAGTAGCGGGGGCAAAGGAGACGGCAAAGCCAAGGAGTAAAAGTAAAGGAATAATGTAAGTCATTACAGCTGCAATGTTTCTCTTTTTTACGGGTTCCTCAGCAACCTCCTTCGCCTCTTCAATGGGGACAATAAGACCCTTTTCCAGTAATGAAACAAGGGTCTTTGAGATACTGAAATCATCCTTTCCCGAGAGTTCAATTATGGTGCTTACATCATTTTCCCCATCTACGAGATTCAGGGCCTCCTCTTCCTCTTCCGAGAGTATTGTTTCCACGGATTTGTCTGTCTTCTCAAAAACAGTGTCAAGAGTGAGTGTGCCCTCGATGATTGACCACTCATCTACAATCCTTAGCCCCTCCATAAGCAGATGCTGAGTGTCAAGGGAAATGCCAAGGTTTTTATCGATCGGCACCCCCTGGGGAGTAAACTCGTAAGTCCCTTTCTTCCATGTAAACATCTGCACAATCTGGTCTGTAATCTGATGGGTGATTATGTCAACAAGTACTTCCTTTGAGACAAGATTCTCCTGAACGAGGAGACTTCCAAGTCTTATACCGCTCTGAGCCTGTCTCTGGAGTAAATCCTTCAGCTCTTCTTCCTTGAGGATGCCCTTTTTTATCAGTATATTACCGATTCGGTTCTCCTCGGGTCTCTTGGCTGACCTCGCGGCAACAATATTGCCTTCGTGGAAGTATATCTTTATGGTATCCACAGGACCTTCGATCTCAAGAATTCCTGTTTTTTTCTGGAAATAGATGAGCTGCAGGATATCCGCAAGACCGAACTCCTTTATTGAGCCTGTTAAAGCCATCCTTTTTTCAGCCTCCCGAGCGTATAAAGGTTACCTGACAAATAAGATAATATCATAAGCAGGACAAGGACAAAAGTAAGCCAGTTATGACTGTAGGGATATATATTGAAAGTAAAGAGTTCAGACAAAATCAGCGCTGAAGCAAAGAAAAGGAACATGAAGGAAAAAAAGATTCCGCTAAAAACCCTGCTACCGTAAAGCAGTGTTATTCCCGGAACTGTAAAGGAGAGTATGTTAAGCATCCTGCGCCTCTTTTTAAGATAATTATGAGTCTTTACTATGGTATCAACCCTTTCCGCCGGGTTTGATTCAAAGGATATCATCGACCGGAAACACTCAGTACACATCCCCACCCTTGGCATACGTCTTTCACAGGCAGCGCAGTAGAGTTTTCCACACTTTTGACACCTTGTTGCCATTGCAGTCGAACCTCCGGAGAGGAAGAGGATAGCGATTAATAAAAACGAAAAGGCCATCAATACCAAAGGCCCATTCAGAGAAAAGATATTCACATCTTTCAAGCCCTGTCCCACTGCAAACGAAAGCAGTTCTTTTGTAGACAGTTCCTCCCCCATAAATGCAAGTGTCCTGGTGTCGCTGCGTAATTCCCTGAATTGTGCAATCCTGTCAAAGTCCATATCTGATGCCTGCTGGAAGTATTTGTCTCCGGCAGCGAAATCCAGCTTTTCCCTTGCCAACATGCTCAGATTGTAATAGGCCGAGGGAAAATGTTTAATGGTTAAGGAAGTTTCATACATTTTCTTCGCCTTGTCCAGCAGATTCATCACCGCATAACAGTTTCCAAGATTAATGTAAAACCTGGCATCCTTTTTTAATGAGATAAGCTGTCTGTATTCCTCGGCAGCAGCCCTTATCCTTCCCTCTTTCTGGAGCGCAAGGGCATAAGAAAATTTCAGAGGTATCTCTTGCTTGTCCTTGAGGGTCTCAATAGCATAGACATTACTTCTGCCTTCATTAACTGCAACAGCAGCCTTTATCTCCGGAGAAGAGCTTGCAGAAAAGTAACTGTTCAGATACGCAGTTGGCAGAGGGGCTAACATAAGCACAAGAAGCAAGAGGTAACCTGCATATCTCGCCTTTCCCTTCAGGTGCAGAAAGGATAGAAAGCATAGAGAGGCAAGAAAATAGTATGGCCCGAACAGGGAGGGAACCAGCACAAGGAGATAGACAGATGTCCTGGTATTTTCCTGTATTTCATGTGCCATGAGCGGGATATCAAGCGGCAACCTCGTTAATGCAATAATGATGGTCATAAGTATAAGGGCTGTCAGGAGAGCCCCTGATAATATGCCCGTAAGGTTGAAAAACCACCAGAAACTCTTTGAGTAAGCGGCAATACCCTTAAAAAGATAGTTCAGTGAATGAAAAAACTTTTGTGGATGTAATGAAATGGTTTTATTGAAAAGCTCAAAATATGCAGCAGGGTCATTCGGAGACACCCTGATGGCCTCTTCAATGAATTTAATGGATTCAGTGCCGGACCTCTTCCCGGCTTCCTCTAATAGAAGATAAGAGTAAGTCTCAGGAGTTATCAGAGCCTCCTTTGCCGGAAGTTCTGCCCCAACTATCTGAGCAAAAAAGAGCTGGGTTAAAAAAAGTAAAAGGCTCAGAAAAATAACAGCCGTTTTCTTCAAGCACATACCCCCAGGAAGATTTTGACTTACTGCAAGCCGTGAAAGAATTTTACATTATTTCATAATAATATCATTATATCATTAATTATTTTTTTTTTGTCCAACCCTTGGCTCCTTGCCTTGCAGAAGCCTCCTGATATTCTCCCGATGTTTTACGTAAATGAGTAAGGTAAAGACAATAGAAAGGTATAGGCTGGTGGTATCTTTTTCGAAAACGATCATGTTCAGGGGCAACAGGGTGAAGGCTGCAAGTGCACCAAGTGAGGAGTATCGGGATACAAATACCACGGCAAGCCATATCAGCACTGTGAAGAGGCCAACATATGGGGCATATACAAGGAGCGCCCCTATCGAGGTGGCAACGCCCTTTCCACCGCGAAACCTGAGAAACAGCGGATAATCATGCCCTATTACTGCAAACAACCCCGCAAGCCCGGCAAATGGGTCCCCGTATCCCGCAACCTTCACCAGGGCAACTGCAAAGGCCCCCTTCATCATATCCCCTGTCAGGGCAAAAACCGCCTCCTTTTTCCCGACTGTCCTCAGGACATTGGTAGCGCCTGTATTGCCGCTGCCAACCTCTCTGAGGTCAACCCCCCGGGCTTTAGCAATGATGAGACCAAAGGGTATGGTTCCGACAATATATGAAACTATCAGTAATACAACAATCATTTTACCGCCTTCCAGAAGGAGACAGTATATTGAACTCCTGAAAAGACTGCAAGTGCAAGGGAAACCCAGATAAGGACAACTCCGGGAGCATAAAGGTTTATACCGAACAGGCTGTCCTTTAACACCAGACACAGGATGGCAATAATCTGGGCTGTTGTCTTCAGCTTTCCACCCATTTCAGCCGGGATAACGATATTTTTTGACAGGGCAACCACCCTGAGCCCGGTCACCAGAAACTCCCTGACAATAATCACTATGGCCACAAAGGCCGAAAGGCTTCCAAGGTCAACAAGCAGTATCAGTGCCGAGATAACAAGGAACTTGTCTGCTATGGGATCCATGATAATCCCGAACTTGGTAATCTGCCCGGTCTTCCTTGCAATGTAGCCGTCAAGGAAATCCGTCAGGGACGCCAGGCCGAAAATCAATGCCCCCCAGACCGGATAATTGGGTGCAAGCACAAGAAAAAAGGGTATGGAGACTATGCGGCTGAATGTCAGTATGGTCGGGATGTTAAGTCTTAATGTAGTCATTAATTATCCCTTCCCAAAACCCCTTTGCCTTAAGAATGAGGTCAGTAATCTCTCTCACTGCCCCCCTGCCCCCCCTGTTTTTGGTCACCATCACTGAAAACACTCTCACATCCTCAGATGCATCAGCTACAGTGACAGGTAGTCCCACTCTCCTGAGTATGGGGATATCCAC
>JAADGU010000083.1 GCA_013152195.1 Nitrospirota bacterium
GGGCTAAAGCCCTTACACTGGAGACCATGAACCTGTTTGAGGCCGGAGGAACACACTGAGCGAACAGACTACGTCAAGACAGCTATAGAGGGTTGGAAAGGGACAGGGACACAGGGTTTTCACTCATTCTCATCCCGAAGAATTTCGGGACTCCGGGGAAATCATCACACTTCACCATCCGGGTGAAGTTTATGTGATGATTAAATCCGTTCAAACCCCGTGTCCCTGTCCCTTTCCAATAGTTGGCAGGTTTTCCGGGAAGACAATTAAAGTGTTGTATTGTTGCCTCTTCAGAGATATAATATTCATATCTCCTGCTTTGAGGTAAAGTTGAACCAAAGGATTCCCGGCTATGTATTGCAGGAGCTGTTTTGATGGTAAAAATCCCTGGGACATGAGATTCTGGCTGGACACTTATAGTGCAGAATGAATAAAACCGCAAAAACAGAAAAACTCGGTCTCAAGGAGCTCATAGCCATGGGTGTGGGCGGTATGGTAGGGGGCGGTATATTTTCCGTCCTTGGCCTCTCTGTGGCACTGGCCGGTCATGCAGCCCCCATAGCCTTCATCATCGGGGGTATCATTGCCTCTTTAACCGGTTTTTCATACACTAAACTCGGTCTGACGTTTCGTTCGGATGGCGGCAGTTTTACGTATCTGGAACGCGCGTTCAGCCACAGAAACGTTGCCGGAATCGGTGGCTGGATGCTTGTGGCGGGTTATATCGGAACAATGGCCCTTTATGCGTTTACATTCGGGGTTTATGGAGCGGCAATGTTAGGGGCAAAGGCACATCTTCAAGCCATGCACCACCTGCTGCAATCCCTGATACTTCTTCTCTTCATGGGAATCAATCTCTACGGTATCAAGGCCGCAGGAGAGAGCGAAGACCTGATAGTTATGGTCAAGGTGCTGATTCTCTCACTCTTTGCATTTGCCGGTCTCTTCTATATCAGGGTGGATCACCTTGTGCCGGTTTTCAACATGGGCGGCAGAGGAGTCCTGATGGGTGCAGCCCTCGTCTTTGTGGCCTATGAGGGATTCGAGTTGATCCCGAATGCGGTAAACGAAATGAAGGACCCCGGCAGGGACCTCGGCAGGGGGATTCTGATATCCATCGGTGTTACCATTGCCATCTATATCCTTGTTTCCCTGGTTGCAGTGGGCAACCTGTTGCCAGCAGAGATCAGCAAATACAAGGAGTACGCCCTTGCAGTGGCGGCAAAACCATTCCTGGGCAAAGCAGGCTTTATGTTGATAGGGCTGGGGGCACTGCTCTCCACCGCATCCGCCATAAATGCCACCATGTTTGGGACTGCACGCCTTGCAATGGTGATGGCCCAGGATTCCGACCTTCCAAAGGTATTCTCACACAGGGAGCGGAGAAACAATATCCCCTATGTAAGCCTGATATTCATCACTGTGCTGACACTGCTCTTTGTAAATACAACTGACCTGACAATCATATCATCATTTGCCAGCTCCACCTTTCTGCTGCTCTTTGCGGCAATCAACCTGTCTGCCGTCAGGCTCCGGAAGAGGATCGGCATAAACATGGTTACACCCCTGTCAGGCCTTATCCTGTCACTCTTGTCATGGCTGGTGCTGTGCGTTTATCTTTACAGGTCATATTCGAGGGGCCTGGTGTGGATAGGTGCAATTTATCTGTGTGTAGTAGTGGCGGAATTGTTCTTCAGTGAACGAAGATTGTTCTTTAAACAGAAGCTCGAAGGAGGTAAGGATGGCAAAGACCGAGGATTACGAAAAGTTATCAGTAGATGAAACAATTAAAGCACTACAGACAGACAAAGAGAGGGGACTATCGTCAGAGGAGGCCAGAAAGAGATTAGAGGAATACGGCTACAATGAAATCCCGGAAAAAGAGGAATCTACTTTTCACAGGGTCTTCAGGCGCTTCTGGGGACCTATTCCCGCGATGATCGAAGTTGCGGCCCTGCTCTCTGCAGTGGTCCGCAGGTGGGAGGATTTCACAATAATTATGATCCTGCTTTTAACCAATGCATTCATAGACTTATGGCAGGAGTCAAAGGCATTAAATGCCTTAAAGGTATTAAAGGAAAAACTGGCAAAACAGGCGCTTGTTTTGCGGGACGGAAAGTTTCAGACCATAGAGGCCAAGGAGTTGGTCCCGGGAGACATCATAAAGGTAAAAATCGGTGACCTGGTCCCGGCAGATGTAAAACTCGTAGAGGGGGATTATCTGCAGGCCGACCAGTCGGCACTGACAGGTGAGTCATTACCTGTCAGCAAAAAAGTCGGGGATGTCGCATATTCCAACTCCATAATAAAACAGGGAGAGATGTTATCAGTAGTTACCAACACGGCACTGAATACCTTTTTCGGTAAAACCGTTGCACTTGTTGCAAGGGCTCAGAGAGAAGAAAAAAGCCATTTTCAGAAAGCAGTTGTCCATATTGGAAATTATCTGATTATCATCACCATATTCCTCGCCGCAATTATCCTGATCACTGCCTTGTTCAGACATGAGGATATGATCGAGATACTGAGGTTTACCCTTATCCTGACGGTCGCCGCAATCCCCGTTGCACTGCCTGCAGTGCTCTCTGTGACAATGGCTGTCGGGGCCATGAGCCTGGCAAAGAAACAGGCTATAGTAAGCCGCCTCGTCTCCATAGAAGAGCTCGCAGGAGTTGATGTCCTCTGTTCCGACAAGACCGGGACCTTAACCCAGAACAGGATGACGGTCTCTGATCCGGTCACCTTTTACGGGCATAGCGTTGAGGAATTAATGCTTTATGCAGCACTTGCATCAAGTGAAGAGAATAAGGACCCTATAGAGATGCCTATTTTTGAGCACCTGAAAAAAACAGGAAAGCTGAAAGAGTTAAAACAGTATCAGCAGCTGAAGTTTACGCCATTTGATCCTGTAAGCAAAAGAACAGAGGCGACTGTAAAGTCAGGGGACAAGACGTTTATAGTTACCAAGGGGGCATCCCAGGTAATACTTGAGTTATGCGGAGAACAGGTTGACAGGCAGGATATACTGAAAAAGGTGGAGGATTTTGCAGCAAAGGGGTTCAGGACACTGGGTATTGCAATAAAGCAACCGGACGACAAATACTATGACTTCATAGGCCTGCTTCCGCTTTTTGATCCACCACGGGAAGACTCAAAAGAGACGATAGAAGAGGCAAAGAAACTCGGTTTGGACATTAAGATGGTTACCGGAGATAATGTAGCCATTGCAAAACACATAGCAAATATCCTTGGGGTTGGCGAAAACATTCTGGATGCCAGAGACCTTAAGGGAGCAAACAATAAGGAACTTATAGTGTTGGGTCAGATAATTGCCAAATCGGTATATAAAAGGTTGTCTCCGGGCGCCACGGAAGAGGATGCACAGAGGGTTGCAGCCGGGATTGTAAAGGATCTGGAAAAAGAGTTTGCAACCATGGAGCTGCCAAAGGGCTACGTGAAGAGGCATGAGTCGGAGATTATAGAGGTGATAGAGGATGCCGATGGCTTTGCCCAGGTCTTTCCTGAGGATAAATACCTTATCGTTGACAAGCTCCAGAAGGCCGGGCATATCGTTGGGATGACGGGTGACGGCGTCAACGACGCACCTGCATTAAAGAAGGCGGATGCCGGCATCGCTGTCTCAGGGGCAACGGATGCCGCAAGGGCGGCAGCGGATCTCGTGTTGCTGGCACCGGGATTGTCCGTAATCATTGATGCCATAAAGGGGGCAAGGGTCACATTTGAGAGGATGAAGAGTTACAGTCTCTACAGGATAGCCGAGACAATCAGGGTAATCCTCTTTATGACGGCGTCGATCGTTATATTCAATTTCTACCCGGTCACCGCAATCATGATTATTATCCTGGCCTTTCTGAATGACCTGCCAATACTGGCTATTGCATATGACCGAACAAAGGTGGATGCAGAACCCGTCAGATGGAATATGGCGGAAGTGATGAGTATATCCACCATGCTCGGTATTCTGGGTGTCATTGCAAGCTTTGGAATCTTCTATATTGCCGAAGAGTATATGCACCTTTCTGCCCCTGTTGTACAGAGTTTTATATTTTTAAAACTGGCAGTGGCTGGACATCTGACAATATTTATAACACGGACAGAGGACCGTTTCTGGCGGAGACCCTACCCTGCCCCCATACTGCTCTGGGCAGCTATCCTGACTCCTCGCAACCCTCTTTGTGGTATACGGATGGTTTGTAGCCCCGATAGGCTGGAAATACGCCCTGCTGGTCTGGGGATATGCACTTGCCTGGTTTGTGATTAACGACTTTGTCAAGGTCTGGGCATATAAATTATTACGAAAGGACAAGATCATCGCCTGAGCAAGCGATTTTATGAACCGGCATCCACCCTTCAGATTATGCAGAACAAAGGTTGATGAGGGTTCCGGATTCCGGATAAATAGAGTCTGTGTATAAACTGCTGTTTTTTATTTTTGTCATACCCGAAGTCTGTAATCGGGTATCCAGAACTCACTGTAAAGACTGGATTCCCGCTCAACAGACCGCGGGAATGACGGCTTCAATTCTTATATTTATACACAGACTCTAAATAGCCTGATAGGAGGGATGAGGGATGGAAGACAGATGGAAGCAAAGCGATCGGGGTTGACAGGAAGGATGGAGAAGGATTGTGGCTTAAGGGTTACACCTATCCACCGTCAGGAGACAAAGAAGCTCCTCGGCGTCCTTACAAGGAGGTTGCAATGCCAAAAACCACAGATGATTACAGAAAACTCCCTATCGAAAATACGCTGAAGGAACTGCAGACCGACAGGAACAGGGGGTTGTCGGAAGGGGAGGCTCAGGAGAGACTTGCCCGATACGGACTGAACGAGAT
>JAADGU010000122.1 GCA_013152195.1 Nitrospirota bacterium
TGTTTTATGCTACAAATATAACATATTTATAAATATGTCATAAATCAGAGGTTGTTGTATTGAAAAGTGTTATTTTGATATTGAGTCTGGCGTTGTTGATTTTCGGGTCTGTATCAGTTGCTGATGCTACGCCGGTTGAATTTAAGATCGATGGTGATGATCCAAATAATACCATTGAATACAAAGCAGATGAGCTGGATATCGATCATGAAATAATAGTAGCGGATCAAACTTTTACTCTGGAAGATGATGAGACTTCGACTGTTTTTGACCATGAGACTACTTTTGATTATGGGGTTGTAAACAGCATCGGAATTCTTGCTACTCAAGATACGTACGATGTTACTGCATATCTGAGTTTTATCTGGCCTGAAGAGCTTGTAGTGCGTAGCGATGGGACTGTTGATGTCAAGACTATTACTGTGCATGGTAAGGGAAAAATGAACGACTCTCGTACTGAGTTTTCGATAAATTTCGATCCTGTAGACATGGTATTTGATACTAATGGGTTGTTTACTGTTGAGCTGAGTGATATCACTACATATGGGGTTGCAGACGGTGGCTGTGTATATAGCGGTGGATGTTACTATCCCTCAGGAGAGGGAACCATTAAAGCAACTGTAACCCTTCAGCAAAGCCCAACTGCAGTTCCTGAGCCTTCTACTTTTATACTCTTTGGCACTATCCTGATCGGGGCTCTCGGAGTGAAGAAGATAAAAGGATAGTTAAAGGCTTTTCTCCGCAGATTACACAGATTTTTTCTCTTTACATATAAAGTATTAAGAGTTTTATCCGCAGATTCCGCAGATTTTTTTAAAGGAGAGACATCAGACTCCGTTCACTATAAAACAGCCCCGGCAATTTTCAGAAGTCTTCACATACCTCGTTGGAATAATCACTTTCATTTCCCAATGTATCATATGCCGTAACTGCGAAGCACACGGTGTCTGATGTTGGCGGTATATCAATGGAATCAATGATAGTGGCGATTTCGACACTTGTTGTGTCTTCTACGTCTATGGAGCCGGTATAATTACCTGATGAGGGACCGTAATAGAGTTTGTATCCTGCAAGGTCGGTCAGTGGGGTTCCGTCCTCATTTGTGCTTGGTGCATCCCACTCCAGTTTGGCGCTTGTCAGGGCATTTGCAGTAGTGCCATCTCCGGTATAACCAAGGCTACCGTCACCTGCACCGCAACCGGATAAGACAAACATAAGTGTTAGTGATGCAGCAAGAAAGAGGAGAGTATTAAATGTTTTTCTTTTCTGAATCATGTTCACCTTGCTCCGTAAGCCCGGGATTAAGTCTGCACCTGCAGATCTTTTAAGCCTTCTGATGTCCGTAACAGAAATATTGTTTGTTCGTCTCTGTAGTTACAGAATACCAGACCTTTCCGGGCGAGAATGTGATTCAGATCACGATTTTTCTGTTAGTGTAAGTTAGTATACACCAGGGAGAGAGAAAAAAATCAGGTTTTTTACGGATACCTATTCAACCGTTACACTCTTTGCCAGATTTCTTGGCTGGTCAACATCACAGCCCCTCAACATACCGATGTAATATGCAAGGAGTTGCAGAGGGATAACATTGACAAGGGGAGACAGTGAAGAGTGCGCAGAGGGTACCACAATCAGGTCATCCACCTTGTCTTGAAGTGATGCGGGCTCGTCGGTTATTGCTATCACCCTTCCACCCCGTGCCTTCACCTCCTCTATGTTGGAAAGGGTTTTTTCGAAAAGGTTATCCACAGGGGCTACCACAACAACCGGCAGACCTTCTTCTATCAGGGCTATGGGACCATGCTTCATCTCTCCGGCAGGATATCCCGTGGCAGGTATGTATGATATTTCCTTCAGCTTCAGTGCCCCTTCAAGGGCTATCGGATAATTTATGCCCCTGCCAAGGTAAAGGAACGTCTTTGAATATATGAGTGTCCTGGCAAGTTCCTCGATTCCTGAATTCATCTTCAGGGTCTTTTCCATAAATGCCGGTATCTTCAGGAGTTGAGACCTCAGTGTGCCTGCCTCTCCGGGAGTCAGCCTTCCGGTCCTGATTCCCAGTGCAATGGAAAGGAGACAGAGTGCCCCTATCTGTGCGGTGAACGCCTTTGTAGATGCAACACCTATCTCTGGGCCGGTCCTTGTGTACAGGACGGAGTCTGCCTCTCTGGATGATGTGCTCCCTACCACGTTGCATATAGTCAGCGTCCTGGCCCCCCTCTTCTTTGCCTCCCTCTGAGCCGCAAGTGTATCTGCAGTCTCTCCGGATTGGGTGATTGAGATAAAGAGGGAGTCATGTTCAATTATGGGGCTTTTATATCTGAACTCAGAGGCTATCTCAACATCAACAGGGATGCGAGCGATGTCCTCTATCATGTATTTGCCTACGAGTGCAGCATGATAGGATGTGCCGCAGGCTACGACCTGTAGTTTGTTGAGCCCGATTGTCCTTCTTACGGTAAGACCAAATTCGTCGAGGATCCTCACAGGGTCTTCTGTCCACTCCCTGATGGTATCCATCATTGCCCTTGGCTGTTCATGGATTTCCTTGAGCATGAAGTGATTATATCCTTCCTTTTCAGCCATGGAAGGAGTCCAGTCAATCTCTACCGCCTGCTCCTCAGCAGGTGTGGTTTCCTGAGAGTCAAGATATCGCAGCTCTATACCTTCCTCTCCAATTGTACATATCTGTCCGTCCTCCATAAATATGAACTTTCTTGTGTATGGAAGGAGTGCGGAAACATCAGAGGCAAAAAAGAATTCTCCGTCACCAATGCCTATTACAAGGGGACTTCCTTTTCTGATGGAAAACAGGGTTTTCGGATGTGCTTCGTTCATTATGCCTATTGCAAAGGTGCCCCGTAAGTGTGCAATTGTTTCTTTTATGGCATCCTTCATAGGCAGTTTCTTCCGCAGATAGCCTGAAATCATCTGTGGAATAACCTCGGTATCAGTGTCGGAAGAGAACTTGTGACCCTCTGCAATGAGGTGTGATCTCAAATTCCTGTAATTCTCGATTATCCCGTTGTGTACTACTGCAATTCCGCCTGCACTGTGCGGATGAGCATTCCTGGATGAAGGGATTCCATGGGTGGCCCATCTTGTGTGTCCCAGTCCGACCATTGCATCCGGTGTAGGATGTGGCAGGATCTTCTGCAGGTCCTTAATCTTGCCTTTTGTTTTGTATATCTCTATCCCCTTGCCATTCTGAAAGGCAATCCCTGCAGAATCATACCCCCTGTATTCAAGCCTCTTTAATCCGTCAACCAAAATCGGCAGGGAGTTTCTTCTCCCAATATACCCGACTATTCCACACATGTTGCCCCCCTGTTCATTTTAGTAGGTTATGTAATCTTCAACTTAATACAGGATTTGAAAAGCAAGAAATATGCCTGCTTTTCTTGATATTTCGGGAGATTTTTGATTATAATTTCAATAGAAACATGTCTCTGGGGTAATTTCTGTGCAGAAAAATCTCCGGAGTTTTTTTTATATATCCGCTATAATTAAATATACTTAATAATTGTAGCTGGCAACAGCTTGTTTGTCTAAAGATTTTCACTCGTCTTGTCTCTTCTGTAGGGGGTGTTGTGAAGCAATCCTATAGCTTTTGTACTGATGACAGGTTATGCATCAATTCCTGGGGAAACGAGATTACAGAGGTTACGGGAATGCCTTCCTCTGCAGTACTTGGCATGAAATACTATGAGGTTCTTCCACGGATATTAACTGATGACAGGGATGCCCTTTCCGTGGCTCTGGCAGATAAGACCCCACTGAACCTTAAAGAATATTCCTTTAATTGCCTGCATGACAGAGTTAAAGCTGATGTAAGAATCGATCCGGTACGAGTTAACAACGGAAGAGTTGAAGAGGTCAGGGTAGAGATCAGTCCTTACTCGGTCTGTTCAATGGCCAGGAAGTTGCAAAATTCACAGCGGCTTATTGATATTGGTAAAATAGCTTCCACACTTGCACATGGTGTCAGAAACCCGTTGAATGCCATAAAGGGCTCTGTTGTCTATCTCCGGGAGAAATATTCGAACGAACAGACCCTTATAGAGTTTACAAGGATAATGGAGGAGGAGATAACGCGGCTTGATAATTTTATCTCAAAGTTTCTCAGTACATCCATATCTGTTGCCGGGTTGTCTGAATCGGATGTTAACGCGTTGTTGAAGAAGATTGAGATTTATACATCCCTTCAAACTCACGCAAATGACATAAGTACTAACTATGAGTATGGTGATATACCTCTGGTGGCAATAGACTCGTTTCAGCTTGAACAGGCAGTGCTGAACGTTATAAACAATGCAATTGAGGCGATGATGGACTCAGGAGGACACCTTACCGTGAGGACAAGGACCCAGAAGGTCTCCGGTAATGATTTTGTATTGATTGAGGTCTCTGACACGGGGCCCGGAATGGCTGACAATGGCATTAGTGGTATTTCCCCTGAGAATAAGGGCAGGGGGTTTGGATTGTTTATTACCCGAGAGATCCTTCAGTATTACGGCGGTTTTCTGGAGATAAAGAGCCTGAAAGATGCTGGAACTGCTGTAAGATTGTATCTTCGTGTAAGTAGTTAGGAGAGGTCTGAATGGGCAATGGAACAGTCTTGATTGTAGACGACGAACCAAATGCCATCAAGGTGTTGTCTGCTATACTTCTGGAAGCTGAATATAGTGTTGTAGAGTCCGTAGATGTTGATATGGCGTTGAAAGCTCTTCACCAGGAAGACATAGACATAGATGTAATAATTACGGACTTGAGAATGCCGGACAGGGACGGTATGCAGCTTTTTGAATACGTTACTGAAAACTATCCTGACATCCCTGTTATTTTCCTTACTGCATACGGGACCGTTGATTCTGCTGTAGATGCAATTACGCATGGTGCTTTTTACTACTTCATAAAGCCCCCTGACTATCTGAAGCTCAAGAGTATCCTTGCAAGGGCTGTTGAACAGAGACGCCTGAAGAGGGAGATAGAGACACTCAGAAAGAGACTTGCGGAAGAGGCGTCCA
>JAADGU010000101.1 GCA_013152195.1 Nitrospirota bacterium
CCCCTTTGTCTTTGGCCGGGGAGGCGAAGAGGCTGAAGTCCTTACAGGAGAGGGGATAGAGTTTGAGGTTGTCCCTGGTATAAGTTCAGCTGTTGCCGCACCTGCCTATGCCGGAATTCCCCTGACACACAGGGATTATGCCTCCTCTTTTGTTGTAGTTCCCGGCAATGAGGCATCAACAAAAAAGGAAAGCAGTATTGATTGGGCTGCCCTTGCAGGGGGCAACGGAACGATCGTCTTTCTTATGGCCGTAAAGAATATTGAGGACGTCTCAGCAAAACTTATTGAGCATGGCAAGGACCCGAATACACCTGTTGCAGTAATTCGCTGGGGGACAAGGTCTGAGCAGAGAACCATTGTCTCAACTATCAGAGATATCCCCGGGGCGATAAAGAGCAGCGAAATAAGACCCCCGGCTGTGATAGTAGTGGGAGAAGTTGTAAAGCTGAGAGACAAACTTAACTGGTTCGAGAAGAAACCGCTCTTTGGTCAGAGGATACTGGTCACACGTGGCCATTCAGGGGGGTTTGAACCACTTGAAGGGCTTGGGGCTGAGATAACGGCATTTCCCACTATCAAGGTTGTACCACCGGAGTCATGGAAAGAGCTTGATGCAGCAATCAGTAAGATCAGCACCTACAAATGGCTTGTCTTTACAAGTGCAATCGGGGTGAGATTCTTTTTCCAGAGGTTTTTTGACCTCGACAGGGACGTGAGAGACCTCTTTGGAATCAAAATATGCGCTATTGGCCCAAAAACAGCAGATGAGGTCAGGAAATACGGACTCAGGATTGACCTTATCCCGGACAAATTCAGGGCAGAGGGACTTATCGAGGCATTTGGAGGACCTGATGCTCTCAGGGGCCTGAAAATACTCCTGCCGCGTGCAGCAGCGGCAAGGGAAGTCTTTCCCGAAAAAGTAAGAGAGTCCGGTGGAGAGATAGATGTCCCTGTCACATACAGGGCAACAAAACCTGACAGTCAAGGCAAGAGGATAAAACGGTTCCTCAGAGAAGGAAAGATTACCATTGCAACATTCACTTCTGAAGCCACATTTACCAATTTCTGCGAGATAACGGGTAATGAGGCAGGGGATCTGCTGAGAAATGTCACAATTGCCGCAATAGGTCCTGTTACTGCAGGGGCTATTGAGAAGATGGGGCTGAAAGTAGAGATTATGCCGGAGACTGCTACTGTGGATGCAATGGTTGAAGAGATTATCAGGTACAGTCTTCAGCGTTCCGGCCATACTCATTAATCTGTGTCAAAAATATGGCGACACACAAGGCCCAAATTGACAGATACCGAGGTGACCGGAGTATCAATCTTCCGAGATCGTGTCTGAAAACAGAAAGGGTTTGTGCATAAAGACACGGTTTCTCCCCGCCCTCTTCGCCTGATAGAGGGCCGCATCCGCCAGCTGAATCACCTCATGGATTGACCTGCCGTCAGCAGGAAAACTCGCAACACCCCCGCTGATAGAAACAAGACCCAGTGGTTGTTTTTCCCTGTGGGCAAAAGGATGAGCGGCAATTAATTCCCGAACCCTTTCGGCATAAACAAAGGCCTCTTCCTTTGAAATCTCAGGCAGCATGACTATGAATTCCTCTCCCCCATAGCGAGCAACAACTGATGTCTTCCGTGTAAACTTACTTACAAGGTCACTAAGCTCCTTCAAAAGCTGATCGCCCTCGGCGTGACCATTGGTGTCATTGTAGTGCTTGAAATTATCAATATCAAACAGGAAAATAGATATTGGAATATCCTCCAGAATAGATTTTTCCACAAACTTCTGAACCATATGGAAAAAGTAGCGGCGGTTATATAGCCCGGTTAAAGGATCGACTTCAGCCTCTTTCTTTGCACCACTAAGAAACTTCTGATTGAACAACGCCACACTTGCAATATCTGCAATCATCTTCAGCAGGCTCCCTTCGTTGCCACTGGGATTTCTGACCTCACCGGCACCTATTACACCAAGAAGTCGATTGCTGAAATGAATCGGCGCAGCCATATAGAGCTGTGTTTCCACCTGCTCAGAACCTTTTTTTCCATTGTACCCTTCGTCGCCCCGGCCTCTGATTCTTAACATTCGATGTTGACCGGCCCTGCCAACCAGCCCCTCCCCCAGGGCATACGTAACATGGTCCTCTACCTTGCCATCCGGGGACACCCTTTTTAAGAGCTCATCCTCCTTGTCAAAGATATAGAGCTCAACTGTATCCGTGGCAATGATATCCCTTACCAGTCGAATAATTGTGGCTGTAATCTTGTCAAAGTCGAGGGTGGTGTTCAGGTGCATGACCACCGTGGGGATATTAAGCATAAAAACCAGATAGCGGCTGTTAAGCTCGTTCAAACGTTGCACCTCGGCCTGAAGCGTCCGTATCTGCTGGTCCCTCAGGGATATCTCCCTGAGTGTGCTTATATCCTCCTTTTCTTCTGTTTCAGGTTCCCTGAACAGTCCCACTATATACATCATCACACTAATAACACCCACTGCTGCTGCCATGAATATTAAAATCTTCACGATTGTCTGCATGTCTTCCATAATAGATATCCACCAAGCCTGCATCTGTCGTGCAGTTTGTTTTTTATTTTACATAATTTTTATTAAATGAGGGTTCCCCTTCCCTCATACGTTAAAACTTATTCTTTAATATAACATAAAATTAAGCAAGTATCGTGCCCACTTTTCAGGCATTCTGATAAAAGAACTTCCGCAGCAGGTTGCAAAACCTGGAAACATTAACTAAAAATAATGTAATTCCGAGGCAAATATGCTTAAAAGTCAATACCACAAGAATAACCCTAACACATTGCACCCATTAAGTTCTTCACTCCGGGTCAGCCGGATAAATGGTCTTGAATGACAAAAAATGACACCTCATTTAAGAAACCGATTTCACAATTTATAACCTTTATGCACTATTGACTTTTCTGGAGGGAGTACAGGTTACGCAAAGTTCAGATATCCACAGTTTGTTTTAGTTGCTCTAAAATGTGTAAAATATTAAACCCGTTCGGGCACAAGTACAATTTAATCGATCTGCAGACCTCAGAAAAGGATTATTTCCAGGATTTCCCGCACAATCCCTGGAGGAAAAGGAAATTAATGTGCAACATTGTGTTACTGAGTTGAAAGAAGGAAAAAAAACTACAAACAAACCGGCCTGGTTGAAAAGGCTATCTGTAGTAGTTCCGCTCTATAACGAAGAAGAGAACATAGAAGAGCTGCATGTGAGACTCACTGCGGTACTTCCATCCCTTGGGATTGATTATGAACTCATCTATGTAGATGATGGAAGCACAGATAAAACCCCGCGGCTCCTGAACACCTTATCCCTCTCAGACCAGCACGTAGTTGCACTAATCCTGAGACGGAACTTTGGTCAGACCGCCGCCTTTGCTGCCGGCTTTGACCTTGCACAAGGTGATGTTATCATAACCATGGATGGGGACCTGCAGAATGATCCTGCTGATATACCAAAGCTCCTTGCCCAGATAAATGATTTTGATCTTGTGAGTGGATGGAGAAAGGAGAGGAAAGACCCTTACTTCAGCAGAAGGCTCCCCTCAATGGCTGCAAACTGGCTTATAAGCAGGGTAACAGGGGTAAGGCTTCATGATTACGGGTGCTCTCTGAAGGCTTACAGGCGTGAGGTTATTAAAAGTCTGAGGCTATACGGAGAGATGCACAGGTTCATCCCTGCTGTGGCAAGCTGGTATGGAGTGAGCGTGGCAGAGGTGGAGACCACTCATCACCCGAGGCTGAGGGGCAAATCAAAATACGGCATCTCCCGTACAATCAAGGTTATGCTCGACCTTATAACAGTAAAATTCCTGCAGAGCTTCTCCACAAAACCCATAC
>JAADGU010000061.1 GCA_013152195.1 Nitrospirota bacterium
TTCATCTATGTAGGTGAGGGAGAATGAAAAAAAGTAAAAAAGAGATCTGCGAGGTTAACTATGTTGACAGGAAGAAGGTGCTCTCTGTTGAAAAGAAGATGAAGAAGGAATCGACAATACAGCTCCTTGCAGAGACCTTCAGGGCGCTCGGTGACCCGACAAGGGTAAAGATAATTTTTGCACTGTCTCAGGAGGAACTCTGTGTGTGTGACATTGCAAACCTGCTGGGTGCAACAAAATCCGCTGTTTCTCATCAGTTGAGAGTGCTCAGAAACATGAAGCTTGTAAAATACAGGAAGGAAGGGAAGATGGCTTACTATTCACTTGATGATATACATATAAAGAACCTCTTTGATGAGTGTCTGAGGCACGTTGAGGATATGTAAGACAGGTAGCTCTTTTATTTTGGCACTTAGTTGAACAGTTGTTCAATTGTACAGTAAAAGGGCTTCAATGTTTAACGGTTGCCTTCCCGTGACTGGCGATTGGACTCCGGATGCCATTTATAAAAGTTTGTGACAGGAGATTTGTGACAGGAGAAATGATAATGAATGCAAAGACAAAAGAAGCAAACTGTAACTGTCATGGTAACGTTGATGAAGAAGTGGAGGGCCTTAAAAAGGTTGTCCTTGTCGGAAGCCCCAATGTGGGCAAGAGTGTTGTCTTTGGTAACCTCACCGGGAAATATGTGACGGTCTCGAATTATCCCGGGACAACCGTTGAGGTGACCAGGGGCAGGGCCGTGATCGGTCATGCGGAATTTGGAGTAATTGACACCCCCGGGATGTATTCCTTCCTTCCCATAACCGAGGAGGAGCGTGTTGCCAGGAGGGTACTGATGGGGGAAAATCCTGATGTTATCGTCCATGTGGCTGATGCCAAAAATATTGAAAGGATGCTCCATCTGACCCTGCAGCTCATGGAGGCAGGGCTTCCCGTTATCCTTGACCTCAACCTGATGGACGAGGCCGGAGGGCTGGGAATGAAGATCGATCTTGATGTTTTACGGAAGGCCCTGGAAATGCCTGTTGTTGCGACCATTGCTACAGAGAAGACGGGAATGGAGAACCTGAAAGAGACGGTTTCCGGATATGAAAAACAGGTCAGCAGGGTGCCCCTCAGATATGACGGGCTCATTGAGTCAGCCATAAAGGGGATTGAAGAGGGTCTGGAGGGGAACTACGGTATTTCAAAGAGGGCGGTGGCTCTGCTTTTACTCCAGGACGACCCTGAGATAAAAGGCATGATCAGGGAGCGGGAGAAGGATGGGGGTGTAGCCGTTTATAAGATAGCTGAGGAGGCAGGAAGAGGGTTCAGTCAGCCGTTAAACTACGTTATCACACTGGCAAGGCAGGCGTTTATAACCAGGTTGGTGGAAGGTGCTGCTACAATTGAAATTTCAAGAAGAACTGACCTGAAAGAAAAGCTGAGTCAGCTCATGATGCATCCTCTGACAGGAATTCCCTTTCTCTTGCTGTCAATATATGCTTTATATGAATTCGTGGGTGTTTTTGGTGCACAGGTCTCTGTTGATTTCCTTGAAAGGAGGGTTTTTGGAGAGTATATAAACCCATTTGTTACAGGGGTAGTAACATCAATTATTCCCTGGAAGGTGGTTCAGGACCTCTTTGTTAACGAGTACGGGATAATCACCCTTGGTGTCAGATACGCAGTGGCCATTATCCTGCCTGTTGTGGCCACTTTCTTTATTGCATTTTCAATAATAGAGGATACAGGCTATCTGCCACGGCTTGCCATGCTCCTGGACAGGATTTTTAAAAAGATCGGACTCAACGGCAGGGCTGTAATTCCTGTTGTGCTGGGGTTCGGCTGTGATACCATGGCAACAATGGTGACGAGGACACTGGAGACCCGGAGGGAGCGGGTGATAGCCACCCTTTTGCTCTCCCTTGCGATTCCGTGTTCTGCGCAGGTTGGTGTAATCCTCGCCCTTCTTTCCGGTAATGTAAAGGCCCTTGCAATATTCATAATTGTAATGACCTCGGTCTTTCTCTTTGTCGGCTTTCTGTCGGCAAAGCTTATGCCTGGCGAACGTCCCCTCTTTTATATGGAGGTGCCACCTCTCAGATGGCCGAAGCTCTCAAACGTCTTTACCAAGACGTACACAAGGGTGGAGTGGTATTTTAAGGAAGTGTTTCCACTCTTTATTCTCGCAAGCGTTCTTATCTGGGCAGGAAAGCTTACAGGTCTTTTTGACATAATTGTTAATGTTCTGGCGTATCCTGTTAAGTGGATAGGTCTTCCGGAAGAGGCGGCGACTGCCTTTCTCTACGGTTTCTTCAGGAGGGATTTCGGGGCTGCAGGCCTGTATGACCTGAAGAATGCAGGAATCCTTGACGGTATCCCGCTTGTTGTCTCTATAATTACCCTCGCCCTGTTTATGCCCTGTATTGCACAGCTCTCCATTACAATAAAGGAGCGGGGGGTAAAGATGGCGGTTGGCATGGCTGCCTTTATCTTTCCCTTTGCCTTCTTTGTGGGGTTTGTTGTTAATCTCATTCTTAATGGTTTGGGGGTGACCTTATGAAATGCCGGTTGTGTGGACTTGAATTTAATGAAAGTGACGGCGAGGCCGCGTGTAAGGGCTGCCCTGTGGGAAGGTCATGCAGTATGCTCAAGTGTCCAAACTGCGGGTATGAAGTTCCGGGAGAGTCCGGTCTTTTAAAACTATTTAAAAAGTGGAAGGAGAAGAGAAATGCGGCTAAGCGACAAGGCTGAGGAAATATTGGAGCATCTGTGGATAATGATCCGGGAGATGGCAGAGGAAAGAGTAAGCTTGAAGGAGCTGATGACAGACAGGGACGCACCGGAGATACAGGAGCTCCTGTCGTTAAACTATATCGATATTTCCTCTGACTCGGTGACGTTGAGAGAGGAGGGGATGGGAGAGGCTGAGAGTGCTGTAAGGAGACACAGGCTGGCCGAGCGCCTGATGGTTGATGTTTTTGATCTGGACAGTGTGCTCATGGAGGAAAACGCCTGCCTCTTTGAGCACCTGCTACGCAGGGAGGTGGAGGAGAGCATTTGCACACTGCTGGGTCACCCGAGACTCTGTCCTCATAACAGGCCTATTCCTTCAGGAAAGTGCTGCAGGGAGTCTGCAAGGACGGCAAGGAATATAGTTTCGAGCCTGGCTGATGTCAAGAGGGGGGTAAAGGGGAGGGTGGCATACCTGCACACGAGGGATAATAAAAAGCTTCAGAAACTGATGATCATGGGTATATTGCCGGGAGTCACCATTGAAGTGATGCAGACCTTCCCATCGTATGTCTTCAGGCTTGGGCATACCCAGATAGCAGTGGATAAGGAGATGGCAAACGACATATTTATGATGCCGGGTAGGTAGGCTGCAGGAAAAATTAACTTCCTTTTTTCTTTTTTAAATCTTTGAGCTTCATTTCAATTGGTCAAACATGTTAAAATAGCAGGGAGTGATCAGTGAATGTTAAGGAGGGTGTATATGTTTAAGAAGTTTCTCATTGTTACAGTCCTGTTTCTTTTTCTGTCTCAGGGTGTAGCCTTTGCCGCAGGGTCTGACGGAGAGATAGTCTTCAGGGATGCTCTGTACGGGGCAGTGGTTGGTGCCATACTCGGAGGAGCTATTTATCTTGTTGATCAGGATGACTTTCCTGCAAAGCTTGGTATGGGAGTGGCTGTGGGTACACTCGGAGGTCTCTTTTTCGGGGTTGCAGAAACGAGGAGTCTTGTTGAGATAAAGAAGGACAATGTAAGGTTTGCCCTGCCTTCACCAATGATACAGAAAAAGCGCTCCGGCGTCCTGTATTCAACCTCGCTTCTGAGAGTTGATTTTTAGGTTGATCCTGAAAAAGAGT
>JAADGU010000090.1 GCA_013152195.1 Nitrospirota bacterium
ACTGATGCAGGCGTGACACATCCCGAGGCCCCGGTAACGGAAGTGGAGTCCGTGATGATAGAGCAGAACCAGCGGTTCATGCCTGTTATAGAGAACGGCAGGGTGGTCGGGGCCATCACAAGGACAGACCTCCTGAGGGACCTCTATGAGGAGACACTCCGCCGCAGCAGGATACAGAAGGAAGGCCTGATAGAGAAACCCGCCATGGGAAAAAATATTTCCAGGTTGATTGTTGAACGCTTTCCCAACGAGATAGTGGCATTGCTCAGGATTGCCGGAGAGGTGGCAGACGGGCTTGGCTATAACGTATATCTTGTTGGCGGCTCGGTAAGGGACCTCCTGATGGGCGGGAAAAACCTTGATATTGATATTGTTGTTGAGGGTGACGGAATAGAGTTTGCCAGGAGATTTGCCGCGCAGATCCGGGGGGTCAAGCTCATTACCCACAAGAGGTTCAACACGGCAAAGATCAGATTTACTGAAAAGGCCGGGCTGAAGATGCCTGCACCCGGTTTTACAGTGGATATCGCAACTGCAAGGACAGAGTATTACGAGGCGCCTGCCATGCTTCCAAAGGTGGAGACCTCTTCAATCAAGAAAGACCTTTACAGGAGGGATTTTACGATAAATGCAATTGCAGTGAAACTCAACGCCAGGGATTTCGGGCAGTTGATCGATTATTTTGGCGCCCAGCGGGACCTCAGGGAGAAGACCATAAGGGTTTTGCACAACCTCAGTTTTGTAGAAGACCCGACACGTGCCTTCAGGGCTGTCAGGTTTGCAGAGAGGTTTGGTTTCAGGATTAACAAGCATACTGAAAACCTCATAAAATCAGCCCTCAGACTGAACCTGTTTGAACGTGTCTCAGGTACGAGGATTTATGACGAGCTTGTGCTTACCTTCAAGGAGACGGATCCGGTGAGGGCGCTTAAGAGTCTTGCCAGATACGGCCTTCTGCAGGTTATCCACCCTGCGCTCAAGTTTGCCGAATCCCTTGAAGAGACCCTTGAAGCAGTGCATGAGAGTCTTACATGGTTTGACCTCCTCTTCCTTGAGGAGGAGATAGACCGTTCAAGGGTATATATAATGGGGCTCCTTACCGGTCTCGGTCTTGAGGAGCGGAAGGCAGCACTTGAGAGGCTTTCAACTCCCACGAGGGATATGACGATAATCCTTGATGAGATGGAGAAGGCCCAGCAGGTTATAAAGGAGCTGAGGACTAAGGATCCGGTAAGGATTTACCATACCCTCAAGCCCCTCTCGCTTGAAACCCTGCTCTACACAATGGCTGTTTCAGGAGACCGGGGGATACAGAAGGCCATCTCAAGGTATCTGCTTGAGCTGAGAAAGGTGAAACCGGAACTCAGGGGAAGAGACCTTATGTCAATGGGTATTGAGCCCGGACCTCTCTATTCAAGGATATTTAATGCAATACTGGAGGAGAGGCTGAGGGGGAGGATCAAAAGCAGGGAGGAAGAGATCGAGTTTGTAAAGAATTTCCTGAGGAGGCAGGGATGATAGCGGAGTTTCCTGATTTCCTGAAAAACTACCTTCCCGGGGAGAGGATAAACAGCGAGACATTACACTCCTTTGACGCTTCGGGGAGGACCTTCTGCCGCCTGACAAAAGACCTCTCCGGTCTGCCCAGGGGTACTGTTTTCTGGGACGGCGGAATACTGCACGGCTATCAGAAGATCAAGAGGATTATACACCTTGAGCAGGGGATCAGGCGATATTTTAAAGGGCCATTCTACGTTGAGGAAAAGATGGACGGTTATAATGTAAGGGTCAGGAGGATAGGGGACGAGGTCTTTGCCTTTACAAGGGGGGGCTTTATCTGCCCCTTTACAACGGACAGGCTCCCTGACCTTCTTCCCCTGGGGTTTTTCGATGATTTTCCTGACTATACGCTCTGCGGTGAGGTGGTGGGTCCTGAAAACCCTTATAACTCAGAGGCGGTGCCTTATATGAAAGAGGATATTGCCTTCTTTGCCTTTGACATCAAGGACCCTGACGGCAAGAGCATCTCCCTGGGGGAGAGATACAGGATATATGAAGAAAAGGCCCTTCCATTTGCGAGGCACTGGGGGCCATTTACTGACAGTGACATAGAGGAGATCAAAAGCACCCTCTTTGAGCTTGACAGGGAAGACAGGGAGGGGATAGTGATAAAGTCAGCTGCCGAAGGAGAGGAGGTCAAGTATGTAACGCTGAGCTCCTGCATACGGGATATACACTCCACGGCACATCTCATGACCGAACTTCCTGCTGGTTTCTATATCCAGAGGTTGATCCGTATTGCCGCAATAACATATGAGCACTCCCTTACCCTTGACGATACCGCCAAACTCTCAATTGCCGATGCCCTGATGGAGCCACTTAAGGATACTGTTGGCAGAGTGGCCTCAGGAGAGAGCATAAAAGAGTTTTTTACTGTCAGGGTAAACAGGAAAGAGACCATGGATGCCCTGATGCTGCATCTCACAAAAACAGGGGTGAATGTCCATCTGGTCTCCATCGAGAGGGAAGGGAGCAGGTACAAGGGGGTCTTTTACAGGACTTTCCCGAAGGGCACAAAGGAGTTGAGGAGAAAACTCAGGGGTCACGGGTTTTATGATTGATGGAAAAGCTTTTTGCTGTCCGGGGGTTAAATCCGGATATCAAGGAGCCGGGCTTTTTTAATGGAACTGAGCAGGTAGTCACGGAACTTCTCTGGAAAGAGCCATTTAATGCCGAGCTTTTCCGCCCATTTAATCACCCCCTGATCTGCTGTAACGAGCAGGGCATCCAGCTCCCTTGCAAGGAGAATGAGGTCTACATCCTCTTTTGAGTCAATTATCCCCTCTCTCAGCGCCTCCCTGTACTTTCTTCTCAGATCCTGAATAATCACCTTTTCCCCCTTGCTGCTTACCCCCCTGACTGCTGATTCCGCAACCCTCAGGCCTTTATTAATCCGCTCTCTTATATCCTCAATCAACTCGTAAAGCAGAAAGGCCGGGCAGGTCAATTCGTATTTGTTTGGTGGTTTCTGATGCAGGACCACGAGGAGGTCGCCTGAGAGTTTGTCCTTCTGTATAAAGTTCAGGAGCTCCCTGAAGATGGAGGGGGGCATGTAGAACTCGAGTATCGGTACCTGTGCTGCCAGAAAGAGAAAACCCTCAAGGGCTTCTGTCGGCGTGTCGCCAAAGTATTTCCTTGCATCGGGGTTTACAAAGAGGCTTGTATCAAGAACCACCCTGCCGGGCCTGAATCTCTCTGTACGCGGATGGGTTTCTTTATCCCCGCTCTGCATCTGTAACCCTGCAGGTCTCATGGATATTAAAGTAATACGTGTTCCACCTGCCGCAGGATGAGCACCTGCCTGCCCATTGCTCGGAGGTATGGCCGCAGTTCAGGCAGCAGTAAGGTAACCTGAGTGTCATCTTCAGGTTCAGGGCAGACCCGAATTCCTCTGCAGCCTTTTCTGTCTGTCCCCTCTTCAGGTATATCCCGCCCTTGATCTTTGCTATCTCGGGGAATGCCGCAGGGTTTTCTATCCCCTGGATAATCTCAAGGGCGTCATCAAGCATCTCAAGCCTGTAATAAAGCTTGGCAAGGAAGAACTTCAGGACATTGTCTGAGGGCTTTTCTGCAAGGCTGTTCTTGTAAAGCCTTATCAGTCGTGACGGCTCGCCTATATTGAGGAGCAGGTCCTCAAGCCGGGCAAGCACAATCATGGATTTGTATTGCTGGTAAGTCTTTTCAAGATAATTTATGGCCTCTTCCGTATTCTCCTCCTGTACCATCACCTCTGCAAGACCAAGATGGGCGGGGATAAAATCCTTGTCAAGCTTTATGACATTCCTGAAGAAGGCCTTTTTGGCCTTCTCAAGCTCCCCTGCCTCAAGGCTCTCTCGTCCGTATTCATATTTGTAGCCAACCAGCATCTGCTGCTCATGTTCGTCGCCGGACTGCTTTATAATACCCTTCTGAAGGTATATCAGGTCATCCCATCGTGCGAGACGTTCGAGTATCTCCCGCTTTTTGTAAAGTGCAGTAATATTCTGGGGGTCGTTCTCAAGTATCTCGTCAATATAAGTGAGCGCCTCTTCGTATTCATCCATCAGTTCCTTGACCTTGACAAGGCAGAGAAGTGTCTCGACATTCTCCGGGTCTGACGACAGCGCCCTCTTGAAATAATCAAGGGCCTGTTTGTTGTCTTTTGCTTCAAGTGCAAGCTCTCCGAGTCTCAGAAGCGCCTGCACATTCATGGGATCTTCCTTGAGAATGTCCTTCAGGGCGTCCCTGGCAACCTCTGTCTTGCCTGCATAGATGGCACCGAGTGCACGTGAATAAAGGGCCTGAACCTTCTCCTGTTTCTTCTGACGTTTCTGTGCCTGTATGTTATCTATCAGTCTCCGTGTATCCCTTATGGTATAGACAATTAACATAAGCAGTGCCCCGGCCGTGGCAGAGATGAGCACAAGGGCTATCTTGGGTATCTCGTAGGCAAGGTTGTTTGTAACGAGTACTGTTACGGTTTCACGGTTGAGAACGGCAAAGTATGCGATAACTCCAAGAAACAGGATAAATATAAGCGTGATAAGTTTTCCCATCAGTGATAATACCTCTTTTCTTTAATAGTTGCCATGACCCTGCAGTTTTTCTTCCTTGATATCTATCCTCGGGGCATCAAGCCAGAGCTTTTCAAGTTCATAAAAAGACCGGGTCTCCTCTTCAAAGACATGGACTATAACGTCACTGTAGTCCATCAATACCCACTGGCTCATTTTATACCCCTCAATTCCGGAGGGCGTTATCTTCTTCAGGCGGAATTCCCTTTCAATATTATCAACTATCGATCTCACATGGGTTGTGCTCTCTCCAGAGCATATCACAAAATAATCCGACATGATGGACAGGTCCTTCAGATCCAGCATTAAAACATCTTTTGCCTTTTTATCCAGGGCTGCCTTGACCGCCAACCTTGCTTTTTCCATGCTTTCTAAAGCAATCACCGCCTTTCACTCTGCAGATTATTGTAAAGCTTACTAGAAATTATATAGGATTCCACTGATTCAGGCAACAGGTATTTTATGCTCATCCCTTTTTTTAACCTCTCCCTGATATCAGAGGCGGATATCCCGATGGAAGTGCAGTTTATGGATATCACCTTCCGGCCGCTCTTCAGGCTCAGCAGTGCCTGTGTCTCCCTTGACAGGCGCATTCCCTCGTCTTTAAGAAAGGGGGACCTCAGAATCTCCTCTATACTGTAAGGTGGCCTGTTAACCACGATAAAATCACAGAGCTGAATGAGCCTTTCGGGCTGATACCAGTTTGGGATGTCCAGAAATGCATCAACCCCAAGGATAAAGAGTGGCTCCATCGAGGGTTGCTGTTCCTTTAATTCCTCGAGGGTCCTGACAGTGTATGACTTTTCACCCCTGCGGCACTCCATATCAGAGAGTTCGAAATACGGATTATCCCTGATAGCGAGTCTGACCATCTCAAGCCTGCAATGGACTTCAGCAACCTCTCCGGACTTGAGCGGAGGGATGCAGGAGGGGACAAATATGACTTTACTCAGTCCGAGGGCCTCTCTCACCTCTTCTGCTGCCCTCAGATGGCCAAAGTGGATTGGATTAAATGTGCCTCCGAATATGGCTATCTGACCTT
>JAADGU010000046.1 GCA_013152195.1 Nitrospirota bacterium
CTATTATTGCAAAAAGGGAGTTGACCAATATCTGAGACAATGAATAATAAGGTTTCGGCAATTATTATAACCTGTAATGAGGCAGGACAGATAGAACGGTGTTTGAAAAGCCTATCCTGGTGTGATGAGATTATTGTTGTTGATTCAGGAAGCACGGATGGAACAGTTGATATTGCGAAGAGAGTTGCAGACAAGGTTTATCTGGAAGAATGGAAGGGTTTTGGCTTTCAGAAGCAATCTGCCCTTGACAAGGCAACATGTGAATGGGTCTTCAGTATAGATGCCGATGAAGCAGTAACCGCTGAACTCTCGGGTGAGATTCTTCAGGCGGTGAAGGACGATAAGGGAACAGCCGGTTTTTATATGCCCCGGAGGAATCTCTATGGCTCCAAATGGCTCCGTTTCGGTGGACAGTATCCTGATCTTGTACTGAGATTATTTCGTAGAGAGGCGGGCAGGTTTACAGAAAATACTCTTCATGAAAGGGTTATTGTCAAGGGAGAGTGCGGAAGGCTGCGTTCACCGATAATGCATTATGCATTTAAAGACCTTTCTTCCATGATACAGAAGCTTAATGACTATTCAACCCTTGCCGCTGAACAAATGTTTTCAGGTGGTAAAAGAGTCAGTGCCCTCGCTCCATTGATTCATTCCATATCTCTGGGTGTCAAGGATTATATACTCAGACTCGGATTTCTTGACGGCAGAGAGGGCTTTAATGTAGCTTTGCTTAAATCTCTCGGCGTCTATTTCAAGTATGCGAAGCTCCTTGAATTGCACCATAAACAGGGAAGCTCTTTCCGGTGATAATGGTTTCAGTCCCCAAGCCACAACCTTTCAAGGCCTCTTGTAGCCTCTTCAGGGGGTTACGGACTCATCCTTTATCTCAAACTCTTCCTTTATCTTTTCCAATATCTTTTCTCCAATGCCCTTGACCTTAAGCAGTTCATCCATCTCCTTTACTGGTCCATGTTCCTGCAGATACCCTAAAATGACAGATGCCTTTTTTTCTCCGATCCCCTTGACTGATGTCAGGTTTTCAAGTGTGGTGTTGTTAATGTCCTTTTTCTGCAGTATCTCCGCCGAGACAGCGGCTCCTCCAGAGACAAGAAAAATACCCAACATCATAACGACAATCAGATTTGCTTTCATTCAACCCCCTCCGGTTTTGCATTTCATGTGTTCAGAAACATTATACCTAAGACGCCCCTTCTTTTTTTAATACAACTCTTGTTGTTTTGATCAGTATAACAATATCCAGCCAGAGATTCCAGTTTCTTACATACCAGGTATCAAGGGATACACGGTATTCGTAGGAGGTGTTGCTCCTGCCGCTCACCTGCCATAGTCCGGTTATCCCGGGAGGTACACGATAGTAGAACTCTGCGTTCTCCTTATAGTATTTCTCAATCTCTTCCTGTACAACGGGCCTTGGACCCACAAGGCTCATCTCTCCTTTCAGTACATTAAATATCTGGGGGAGCTCATCAAGCGAGGTCTCTCTAAGGAACTTGCCAAGCCCTGTAACCCTCGGGTCATTCCTGAGCTTTCTGTGCTCTTCCCACTCACCCTGTGATGCCGGGTCTGTTTCCAGGATATGTTTCAGCCTCTCCCCTGCATTCTGGTACATGGTCCTGAACTTATAACACATAAAGGGTTTGCCCCCTCGCCCTATCCGTTGCTGCATGAATATGGCCGGCCCTTTTGATGTTATTCTTATGAGTATGGAAATAATCAGTATCGGGACTATAAGGAGCAGGAAGAGTATGGAGCCGGCAGTATAATCAAACAGCCTCTTTGCCACATAATTTGCCGGTCTTGAAAGGTTGTTCTTTATCTCGATTACAATTGCCTGTTCATTAAAGAAATGCCTCAATTCCGTGCCAAGCACTGCGATACCGGATATGTCAGGGATATAGAGGGTGTTTTCCACCTTATGCTGAATGGCGTTTATGATCCTCACAAGCCTTTGCTTGTCGAGTTCAGGTTTGGCTATCACGATGTCATGGATGACCCCCCTCTTTATGTACCTGTCTATTTTGTCTATGTAACGGTGTATTCTTACTCCGTCTATATCTCGCTGGCCGTTGGACTCCTCATCAATAAAGCCGGCAACGTCATAGCCGAGATTGGGTTCATTCCTGAGTGCGGCAAGTGCGAGCCTTCCTGCCTTGCCGGTGCCTAATATCAGCACTTTCCTCTTCATCAGTCCAATGGAGTACAGGAGTCTCTTTATGCTGGTCCTTATGACAGGGAAGAGCAGGATTGACAGCAGCGACATGGTCAAAAGCAGTATTCTTGAGAAAGCTGCCCCCTGTTTTCCAATAAAGAGGACTGTAAAAATTGTGAGTGAGGCAAAAAGGGTACACTTTGACAGAAGCTTTGCCTCATCCCAGAAGGCAAACCTCTTTGAGTATGCGCCTTCATATATGAGTATGAAGAACCATATCGGAAAGATCCAGAAATACATGCCTATCCCGTATTCAAATACCGGTACCTTATGGAATACAAGGGGAATGATATTTTCTCTTATAAAGGCCGAGAAATAGAAAAAGGCTGACAGCGTGAGGATATCAGAGCTTAGCAGCAAAAAAACACCTATCCTGTTCTTCATTTTGGGATTAAATACCCTGATTTTCACCAGCCCTCCACTTGAGACGTTTAAAGTATAGCAGTTAAAGTATAGCAATAAATATCAGAGTTTTATATTATGAAAAAAGGGGTGGCTTCGTCAAAGACTTGAAATAATGTCACGTTCTCCATATAATTAAAAACATGCTTTCCAGACTTCTGAGCGCTACCCTCATCGGTATCGAGGCACATCCTGTTGAGGTGGAAGTGGACATTACTTCAAAAGGGCTGCCTCATTTCTCCCTGGTGGGACTTCCTGATACAGCGGTCAAGGAGAGCAGGGACCGTGTAAGGGCAGCTCTGAAGAACACGGGTTTTGTCTTTCCATTGAAGCAGATTACGGTGAATCTTGCACCTGCGGACCTGAAGAAGGAAGGCTCATCCTTTGATCTCTCCATTGCACTCGGGGTACTTGCCTCTGAAGGAGTTTTTGCTTCAGAGTCGCTGAAGGGCTATATGGTGACAGGAGAGCTCTCTCTTGACGGAAGGCTCAAACCCGTAAGGGGTGCGCTGTCAATGGCCATAAAATCAAGGGATATGGGGCTTAAAGGGATTATTTTGCCGAATGTGAATGCCCCCGAGGCTGCAGTGGTAGACGGATTTCCTGCATATGGAATGAGTAATGTTACAGAGGTTATTGAGTTTTTAAAAGGAGATATCTCTGTAGATCCATACTTGACAGACCTTGAAGAAGTTTTGAATATAGCCTCGCAATATGAGGAGGACTTTGCTGAGGTCAGGGGGCAGGAGCATGCAAAGAGGGCGACGGAGGTTGCTGCATCCGGAGGACATAACATTCTCATGATAGGGCCTCCCGGTTCAGGAAAGACCATGCTGGCAAAGCGCCTTCCGACCATACTTCCGGGGATGACGTTTGAAGAGGCACTCGGGGCTACCAGGATTCATAGTGTTGCCGGCACCCTTACACCGGGACAGTCACTGCTTGCGACCAGGCCCTTCAGGTCTCCACACCATACCATCTCAGATGTGGCCCTTATTGGCGGTGGGCAATTTCCAAGGCCTGGAGAGGTATCTCTTGCACATAACGGCATACTCTTCCTTGATGAACTCCCCGAGTTTAAGAGAAACGTACTCGAGGTCCTGAGGCAGCCACTCGAGAATGCAGAGGTGACCGTGTCAAGGGCTGCAGCCTCTGTTACATATCCGGCAGGGTTTATGCTGGTTGCTGCCATGAACCCCTGCGGTTACATTGGTGACGCAAAGCACCAGTGTACATGCACGCCGGGGCAGATACACAGGTACAGGACAAAGGTGTCGGGTCCGTTGCTTGATCGTATAGACATCCATATAGAGGTGCCCGCAGTTCATTATAAGGAGCTGTCCTCCAGTCATAAGGAAGAGAGTTCAGCAGAGATAAGGAATCGGGTTGTCAAGGCAAGGGGGATTCAGCAGGAACGATTCAGGAAAGAGAGGATATATTGTAACGGACAGATGAAGACCAGGCATATCAAAAAATACTGTGTTTTGACAAAAGATGCACAGGACATACTGGAGGCCGCAATGCAGAGACTTGGCCTTAGTGCAAGGGCCTACTCGCGGATACTGAAGGTGTCACGCAGCATTGCAGACCTCGAGGAGAGCAGCGAGATCCTTTCTCATCATATATCAGCATCCAGTACAGGACACTGGATAGAGGGGTATACTAAATCCCCAGAATGTACCGGGCAGGCACCAGGTAAAATAACAATCTGCTATATCCGCTGTTGAGTTACCAGTATTTGCAAAAACAAACCCTCCATTTAACAAAGAAGACCACCAAAGAGCTGTTTCTTAAAAAAATTTAATCTTCTTTTACTTGACAAACTCAAAATTTGGGAATATAATACCAAATATGGACAACGTAAAGCGGATAATAGCCTCAACACTGATAAGATTACTGAGACCACTCATGCGTGTTCTTTTAAAAAACAACATTCCATATGGTACTTTTGCCGATATTGCCAAGTGGGTTTATGTTGACGTTGCCTCAGAGGACTTTGGTGTCCCGGGCAGAAAACAGACCATATCGCGTATCTCCACCATTACCGGCCTCTCCCGCAAGGAAGTGAAGAGGATGAAGGAGATTGAGGCACCATATGACCTGGGGGCTGCCGAGCGTTACAACCGGGCAGCCAGGGTGATAAGCGGCTGGATTAAGGACCCACGTTTTCTTGATGGCAAGGAGGTGCCGGCCCAGCTTCCCTTTGAGGGCGATGAAAAAAGCTTTTCTGTCCTTGTCAGGGCTTACAGTGGGGATGTCCCTCCAAGGGCAATCCTTGATGAAATGCTCAGGGCCGGTGTTGTGGAGATGAATGACAGAAAAGTGAAATTATTGAACAGGGGTTATATAGTGAAAAAGGGTGAAGTGGAAAAGTTCGGTATTATGGGCAGGGATGTCAGCGAGCTCATCTCCACTATACATCACAATATTGCAAGTGATCCTGAAGATGCCTTTTTTCAGAGAAAGGTCTCGTATGACAATATTCCCGTTGAGGTATACCCTGAGGTCAGAAGCCGCATTTCCGGTATGGCGGCTGACTTTGTCGAGTCAATGGACAGGGTGATCTCAGAGTACGACAGGGATATGAATCCATCTGTTCAGGGTACAGGACGTAAAAGATTAGGGTTAGGCGTGTTTTATTTTGAAGAATAAAAACGGAGGGTTTTCAGGCATGTTAAACGTCAGTTTGAAATCGGGCTGGAAGAGTTTCATGGTAGTTCTGCTGGCACTGGGGCTGCTGGGCTCATGCAGCGGCGGCAGTGGAGGGGATATTGCCGGAGGTGGAATCAGTGGAACAGGGGTTTATAACGGTGTCATCACAGGGTTCGGCAGTGTCTTTGTCAACGGTGTGGAGTTCAGCACCACCGGGGCTGCGATAACCGCTAATGATGCCGGTGTTACAGAGGCCGACCTTGAGGTAGGTATGAAGGTGAGGGTCGAGGCGAGCGGGACCAGTGCACTGAGCGTTGCATTTGATCCAGAGGTGATAGGGCCGGTTCAGGCTATCGATACGGTAAATGACCAGATTGTTGTCATGGGGCAGACCGTGCTGATCCAGGGCACTACCATACTCAAGGGTTTTGGCAGCATACTTGGCCTTGTTGCTGGGGATACCGTAATTGTGAGCGGCTTCTTTGACGCTGCCGGCAATATCAGGGCTGTCTTTATAGAACTGAAGCCCCTGACTTCAGGTGAGGAGGTCAAGGGTCTTGTATCAGCCTTTGATGCCGTCTCCCGCACGTTTGTGATAAACGGATTGTCCGTTGATTACAGTGGTGTGACTGATGCGCCGCAGTTTCAGAACGGTGATTTCGTTGAAGTGAAAGGGACCCTTTCAGCAGGTACGCTTGTTGCGTCATCTGTCGAAGTGGAGGACCCTGTTGGAGCGCTTCCCGGCAATGAGATGGCTGTTGAGGGGATCGTGACATCCCGCACCTCTGTGAACGATTTCGAGGTTAATGGCCTGAGGGTCTATGCCGATGACCGGACAGTATATGAAAACGGCCTGCAGGGTGATGTAGCCGTCAATGTGCTGCTGGAGGTGGAGGGGACGGTTAACGATGCCGGTGTTCTCCTGGCTGAGAAGGTCGAGTTCCTTTCACATGAGGAGACAGAAATCGGTATTGAAGGGGCAGTGGAGCAGGTGGACCCTCAGAACTCTACAGTCACTGTCTTCGGTATCGAGATCACTGTCAACAGCAGTACCATCTTCAACGATGAATTGGACCGGTCCTTTTCTTTTGATGGCATCCGGGTCGATGACCACCTCGAAGTCGGTGGTTTTGTTGACGACAGCGGCAGGGTCGTTGCGGTGAAGGTGGAGAGGGAGTACCCTTCAGAGCCTGAGTACAGCCTGAGCGGGCCGGTTGATGTCGGGTCAGAGTCCGCGTCATCTTTTTCGATACTCGGCGTGGAGGTTGATGTCAGCAGTCAGGGTGTCACTTTTGAGGATGAGAGTGACAATGCAATCACGGCAGACGATTTCTTTGCCTTGATCGACGATACCAAGGCCCCCGGGGATATTGTTGAGGTTAGCGGGGTCTATCAGGGTGGCGTTATTGTTGCCGATGAGGTGGAGATAGAGAGGATAAACTGACTTTGTCAGGTTACAGCAAAGAAGGATCATTTAATCGAAAGTAATCGAAAGGAGGCAGAAAGATGAAACGTTTAATGGTATCAAGGTTCAGGATGGCTGTTCTGGTAACGTTTTTATTGGCTTTTACCGGGTTTCTTTACTCATGTGGAGGAGGAGGTGAGACCACCACGCGGACAGCAAGTGTCTACATCACCGATGATGTTACTGATGCTTATGATCAGGTTATCGTGACCATCTACAGGGTTGAGTTTGTGAGTGCAGTGGATAGCTCGGTAGTGACGGTCTTTGAGGCCCCCCAGGGCCTCACCTATGATTTGAGCGAATTGAGCGGCGTGCTTGATAAGCTCGGAACACTGCCTGAGGGCAACTACAGCAGTGTCCTTGTAACCGTTGGCAAGGATTTAATACTTGTTGACAATGCAGGCGTACAGGTATTTCCTAACCCCACCTTTGCTGAGAACGCATGGACCAACTGCAGTGCAGACGGCACATGTGTTATTGACATCCCAGGGGCAGCCAATGTGGTGAGTACGGAGCGTGTGGTGATCGATTTCGACCTCAAGCAGTTCGTATACGATCCTCTCACAAATACCGT
>JAADGU010000060.1 GCA_013152195.1 Nitrospirota bacterium
AACATGGGGAGCTGCTCGCCGGACGTAAATAGCTGCTGATAATCCTCCCCTCCGGAGGTTATGAATCCGTAAGGGTCCTTGCCAAGGAAGGTGGAAACATCCCTGAGGGCATCTGTTACAGGTATCTTCTCTTCGTAAAGCCTTACACCAACTGCACTCTCCCGGCAGAGTCTTGTAAGGTCAAGGAAAAGTCCGTCACTTATATCTATCATGGAGGTCATATGTTCTGAATATTCAGAGACATTGCATGCTTCAGGCAGAAGGAACCGTTTCAGTACAGGCTCTGCACTTTCCCATTTCAGTGCGAGGTGCAGCTCCTCACCCCTTTCCAGGCTTACTGAACGACCGAGTCTCTTAAGGAGTTCCAGTCCACACGATGCTTCTCCAACAGGGCCTGAGATATAAACCCTGTCTCCCGCAGAGGCTCCTGACCTTCTGATAACCCTCTTTTCTGCCACACCCAGAATCGTGAGTGAGACGGTAAAGGAGGATATACTCCCTGTAATATCTCCTCCTACAATATCCAGTCCATACCTCTTTATCCCATCTGAAATGCCTTCAAGAAAAGCGTCAAGAAAAGACTTTTCAGTATCAGGAGGGAGCGTCATGCTCAGAAGGGACCACTTCGGTCTTCCACCCATTGCAAATATATCGCTTACATTGGAGGAGATGAGTTTGAAGCCAATCTGATAAGGTGTAACGAGGGTAAGATCAAAGTGTATCCCCTTCATGGTATCAGTACTTATAAGCAATGTATGGCCCTGAATGTCCAGGGCAGCAGCATCATCACCTATACCGACAATTACGTCCTCGGAGCGGGAAGCAAAACGTTTCCTCAGCCTTTCCAGTATTTCAAGCTCACCGGCATCTCCAAGATTCATCTGTTTTTCTTCGTAATTATTCAGAACACTCTCATTGAGGAAGAATAATTACTTCTTTCTCTTTTTTCCTGTAGCTGTCTTTGTCTTTCCGGTTGCAGCTGTTTTTCTCTTTTTTATTGCAGTAGTCTTTATTTTTTTTGTTGCAACAGTCTTTTTTGTTGCAACAGCCTTTGCTTTCCTGGTTGTCGTGGTCTTTTTCTTTGGTTTTAAGGCAACCTTGAGTACATCATCCACCTTGTCAACAAAGATGACCTCCACATTCTTCTTCACATATTTGGGGATATCCTCGAGGTCGTTTTCGTTTCTCTTGGGTATGATCACCTTGGGTATGCCCATCCTTTTGGCTGCAAGGATCTTTTCCTTGAGCCCTCCGATTGGCAGCACCCGTCCCCTGAGGGTCACCTCTCCGGTCATGGCTATCTTCTTATCCACAGGTCTGCCGGTAAAAGCAGATGCTATGGCCACTGCCATTGTGATACCGGCAGAAGGGCCGTCCTTCGGAATTGCTCCGGCAGGTACATGGATATGGATATCGGTCTTTGAGAAGATGTCCTCCTTTATCCCCAATGTCTTTGCCCGTGAACGTATATAACTGAGTGCAGCATGGGCAGACTCCTTCATAACATCACCTAACTGACCGGTGAGGGTCAGGTTGCCTCTGCCCTTCATGGTTGTTGCCTCAACATAGATGATGTCACCACCGGATTCTGTCCATGCAAGGCCTGTGGATACACCGATCTCGTCTTTCTCCATCTCTTCCTCGGGAAGATACTTTGGCGCACCGAGGAACTTGTGAAGATTCCTTGCTGTTATGATAAACTTTTTCTTCTTGCCCTCAGCAATCTGTTTGGCTACCTTTCTGCAGAGATTTGCGATCTCCCTCTCAAGGTTTCTCACCCCTGCCTCGCGCGTGTACTGGGAAATCAGTAGTCTGAGCCCCGAATCTGTGACACTCAATATCTTCTCTGTAATTCCATGTTCGTCAAGCTGCTTGGGTATGAGGTAGTTTCTGGCAATTCCCAGTTTCTCCTCTTCTGTATAACCACTCAGATAAATAATCTCCATCCTGTCTTTTAAAGGACCCGGGATGGTATCCATCATATTCCCTGTAGTTATGAACATGACACGTTTGAGAGGTCAAAGGGAACCCCGAGATAGTGATCCACAAAGGCATTATTCTGTTCAGGGTCCAGCACTTCAAGCAGTGCTGATGAAGGGTCTCCACGGAAATCCATACCTATCTTGTCGATCTCATCAAGCATAAATACAGGATTGTTGGTTCCGGCCTGTTTGATGCCCTGAATAATCCTTCCGGGAAGCGCCCCTACATAGGTGCGTCTGTGTCCCCTGATCTCGGCCTCGTCCCTTACACCGCCAAGGGACATCCTTACGAATTCCCTGCCAAGGCTTCTTGCTATTGAACGGCCGAGAGAGGTCTTTCCAACTCCGGGCGGACCGATAAAGCAGAGGATAGGTCCCTTCATCTTTGCCTTCAGCTTCCTCACGCTCAGATACTCAAGTATACGTTCCTTTACCTTTTCAAGGTCATAATGATCTTCATCAAGACCTTTTTGGCCGCCTTTATGTCCAGGATATCCTTTGTTGATTTGCTCCAGGGTACTTCAACGAGCCAGTCGAGATAAGTCCTGACAGTAGCTGCCTCTGCACTGTCAGGGTGCATCTTCTCAAGCCTCTTGAGCTGTTTCTCGGCCTCTTTCAGTACCTTTTCAGGCATCTTGGCCTCTTCTATCTTTTTCCTGAACTCGTTTATCTCTTCTGCCCTCTCATCTATCTCGCCCAGTTCCCGCTGTATTGCCTTTAACTGTTCCCTGAGGAAATACTCTCTCTGGGTCTTATCTATCTCACCCCTCGCCTCGGTCTGGATCTTCTGTTGTACAAGGAGGAGCTCTATCTCCCTGCCCAGTATCTCACTGACACGTTTAAGTCTCAGTACCGGGTCTGATATCTCAAGGATTTCCTGGGCCTGCTCGGTCTTCAGCCCGAGGTTTGATGCCACAAGGTCGGCAAGCCTCCCAGGGTCATCGAGGTTCTCGATTACCACCATGATATCAGGCAGTATGGTCTTTCCCAGAGAGACTGACTTGTCAAGCTGCTCCTTGACCGTTCTCATCAGGGCCTCTATTTCAATTGTCATCTCAGCGGGTTTTGTGTCCTCTATCTTTTCAATCGTTGCCTCTAAATAATTGTCCTTAACCTGCATATCCAGGACCTTGGCTTTTGAAAGACCCTGGACAAGTATCTTTACCCTGCCGTCAGGGAGCTTTAGCATTCTCATTATGAGCCCTACGGTTCCCGCCCTGTAAAGGTCCTCAGGCAAGGGGTTTTCAACACTCAGGTCTTTCTGGGTCAGGAGCAGTACCATCCTGTTTGTATTAAGAGAGTGATCAATAGATTTGATGGACATCTCTCTTCCCACGAAGAGGGGGATTATCATGTAAGGAAAGACAACAATATCCCTCACAGGCAGAACGGGTAAGGTATCGGGAATCTCGATCTCTTTTTCATCTTTTATCGGATCAACCATGATTACTCCTTTTCTATTTTTATTTTATAAACCCTGTCTTTCGGTTTAGGCAAAGTCACTGTAAGTACACCGTCAGAGTAAGTAGCCGTGCCATCAGCCGGATTGACCGGGACCGGTATGGGGAGAATCCTCCTGAAACTGTCGAATTCCCTCTCCATGCATATATATATACCGCACCTTTCACTAATGGGTTCTCTCTTCATTCCTTCAATTATAAGTAAATTATGATAAACCTTAATCAGTACATCGTCTGTTTCCATACCAGGCAGGTCTATGACAAATACAACACTATTTTTGCTTTCATAGATATCTACAGGAGGATAGTCCTTCCTGGTCTCGGTTTTTAAATAGAAAACCTCTTTGAGGAGATATTCCATGGTATTTTTATTTCTGCTTTTCTTCTTTTTTTATCTTCTCTGCAACATGAAGAATGTATTCCCTGAACTTCTCTGAAACATTAGAGCTCTTCAGTGCAAGATCGACGGTTGCCTTCAGGAATCCGAATTTATCACCGGCGTCATATCTTTTACCTCTAAAGACAAACCCGTAGACAGACCTCTTCTTGAGGAGTATCTGCAGGGCATCGGTGAGCTGATATTCCCCTCCTCTGCCTGGTTTCATGGTTTCAAGTATCTTGAAAATGTCAGGTGTAAGGATGTATCTGCCTATTATAGCGAGATTGCTTGGTGCATCTTCAGGTCTTGGTTTTTCAACAAAGTCTGTTATCCTGTAGAGGTCTTTACCCTCCACCGTTCCTTCTATAACTCCATATCTATGAATCTCCTCCCTTGGTACCTCTTCAAGTGCCACAATAGGACAGTCAAGCTCATCATAGAGGTTTATCATCGTCTTCAGTAATGTTTCCTGAGGGTCTATAACGTCGTCACTCAGAAGCACAGCAACAGGTTCATTCTTTACAAAGGGTTTTGCCCTGAGTATGGCATGCCCAAGTCCGAGGGGTCTTCCCTGGCGTATATATGCAAAGTCAATGTGACTCAGCCTGTTTATCATCTCCAGCAGTTTCTTCTTGCCCTTTTGCTTCAGGTCTTCTTCAAGTTCATATACAGTGTCAAAGTGGTCTTCAATACTCCTCTTGTGTCTGCCGGTGACAATTATGAACTCATTTATGCCGCATGCCTCCGCCTCTTCTACAGCATACTGTATCATAGGTTTGTCTACAATCGGAAGCATTTCCTTGGGAGATGCCTTTGTGGCCGGTAAAAACCTTGTTCCAAGTCCTGCTGCCGGAAGTAATGCCTTGATGACTGGGCTCATATTTCCTCCATTATTGTCTGAGTGTAGTCTTTATAACACTATAACACTATAAAAATTTTATGTTAACCGGAGACATCGGGTTGAAATAAATTCATTACAACCTTATGTCTGTCAGTCTGCGTGTCAGCTATTTAAAATTCGTGTCACTCTGTTTGTTCCTGCATTCTGCTGGAGGTTTAGTATATATTATAACAAAATGGGGGCTTAACTATCCATGCAGTCAAGAGTCTTCAGGGAGATGCTGTTTTTCAATTTTATAGATTATAGAGAGGGGGCCTCCGGCCTGACCTGCTCTTTTATGTTCTATACGTTGCATTGATCTTCAGGTACTCGTCAGTAAGGTCACATGTATATACCCTTTCTGTTTCCGTTCCTGTGTTGAGATTGATGTCAATGGTAACTTCATTATTGTGCTTCAATGTTTCTGAGGCATCAACGTCCTTTCCTGTTCCCAGCCCGCTTCTGACGAGATTTATCCCGTTGATTGATATATCAACAGAGTCCTCCCTGATAAATGCCCCGGAATACCCAAGTGCAGCCATGATTCTGCCCCAGTTGGCATCCCTGCCATAAATGGCGGTTTTTACCAGTGGAGAGTTTGCAACAGAGAAAGCCGCTTTTTTTGCATCTGAGTAGTTTTTTGCACCACGCAGTTTTATAGTAATCAGTCTGGTTGCTCCCTCACCATCCCGAACAATCATCCGTGAAAATTCATCCGTCAGCTCGAAAAGCGCTTCCCTGAACTTTCTGTAACCCGGAGAGTCTTCTGTCAGTGGAGTGTTCCCGGCTCTGCCGTTAGCCATTATCAGGACTGTGTCATTCGTGCTCATGTCACCATCAACGGTTATCAGATTAAAGGTCTTTTCCGTTGCTTCTTTCAACGCACGTTTGAGTGCTTTTTTCTCAATCGCAAGGTCTGTAAGCAGGAAGCAGAGCATTGTGGCCATGTCCGGAGAGATCATGCCGGCCCCTTTGGCTACACCTGCCAGTATGGCCCCGGTTCTACCGATTTCAATTTTCATTGAGCTTGTCTTCGGGAATTTGTCTGTTGTCATTATTGCCCTCGCCACCTCGTCCAGTCCGGTCCTGGCAGTCTCTGTAGTGAGGTCTTCCAGTCCCCTCTGCACCCTCTCCATGGGCAGGGGGCTACCGATAACACCTGTGGATGCGACGAGTACATGCTTTTCAGGTATGTCAAGTCTTTTTGAAATCTCCCTGCACATGGTCTCTGCATCTCTCTTTCCCCTCTGCCCTGTGCAGGCATTCGCATTTCCACTATTTATTATAATGGCCCTTCCAGTTCCTGACCTTACCTTTTTTATATCCAGAACAACAGGGGCTGCCTTTACCCTGTTTGATGTAAATGTGCCGGCAACAGTGGCCTCACACTCGGAATATATCAGGGCCATATCGGTCCGGTCC
>JAADGU010000107.1 GCA_013152195.1 Nitrospirota bacterium
GCAATACTGATATCCCTGTCAGTATAACTCCTGGCCAGCCATAATTTATACAATGAATATACCTGTTCCGGCGGATTACGGAGTGAAACGATCAGCTTCACATCAGGGAAGTGCCTGTAAATGCGTGCGGCTGCCTGTGGTGAACTCAGATATGTCGGTGATATGTCTCCGGCACACTTCTGTCCATGACGGCCTTCAAAGAACTTTTCATACCATCCGACACCCTTGTCGTAATGATGACTGAAAAACATCAGCTCCTTCTCATCAGGAAGAAAGATATCCGGATGTTCCTTAAGCACCCTGTAGAGCCAGGTAGTCCCGGCACGATAGGTTCCGATACATAGAAAGTTTGGTCCCATAACACGAATTTAACGAGAATCTGAAACTGTAATAACCCTGCCTCCAGTGATAAAGGGTTGTTGGGAACGATATGATAGACTCTTCACTCATTCTCGACGGACATCGTGTCCATCTCCGATCCCGAAGTACTTCGGGACACCATCCGGGTGAATTACTGCGAAACTAAAACCGTTCAGAGTCTATCATATCGTTCCCTTCCCATAATTGAGGCTTTTTATCGCTGGATCCGGAAACAACATGGCTCAATCAAGTCTCAGAAAACCGTAATTTATTATACCCGATGGCCGGGTTATGTGTATACAGGAGTGGATATCTCCGGGGTTGCCGGGGGGAAAGAGGCTTTAAGTCTTTTGTTTGAGACACTCTTTTTTTACATGAATGATTCTCTGGATAACCGTAAGGTGAGTGAGGATAAAGAGCAGCCAGAGAATGGGCAGGAAATAGCCTGTAAAGCAGGCCACTGCAATAAGGATTATACGCTCGGGCCTCTCCATTATACCGGTATGGCAATTCTTGCCAAGCGCCCCTGCCCTTGCCCTTGCATAACTGATCAGAAAGGCACCTACAAGGGCTCCTATACTGAGGAAAACCCCTACTTGCTCTCCCTGAAGCACCATGTACCAGGCAATGGAAAGAAATAGAAAGGCATCCGAGTAACGGTCGAGTACGGAATCGAGAAAGGCGCCAAAGTCCGTAACCTTTCCGTTTGTCCTTGCCACTACACCATCCAGCACATCAAATGCTCCGCCAAGGAGTATCAGTACACCGCCGGTCTTCTGGCTATATGGAATTGTGACGGCTGCTGCAACTGTAATCAGGAAGCCTGCAGCAGTAAAGAAATTTGGGGTTAGCCTTATTCGCCTTGCAACAGGCTCCAGGGGCCTGTCAAGGAAATGTCCCAGTTTTGCGCTCAACATGTCATGCCTTCAATCTATCCTTATATTTTGTGCAGTATCTCTTGATTTTTTCGGCAACACAATCCTGAGGATCCCGTCCTTGAGCATGGCCGTGATTTTTCCGGCATCAACACTTTCAGGAAGCAGAAAAGACCTTTTGAATGCACCATATGTGCATTCGACCATGTGGTATTTCCCTCCGGTTTCCTTTGAGGAGAAACCATGGAGATGAGGTCTGTAACCCTTTATAACAAGGGCATTACCCTCAACCTTGATATCCAGATCCTTTTCTTTCACTCCGGGAAGTTCGGCATTTACAACAAACTCATCTTCTGTCTCATAGATATCCACTCTCGGTGACCAGGAAACAGACCTCCCCTCCCCTGTTGCTTCAATATCAACAAGAACATCTTCAAATAACCTGTTTACCCTCTCCTGAATGGAGATAAGGTCTCTTATAGTCTCCCGTTTGCCTTTCATTGCATCCTCTTATCTTATAAGCAGCATATGATTTACAGAGATAATTTTAACCTAAATTGAACTATTTATGATATTGAAATCCTGAAAAAGATAGAAGAATCTCAAGAATTATCAAAAGTCTACAGGGTCTTCAACCCTTCTGCATATTCTCTCGTATTCAGTTTTCCCACTACAGTATAGTTTATATGAGAGTTTATCAGTGCTTCAAGCCCTGTGTGGACCTCTTCAGTCAACCTCAACCGCCTGACCGTTGCAGATCCGGCTCTCATGAGGTAATTGTAGACCCTCTGCACAGGCGGACTGAGCTCTATAAACCCGTCTGCCGGACCTGCACAACTCCTGCAGACGGTGCTCCCTTCGCTGAAATAAAACCTTTCGGCTATTCTCCCGCACCTTACACATTGTCCCACCCTTGGTGCAAAACCTGCAAGCGAGAGGATTCTCAATTTATAGAAGGTTACATACAGTGAATTTCCCGGTTCCCTTTCAATGGATAAAAGCATGTTGAGGAGAAGCGGGAAGACCATACGGTTGGGCTCTCTCTCCGGAAGGAGTCTCAGTGTCAGTTCAAGCACCTCGGATATCCTGATAAAGGAGTCTGTGGACTCCCTGAGGACATTAAATGGTCTTATTATGTCAGACTGTGTCAGTCTTGGAAGGGCTGTCTGCTCCTTACCAAAACAACTTATCCTTGCATAGGTGAGTGGCTCCAGGCTACTGCCGAACCTGCTGCCGACCTTTCTCGGGCTTTTTGCATAAAGGTTCAGTATTCCATGAGAGGAGGTAAGATAGGTTACAATCAGGTCAGCATCGAGGTGGGGTCTGTTTCTCAGGACAATGCCTTCGGTCTTTTTTAACATTATTTGGATGAATGCCTTTTAGATGAATGCCGGCTGAAAGCCTGACACTGGCGCAAGGCCCCGAACTTTACATTATATTTCCGAAGTCCTCGGGTTTCAGATTTTTCAGCCATTCCTCCAACTCGTCAGTGTGTCTCTTCTCAAGTATATCATCTTCAACAAATATGGGGACATGAAGCCTTAATGCTATGGCAACAGCGTCACTGGGCCTTGAATCCACAGGTATCTCCTTGCTGCCGTCAAGCAGGTAAAGGCTGGCGTAATAGGTGTTGTCAATTATATCTGTAACCACAATCCTTGATATCCCTACATCAAGCGTTGTGAGGATATTCTTAAGGAGGTCATGCGTCAATGGTCTCGGAGTTATGACCCGTCCAAGTGCAAGGGCAATGGAATCAGCCTCCGGCTTTCCTATCCAGATCGGGAGCGTCTGAGCACCATCAATCTCCTTAAGCAACAGGATGTACATCCCGCTTCTCGGGTCAAAAAGAAGTCCTTCTACTTTCATCTGGATCAGCATTACCGGTACCCTAACTCCCTCAATGTACCTGTTTTTTTTCTCCAGTCTTTTTTAACCTTGACCCATAGATCGATATAAACCTTCGTATTAAGCAAACCCTCTATTTCCTCCCTCGAAGCAATACCAATGGTCTTCAGCATTGCACCTCTCTTACCTATTATTATACCTTTTTGGCTCTCTTTTTCAACATATATGTTGGCATTGATCACTATCATATCCTCTTTCTCTTCCCATTGAGTCACCTCAACTGCCACTGAATAGGGTATCTCTTCCTCAGTAAGGCTCATTATTTTTTCACGAATTATCTCGGCCACCATAAACCGCTCAAGCTGGTCTGTAAATATATCATCGGGATAGTATTTTGGCCCTTCCGGCAGGCGATCAATTATTTTCCCGAGGACAATATCAAGGCCGTCTCCCCTTACGGCGGACACCGGGATTATTTCATCAAATGGATAAAGCAGGCTGTATTTCTCAATGATGGGAAGGAGTTCGTTTTTTTTGATTGTGTCTATCTTGTTGATCAGTAAAAAAACCGTCAGGTTTTTCCTCTGTTTAAAAAGGTCGACTATTGCCATCTCTTCGGTCCCGGGCTTTTGCGGCTCGACCATAAGGAGGACAACATCAACCTCCTTGAGACTCTCCATTGCCTCTTTTACCATAAACTCACCCAGTTTTCCCATTGGCTTGTGTATCCCGGGGGTATCAATAAAGACAATCTGTGCTGACGGGGTTGTCTTGACCCCAATTATCCTGTTTCTCGTTGTCTGGGGTTTATTTGTTACTATGGCAATCTTCTCTCCGAGCATGGCATTGAGGAAAGTAGATTTCCCCACATTGGGTCTCCCCAGTATGGAGACATAGCCGGAGCGGAAACCTTTCTCAGGAGAGTTTTTCAATGGCTTCTCCAATTCTTTCCACAGCCTTGCGGATATTTTCCATAGATGTTGCATAGGAGATCCTTATATATCCCTCGGCCCCAAACGCACTGCCCGGCACAAGGGCAACCCCGGCCTCTTCCAGGAAATAAAGTGCAAGGGCTGAAGAATCCTCTATTATCCTGCCTTTGTATCCCCTGCCAAAGATTTCCGAAACCTTGGGAAAGACATAAAAGGCACCTGTGGGAAGACCGCAACGTATCCCTTCTATATTGTTTAAGGCCTCCACAAGAAATCTCCTTCTTATATCAAACTCTCTCACCATTATACTGATGAAATCCTGAGGCCCTTTCAAAGCCTCAACTGCTGCCCACTGGGCAATTGATGTCGGGTTTGAAGTGGACTGACTCTGTATCTTGGTCATGGCCTTAACAACATCTTCCGGCCCTGCCGCATAGCCGATTCTCCATCCTGTCATGGCGTGAGATTTCGAGAGACCGTTTACCACTATTGTACATGCCCTTACCTCCTCTGACAGAGAGGCAATACTGATATGCTCGGTACCGTCATAAAGGAGCTTTTCATATATCTCATCAGAGATGATGCAGATATTGCTCTTCACCGCAACATCAGCAATTGCCTCAAGGGTCGAACGGTCATAACCAAGACCGGTGGGATTGGAAGGATAGTTCAGTATGATTGCCTTTGTCCTCTCGGTAATATGCTCCCTCAATTCATCGGGATTAAGCATAAAACCATCTTCCTCACGGGTCTTGACAAAAACAGGGGTTGCATCATTCAGGAGCACCTGCGCGGGATAAGAAACCCAGTATGGAGAGGGAATGACAACCTCATCTCCCGGACTCAGCAAGGCCTGGGCTATATTATAGAGGCTGTGTTTTGCTCCGCATGATACTATAATCTCCTCCTTTTCATAGGAAAGACCGTTATCCTTGCGGAGCTTTTCTGCTATTGCATCCTTAAGTTGCGGGATTCCGCCTACAGGGGTGTACTTTGTATGACCATCCCTTATCGCCTTGATGGCAGCCTCTTTTATATTATCAGGTGTATCAAAGTCCGGCTCTCCGACTCCAAAACTTATCACATCGATACCCTGTGACTTCATCTCCTTTGCCTTTGTATCCATAGCAAGTGTTGGTGAGGGTTTGACCCTCGTTGCTCTCTCCGATACCATAGAACCCTCCGGTACGATTTTTATTTTATGGTCCTCCTGTTACAACCACGTCTATTATAGATAAGAAGCTTCCAAAATGAAAACACGCAGGATATTTTCCGCGTTTTCTCTCTGATTTCTTTCAGTCAAAAATGCCATAATATATCACTGCCACAAAACGCAGAGGTAAAAACCTTGGAGCGATAGAGGGGTGGTAGAACGGAGAAATGAAGAATCAGGACTTTAGAGCACTTCAATACTCCGGTGTTTCATTACTACAACGTTGTATACTTTGCACACATCGTTTTAATTCGTGGCTAATGCATAAAATGAAACCATTATGGACCAATGGCTCATAACGTGGATAAAAATATGAGGTAGCCCCCAGGGCTGAAAAGAGAGAGTGATATTTTCAGTGAAAACGAAAAAGATACTCTTATTTACATCTGCACTTGTCCTGGTGATCCTCATAACCGGGGCATTTTTTTATATAAGATCCCCTTTTATGTCAAACCACCTGAAGAGGATAATCCTGCCCGAACTCTCCCGTGTCTCCGGTCAGAGGGTTACAGCTAAGAGGATATACATAAACCTGTTTCCCCTTTTTGCGGGTGTTGACAATCTTCTGGTATCTGACAAAGAAGGCGGGAAGACTCTTTCTGTAAAAAAAGCCAGGTTTTATATTGAGGTTCTGCCGCTTCTGCGCCGTGAACTTTACGTATCCCTTATTGCCATTGACAGCCTTCAATATGGAACTACGGTTCAGGCTCTAAAGGGTGCCGCTGGAGTAATGAATGCAAAAAAAACAGGAATCAAAACATCCGGCTGGAGGATAAAGCTTGGAAGCATACTGCTGAAAAATGGAAGAATCAGCGTCTCTGATCCTGAACAGAGAGTCGTTATTTCTCTTCATAACATAAGCGCTGAAGGAAATATTAAACGGAAATCCCTGAACCTCAGGGACGCAGATCTCAAAATTGTCCGGCAAGACAGGGATGTCATCAATGGAAACCTGCATATGCTGTTATCGCTTTCAGATAAGAGTGTCCGGTTAAAAACCCTTGAGTTTCAGAGCGGAGAGTCATTTCTGGGTCTGAAAGGAGAGTTCAGAAACAATACCTTTGAAGGTTCAATAAAGACAGACGTGTCAATAGAGACATTATCAGATTTATTTCTACTCAAAAAAGATAGCACGGGCAGCATAACTGCAAGTGGAGAGGTTCGGTGGAAGGCCGGAGCCGTCAACAAAGCCCCAAAACCCGAAATTCCTGACCCTGCCCTGACTCTTCTGCGGGGGTTGTCCCTTAACCTTGACGTAAAGGGCAGTATATACCTTGAAACCCTCATGGAGCTCCTTAAAGAAAATGTTCCTCTGCAAGGGCTTGCCGACTTTTCAGGCACTGTAAAGGGCCCTGCCCTGAATCCCGTAGCGCGACTCAGGGCGGAGATGAAGGAGGGGCATATATACGGCATTGATGTTGATAGTGTGAAATGCCGACTTCTTTATAAGGAAAAGGTGCTGCAATTTTATGACGGCAAAGTCAATGCCTACAACGGGAGTGCTGACGTAGGGGTTAATATCTACCTCTCAAGACCAACCAGATTCACACTGAAGGTTCAGGCAGAATCCCTTGACAGCCACAACATATTGAAACTGATCAAATGGGACCCCGGCTTACCTCCTGGCAGCGTTACAGGTCTCCTGCAATCAGAGGGACGGGCTTTTGAGCCATGGGGCACTTTTCAATACAAGGCATTTCAAACGAACAGGAATGCAGGTGCCAACGGCAAGTCATCCGAGACATCGTTTCTCAAAAAGATAAAAAAGGTAAGTGGTTCCTTCCGTATGAAAGGTCATGTGCTTACACTGACAGACATTAAGGCCTCATCTCCCAGGACCAGGCTTGCCTCTGGAGGATTTCTGGATTTTGGGAAAGGAATACTCAGCCTGAAGGCCCTTGTTTCAACAGAAGACCTCAACGAAGTATATTATAAAGAGGGGGTAATAAAGGGAACCGGACAGTTTGAGGGCAATGTTTCAGGGTTGATTGAAGACCCGGTAATTTCAGGTAAGGCAAGCCTGTGCAACTTCTTCTATATGAACCAGCCTCTGGGATGTCTTGATGCTCTTATATCATACAGAAAGAGGGGGGTGACAATTAACAGCCTTGAAGGAAAGCTGAAGCAGACTGCTTATACCTTAAAGGGTACGGTAAACACCCTTGAATCTGAACTGTTTACCTTCAATAGTCCAAAGTTCTCTCTCTCCGGTACTTTCTCACGACTACCCCTCGACAAACTTAAGGAGTGGATTGCACTGAAGCCTACATCCACGGAGGATCAAGGATTCTCCTGGATAGCCGATGAGACAGACGGTGAATTATTCGGTGACTTCAGGATTGATGGTCCCTTAAACAACATCATTCTGTCCGGGCATGCAGAGACCGAGGAACTGAAAATAAAGAGTCTTTATACGTATCTGAAAACAGACTTCAAATACAGCAGCAAAGAGTTAGACCTCTCAAACTTTATTCTTACAAAAGGAACCTCTTTTTTAAAGGGCTCAATCTCTATCTCAAGCGCCGGAACTATAAAGAGCGATGGATTTGAGGTCTCCCTTGTCTCTGATGATATTACGGGGGAAATACCGCGTGGTTTTCGTCTAAGGGGAGACCTCAAGGCAGGTGGTTCATTAAAGTCTCCTGAAGGGGAATTTAATGGCATGATAGAAGTGCTCACTGACAATGGACCAACCAGAACAGAGACTTCCATTCAATCAGATTTAGGGGATATTCATCTGAGACTTAAAGAACAGAAAGTCACACTTACAGGCTGGCTATTCAGGAAACAGGTCTCAATTGCCGGGAACCTGGCTACATCAGGAGATCTGCCATGGCGGGTCAGGATAGATATAAAGGAGGGAGTATATGATGATGTACTACTTTTGTTTCTGAAGGATGTCTTCCTGAAAGATGTGCCGGAAGATCTTTTCCTATCCCTGAGGGGAGAGATAAACCTATCGGGAACTTTGCGCTCTGTGATGGGCAGTGTGCTGTTAAATAGTCTGAAACTTAACCTTTATGAGCAGGACTTTACAAATACGGAAGACATTCTGCTGACAATTGATAATTCAAAGATTGAGTTCAATTCTTTCAGCCTGAGGACAGGACTTGCAGCTCTCAGCATAAACGGCAACCTCGATCTTAAGAAGGGATATGACCTGACAATTGACGGAAGGGCCTACCTCGGTCCATTAGAGGGGTTTATTTCCGGGCTGGAATATATACGAGGCTATTCTGACTTTGTCCTTGGCATAAGGGGCAAGTGGCTTGATCCTGTAATTAGTGGAGGGCTGTCAATTGAGGAGACTTCAATTGCTGTAACTGGAATTCCCAGCAGGCTCTCTTCCATAAAAGGATATATTTATATTGATGAAAACAGGATCGTTCTTGACACCCTGTCAGGAAGGTTTGCATCCGGAAACATACGGATAAGGGGAGTTGGCCGGCTAAAGGGTCTGAAACTCAGGGATTATCATCTTGAAGCCGTTGTAAAAAATATCAACTTATACCTTCAGGAAGGGGTTTCTTTCAAGCTCTCAGGGGAACTGGTACTGGCCAAAAAACCGGAGGGGATATACCTGATTGGAGATATGAGGGTGCTTAGGGGCAGATACACAAGGAATATTGAATGGAGAAGCTGGATCCTCAGTGCAAAAAAACCTGCCCTGCAAAAAAAGCAGTACAGTCTTCTCGATAGCATTGAACTTAATATCAACCTTTATGGTGATGAGGATATAATAATAGACAATAACATTGCAACAGCTCCTGCAAGGATAGACCTTGTGATCTTGGGCACATTAAAAACCCCCTCACTGATAGGACGGGTTGAACTTAAGGGGGGGAAGATATTTTTCAGGAATAATGAATTCACCATAATAAATGCCAGTGCCGACTTTACCGACCCGGCGAGGATAAATCCATTCTTTGATATTGTTGCCAGCACAAGGGTAAAGGAGTATCAGATACATCTCTCCCTGGAAGGATATGCAGAGCAGTTTAACCTTTCCCTCTCTTCTGAACCCCTGCTTGATGAAATAGACATCCTGAGCCTCCTGACCGTGGGAGAGCTTGGCACCAAACTGAAGGGATTTGAAGGCGGAATCGGCGCTTCCGAAGCTGCATCGTTTTTGACGGGAAAACTTCAGGAAACACTTGAAGAAAGACTGAGAAACATTACAGGCTTTGACAGAATACAGGTAGAACCGTACGTCTCTGAGATTACAGGAACAATCGGACCAAAGATTACGGTCTCAAAAAGGCTTCTTACGGACAAGCTATATGTGACATATACAACTTCATTAGGTAATGCCCCTGAACAGTCCCTGAGAGTAGAGTTTTTTCTGAGTGACAATATATCTCTTGTCGGAGAACGGGATGAGCTCGGAACCCTCGGAGCTGATATAAAGTTCAGGGTGGAGTTCAGATGACAGCAAGAGCTCAGATAAGGAACCTGGTGCGCAGTGCCTGCTGTCTGCTGTTTACCATTCTGATAGTTCCGTCCTTCCTGACTCTTCCTTTGAAAGCTCAGGCCGCAGATGGATTCCTTGCAGAGAAAATCGTTATTAAAGGACTTGCCTCATGCACAAAAGACGAACTCCTCTATTTAATGAATATCCAACGCGGATTAATAGACAGGAAGACAATAAGTGACGGGATAAAAAGGGCATTCAGAAAGGGCATATTTGAAGATATTGCAGTCAGTTATACCCCGGACAAGACCCTTCTCATTCAGGTCAGGGAACGCGAATACATTTATAAAATAAAGGTCTCCGGTAACCGTTATCTTTCGGGCAGACAGATAAAGAAAATGTTTATCCTGAAAGAGGACGGCATAATGCGCTATAACCTCATCGAAACTGCCAGGGAAAAACTCAAAAACTCCCTCGGACTGATTGGTTTTCCAGAGGCATCACTATCATTGACTGTGGAGAAAGCTCCAAAACCTTACAGGGTAGTAATAAAACTCAGAGTCAACGAAGGTGAGCCTCTTGTTATCCAGAGGATTGAAATCGTGGGCGCGGATCAATGGCTGAGGCAGAAGATGTACGTTGAACCCGGAGATATATATAACGTTGAAGCGATAAAAAAAGACATGGAAAGAATCAGGGAATACCTGAAATCAAAGGGGTATCTGAATCCAATAGTTGGACCCTTTACATTTTCCGACGGTCTTCTTACAGTTCCTGTTTCTCCGGGCAAAAGGCTAAAGATCGAGATAAACGGAAATACAAAAATAAGCTCATCAAAACTTATGAAGATAATGCCATTCAGTGAAGCAGAAGAGATTGAGGACGAGTTAATTGAAGAAGTCTCGGCAAAAATACTCTCTCTTTACCATAAAAAGGGATTTATTTATGCCCAGGTTGCACCTTTAAGGACCGAGGATAAGAAGACCATTTCCCTCACCTTTTTTATTTACGAAGGAAAAGCATATAAAATACAGAAGATTGAATTTGAGAACAACTCCATCACTGAAAAGATGCTTAAAAATGTTATAAACCTGAAAGAGGGAGCCCCTTACGATCCCGATTTTTTAGAGCCGGACTCTGAAACCATAACAGGTCTTTACAGGGCACTGGGTTATCTGGATGCAAGGATTGTGGACACTGCAATCAACATATCCGTGGAAACAGGAATGGTGGATATAAGGTTTGTCCTGAAAGAGGGCTCACAGTTCCGGATTAGTGAGGTCATAGCCAAAGGCAATACCTTTTTTACTGACAAAAAGGTTTACAGTATTCTAAACATTAAAAAGGGTGCCCCCTACAACGAACTGGATATAATAGATGCAAAAAAACGTTTGACCGATAGTTACAAGGAACAGGGTTTTACAAATATAAACGTCTCTGTTGATACCGTCACTGCAGGGCAGTCAGTGAAAGTCATATTCAGGATTACGGAAGGTGAAAAGGAATATTTCGGTAAAACAATAGTCAGGGGCAACATGTTCACCAGGACCGAGGTCATTGAAAGGGAATTCATTCACAAGGAAGGTGAACCCTTTAACTACAAACTGCTTCTGGAAGGGACAAAGCGTCTTTATCGTCTCGGGCTCTTTAAAGATATTGATGTTAAGCTGCTTGATAAAAAGGATAACAAACGTGATATTGTTATCAATGTCAGTGAACGCAATCCGGGTGTGGTTGAGTTCAGTCTTGGTTATGAGGACTATGAAGGTCTGAGGGGCTCCATTGATATAAGTTACAGGAATCTATGGGGAATGAACAGGAGGATTCATCTCAGAGGGGAACTGAGTACGCTGAAGGAAAGATTTGTTCTTGGCTATCACGAACCCTATCTGCTTGGAAAACCGATTGTCTTCAACGCATTTCTCCTCAGAGAGTCACGCACAGAAAAGAGTATCGATACCGGAGAAGTCAGGTACAGAATGAAGAAAAACTCTTCCGGCATATCACTTGAAAAAAACCTGACAAATAACCTTAAGACACAGATTGCTTATGACTTTTCCCTTGTCAAAACCTTTGATCTGAAACCGGATGTTGTTTTATCAAGGGAAGACGAAGGCATACTCGCTATCAGCAGCATCCGTACCGGTGCACTCTATGACACGAGGGACAACCCTTTTGACCCATCCAGGGGTGTATTGGTTGGCGCCTCCCTGAAATTTGCAAGCACCTATCTCCTTGGAGAAACAGATTTTGTAAAACTGACCATTCATGGAAGCAGTTACAGGAGACTCGGAAGACGATTTACTCTTGGCTTTGCTGTTAAAGGGGGTGCAGCACAGGGATTTGCTGACACAAGAGAACTTCCCATTGTTGAGAGATTCTTCCTGGGAGGAAGGAATACTGTAAGGGGATTTGAACAGGATACCCTTGGACCAAAGGGTAAGGATGGAACACCAACGGGTGGAAATGCCTTTCTTATGTCCAATGTTGAACTGAGAACTTATATTGGAAAGGGTTTTAGCATTGTCGGATTTATTGACGGAGGAAATGTCTGGACAAAAACAGTTAATATGGACTTGACTCTTCGATACACAGCCGGGCTTGGCATAAGATACAGAACACCTGTTGGACCTATACGGGTTGACTATGGACATAAACTTGACAGAAGGGAGGGTGAAAGTGCGGGGGAGGTACATTTCAGCATCGGACATGCATTCTGATGATAGAGTTGCGGGTTGCGGGTTGCGGGTTGCGGGCTCCAAATATAACAACTACATCCTGACGATGGTACTGACAATGATATTGGTACTGACAGCATTCCTGCAACTTTCATCTGCTGAACTTATTGACAGAGTTGTTGCCTTTATTGATGATGAGGCAATTACACTTACGGACTTCATGCAATACACCAAAAAGGCCAAAGGGTTAACACCCGGGATTTCTGAAGAGGAGGCAATAAATGCCCTGATCAACCGAAGGCTGCTGCTCAGGGAGGCAAAGAGGATCCGGCTACGCGGTAAATCAGACGATGAACTCATTAAAGAGTACATAGATATAAAGGTCAGGGTCTTTATAAAGATTCCACCGGAAGAGATCGAAAGGTTCTACAATCAAAACAGGAAGAGGTTTGGAAAGACCCCGCTTGACAATGTCCGTGATGACATTGAGAGACTTCTGAGGGAGAGGGAGGTAAATAAACATCTCAGGAAACTCATTGAAAAACTGAGAGAGAAATCTTACATAAAAATAAACTTCATACCTTCTTGATCAGGGCAAACTCGTCACATTCCGGAAACTTATGGCATCTGAGACAGTCTCCCCATATTTTCTGTGGCAACTCCGACTTGTCTATATCGGTAAACCCGAGGGACCTGAAAAAATCAGGATTGTAGGTAAGGACAAAGATGCGTTCGATGCCGAGCCGTTTTGCCTCTGAAATACAACTCTTTACCAGCCTCTTTCCTGTACCCTGTCTCTGGGCATCCGCCTTTACGGCCAGGGACCTAATTTCTGCAAGGTCTTCCCAGAGTATATGCAAGGCACAAACACCTGTTACTTCACCATTATCATCACATACAATATGATCTCTGAGGGTTTCATATATCTCGTTGAGTGAGCGCGGCAACATCTGTTCTCTCTTTGCAAAAGAATTAACAAGACGATGGATTTCCCTTACATCCCTTGTACCGGCCTTTCTAATCCGCAAGGTTTTACTGTTTGATGTTTTCTTACAATTCATAGCCGACCTTTATCGCCTTAAGATTTTCCGGAATAAGCACAGCGTGCCTTTCAGGTATCAATGCCCTGAGGGCCTTTTCTGCCCTGGAAAGGTCCGAGATGCGGGTTTTTTCAAGGAATGCACCAAACATTACCATATTTGCATACTTAATTGAGCCAAGCTCTGCAGCCTTCCCTGATGCCTCCACTCCAACAGAGTGAAAATCAGACGTCTCATTGACCATAGATAGCCTGCCGCATCCATTATCCGAGATCAAAGAGGAGTCATAGAAGAGGATTCCCCCTTTTTTCAGCCTGGGCAGAAACCTCTCGAGGGACTGACAATTAAAGACAATCAGGATATCAGGATTCATAACAGCCGGAGAACCGATTAAATCATCCGATAATATTACACTACAATTAGCAGTTCCTCCCCTGATCTCGGCGCCGTAGGACGGAAAATACGTGACATTCCTGCCCTGAATCATTAATGTATGAGCAATCAGCCGGCCAAACAGGAGTATTCCCTGTCCACCGGAGCCTGCAATGATTATGCTTTTTTCCAATCCTGAAACTCCCTGTGCCTGTCTATCAATATCCCTGTCCTGAAAACCGACTTCATATGAGTGGTTAGCCATCGCAGTGATTCTACGGGTTTCTTTTTCCAGACAGTTGGACATGGTGATAAAATCTCGATCATGCTGAAGCCCCTGCCTTCCATCTGGCATTGAAAGGATCTTTTTATTAATCTTCTGGTCTCTTTTATGCCCTTTATTCCGTCAATGGCTGTCCTGGCTATAAGAGCAGCACCCTCAATGGTCGCAAGTATCTCGGCCATGGGAAGGGGATACCCCTCGCTCTTCGGGTCACGCCCGGCAGGAGTGGTTGTAGTCTTTTGTCCCGGCAGTGTAGTGGGGGCCATCTGCCCGCCGGTCATACCATATGTGGCATTGTTTATAAAAAAGACTGAGAGGTTTTCACCCCTGTTGGCAGCATGGACAATCTCCCCCAATCCGATAGAGGCAAGGTCTCCGTCTCCCTGGTAAGAGAAGACAACCTTGTCAGGCATCACCCTTTTTAAGGCAGTAGCAACTGCAGGAGGTCTTCCGTGTGCACATTCTATTATGTCAAAATTAAAATAATCATATGCAAAGACTGCACAACCAACAGGTGCTGTGCCTATGGTCTTTTCCCTTATCCCGAGCTCGTCAATACACTCGGCAACAAGACGGTGCACTATACTATGCCCGCATCCAGGACAGAATCTGAACGGCACATTCTTTAGACTTTCCGGCCTTTTAAACACCTGAATCATGTGATATTATAACAGATGAATGAATATGCCTGGATAAAATTCATGAAGTTTCAGATGAGTGACAGACTACCTTTTTTTTGCCTGATCCCTTGGCACGATAAAGCGCCATATCAGCAGTATACAGAAGGTCTTTTGCGGTTTTACCATCCTCCGGAAATCCTGATATGCCGCCACTTACGGTTATATGTATCTTTACAGTATTATTTTTATTGAAAACATTTTCCTCCACCCGCTCCCTGATCCTGTCAGCAAGAAGAAGGGCCTCTGTCTTGGATGTCCTTGGAAGGATGATAACAAACTCTTCTCCGCCGTATCTTGCAACAATATCGGTTTTCCTCGCTGAGTGCAGAATAATCTCAGCCACCTCTCTCAGGACTTCATCTCCAACCTGGTGACCATAGGTATCATTTATTACCTTGAAGTCATCAATATCAAAGATGACAAGACAAAAGGCATCCTGATACCGCCTTGCCCTTGCGAGTTCCGACTCAAGGGAGCGGTAAAAGAATCTCACATTATAGAGACCGGTCAGATCATCAGTTATAGAGAGCCTTCTTGTCTCTTCAAAAAGTCTGATCTTCTCCACTATCAGGGATATCTGGTTACCCACAAGGGCCATCATGGAAGCAAGGTCAAAGTCAAAAACCCTTTCAGACCTGCTGGCAAGAAAGAGCATGCCCGATATCGAATTTGATACCTTCAGTGGTATTGCTCCAAGAAAAACAACACCCTCTTTTTTCAGATGATGGAAATTTTTCATCTGATCTTTTTCAATTATATATAACGGCTCTGCAGCATCAAGTATTGACCAGACAAATTCATCAAGCTTGCCTTCATTTAACTGTTTCAGGAGGTTCAGGGAAACTCCTGCGTGACTCTTGAGTATGAGGCTACTGTTGTCAGTCAACATTATCCATCCTACACTGAAATCCGTTATCATTAATACCTTGTCAAGAAGGTCATTAAAGACCCGGTCAATATCATATGATGATATAAATGCACCTGAAAGTGTATTTATCACCATCAGCTCACGATTACGTTTTACGAGCTCCTTTTCTACTGTCAGATAATGTGATACGTCATAGAAAAGCAGACTCAGAATCTCCTGGCCGTCAATTGAGGTAGCGGGATGTATTGTGACTTCATACTCGATCTCGCCGATACGCAACCTGTCTTTAATATCTTCACATGTATTCAGGCAATGTTGCACAGAGGGCCAGAAACTTGATAGTGCATCTATTTCCCTGAAATCCCTGCCTTTTATGGATGATTCCTCTACTCCAAGGATCTCGGTAAATGCCTTATTGAAAGCAATAACCTTTCCCGCCCTGTCAATTACCAAAAGTGGTTCCATTACAAAGTTACAAAGAAAGGAATCGCTCTTTTTCAGGGGTATGTTTTCTGCCAAAAGTTATTCTCCTCCCCAGGTTATGTTCTGTGCAACAAACTCGAGCAAACCGGAAACGCTGCCAGTTATCAAATTGCAGTTACCTGTCATTCCCGCAAATCCAAACGCTTTCAGAAAACGATGAAAAAAACGGCAACAGCTCAGTTTTTACACGCAGACCTGTATACTTTATTGTAAGGGTTACGCCGGAGATAATCAAGTCTGCCTCTCCTCTTTAATAACCTCCGGAATAGTTCTTTCTTTAAAATGGAAAGCAATAAATGAAGAGATTACGTTTTATTGCTGGATATGGGCATTAAATTCTGACTATTGCAACGCTAATGAGCTATTTTAAAGTCCGGTCTCCTCAGGTAGTCCGATCCTGCCAAGTATGGCCGTTGCAGCAGCCACCGCAGGGTTCGAAAGATAGACTTCACTTCCAGGGTCTCCCATCCTTCCCACAAAGTTTCTGTTTGTGGTGGCAACAGCCCTTTCCCCCTTTGCAAGGATACCCATATGTCCCCCGAGACAGGGACCGCATGTCGGTGTTGATACCACAGCATCAGCGTCAATAAAGACCTCGATCAACCCCTCCTTCAGGGCCTGTTTGTAGATGGCCTGCGTTGCCGGAATAACAATCATACGAACATTGGGATTAACCTTCCTGCCCCCTATTACCTCGGCAGCTTCCCTGAGGTCCTCAATGCGTCCGTTCGTGCAGGAACCTATAACAACCTGATCAATGGCAATATCGGTCAGCTCCCTGGCAGGTCTTACATTGGAGGGCAGGTGGGGACAGGCGACCAGGGGCTCAATCGTTGAGCAGTCATACTCTCTGGTCTCCACATATACTGCATCAGGGTCGGACTGATAGAACTTATACTCCCTTCTGGCCCTCCCCTTCACATAAGCCTCTGTTATATTGTCAGGGACGATTATCCCGCTCTTCCCCCCGGCCTCTATAGCCATATTACACATGGTAAGCCTGCCGAACATCGGCAGCGTACTTATCGTCTCTCCCTCAAACTCCATGGCCCTGTAAAGGGCACCATCCACACCAATGTCTCCGATTGTATGAAGTATGAGGTCCTTGCCGCTGACCCACTTTCCAAGGGTTCCGTAATAGATAAACTTCATGCTTTCCGGAACCTTGAACCAGCACTCACCGGTTGCCATGGAAGCTGCAACGTCGGTAGAGCCAACGCCGGTGGAGAAGGCACCAAGGGCGCCGTATGTGCATGTATGGCTATCAGCCCCTATTACAAGATCACCCGGGACCACGTGTCCCTGCTCCGGCAGCAGGGCATGTTCGACCCCCATCCTGCCAACCTCAAAATAGAGCTCCAGCCCCTGCTCTCTTGAAAAAAGCTTCAACATCCTGCATTGCTCAGCAGCCTTTATATCCTTCTGAGGGGCAAAGTGGTCAGGAATAAAGGCCACCCGCTCAGGATTAAAGACCTTTTCAGCTCCGATCTTCCTAAACTCCTTTATGGCAATAGGCGCAGTTATATCGTTTGCAAGTATAAGGTCCACCCTTGCATTTATCAACTCTCCAGGCGAGACCTCTTTTTTTCCGGCATGTGCAGCGAGTATCTTTTCAGTAATAGTCATCCATTCCTCCATCAAAAATAAAAAACTCTAAATTAGTCACAGATTTACAAGACAAAGACTTTTTAACTTGTTTAATCCGCAGATTTCACAGATTAACGCAGATTATACTGTCATTGCAAGGAGTAAAGCGACAAAGCAATCTGTTTTAAAAATCAGACTGCAAGAAATTGCTTCGCTCCGCTCGAAATGACAAAAAAGGCATTTTCAGACTTTTTACAATGCCATCAAGGTCAAAAAGTGACTGAAGTTATAAAAATCTGCGAAAATCTGTGTAATCTGCGGATATTCTCTATCTTTTCAATCATATTCCCTTTTGCGGCTCCCTCTTTCTGCCTTCAAGCTTGTTCAGGGCATTGATATATGCCTTTGCAGCAGCAACAATAATGTCCGTATCAGATCCATATCCCCTGACCGTGTGGCCATCCTCCTCAAGGGTCACCATGACCTCTCCAAGTGCATCAGTGCCCCCTGTTATGCCCTTTATCTCGAACTTTTCAAGATGGCTCTTTGTCTCGGTAATCCTTGCAATGGCACAGTAAGTGGCATCAACAGGCCCGTCACCTTCCTCGGTACGCTCAACAACCTCGTCCCTGACCTTCAGACGGACTGTGGCAGTCGGTTTAACCGATGTACCGCTTGAGACCTTCAGGTCCATGAGGCTGAAGACCTCGGGAACCTTTTTTACCTCTTCTGATACAAGGGTCTCGATATCCTCGTCAAATATATATTTTTTCTGGTCACACAGACGCTTAAACCTCTCAAACGCCTTGTTGAGCTCCTCATCACCCAGTTCATAACCAAGCTCCCTGAGCCTCTCCTTAAAGGCATGCCTGCCCGAGTGCTTGCCAAGGACCAGCTTGCTCTGTGGTATCCCGACCGTTTCGGGTTTCATAATCTCGTAGGTTGAACGCTCCTTGAGGACCCCGTCCTGGTGAATTCCGGCTTCATGGGCAAAAGCATTGGCACCGACAATGGCCTTGTTTGGCTGTACGACCATGCCGGTAATCTTTGAGACAAGACGGCTCGTCTTGTATATCTCCTCAGTAATTATTCCGGTCTCTGCATTAAAAAACTTCGGTCTTGTCTTTAGCGCCATTACTACCTCTTCCAGTGCCGCATTCCCGGCCCGCTCGCCAATGCCGTTCAATGTACACTCAACCTGGCCGGCCCCCTTAAGGACAGCAGTCAGTGAGTTGGCCACTGCAAGGCCGAGGTCATTATGACAATGTACGGAGATTACCGCCTTATCAATATTCGGCACCCTGTTCATCAGATACTCGATCAGCTCGCCAAATTCCTGGGGTATGGTATAGCCCACGGTATCAGGAATATTCACGGTTGCAGCCCCTGCCTTTATAACCTCTTCTGTAACCCTGCAGAGAAAATCCCAATCACTCCTTGTGGCATCCTCGGCAGAAAACTCCACATCATCCGTAAAACCCCTTGCCTTCTTCACTGCGCTTACGGCTGCATCCAAAACCTCTTCCCTGCTCATGCGGAGCTTATACTTCAGGTGAATGTCGGTGGCAAGAAATGTATGTATCCTTCCGGACTCCGCAGGTTTTATCGCCTCTGCCGCCCGCTCGATATCTACATCCTTTGCCCTGGCAAGCCCTGCAACAGTGACCCCCCTTATCTCTTCTGCAATTCTCCGTACGGCCTCAAAATCGCCTGGTGAGGCAACAGGAAAACCGGCCTCTATCACGTCAACGTTTAACCTTGCCAGCTGACGGGCAACATGGAGCTTTTCCTCCACATTCATTGAGGCTCCCGGTGATTGCTCGCCGTCTCTGAGGGTTGTATCAAAAATCTTTATGTATCTCATAATCCTTAACTTCCTTTTAGTCTATGGTGATAAGAAACAGGTGTCAGGCAGCGGCTCTTTTATCCGGATTGTTAACCCTTTTCCTCTTTTTGTATAACAGGTACGCGTTCTCTATTATACCCCAAAAGAGATAGACCATTGCAAAGGAAAAGAGTGCAACAGGGGGATGGACAACAGTAACAACAATAAGTATCACGAATATGACAAGGGCCCAGAATGGCTTCCTCTTTTTAAAGTCTATCTCCTTTGCGCCGTGAAACCTCAACGTGCTGATCATCAGAATTGCGAGGACAACCGTGAGCAGGAGTATGAGGATGCTCTTCTCGGGCCTGTCTTCGGTAATATTTTCGTAAAAGATGACAAGTGTTGCGATTATGACTCCTGCTGCAGGGATGGGCATGCCTGTAAACGAGCGTTTTTCTGCTGAGCCCATCTGGATATTATAACGTGCAAGTCTCAGTGCACCGCATGCAACAAAGAGAAAGGCTGCAGCTGCTCCAACACGGCCAAATGGGTTTAATGACCATGTGTAAACCAGAATGGCGGGGGCAACACCAAATGCAACAAGGTCACTCAGGGAGTCAAGCTCCACACCAAACCTGGTGGTACTGTTTGTAAGCCTTGCCACCCAGCCATCAAGACCGTCAAAGACAGTGGCAATCAGTATTGCCCAGGCCGCCCTGACATAATCACCATTAAGTGCAGAGAGCACTGCATAAAATCCAAAGAACATACCGCTCAGGGTAAGCCCGTTGGGGAGTATGTAAACACCTTTTTTCATCTTTAAAAATCCTTTCGCTGGACGCAGAATGGCGTCCGATAGAGTTTTATTTTCTGGCCACTATTGTCTCACCGGCCCTGACTTTCTGGCCAACCCTTACCTCAACCTGTACAGCTTCCGGCAGATAGAGGTCCACTCTTGAACTGAACTTTATCATACCGTATCTCTGTCCCCTCTTCAGGGTATCACCAGGGCTGACCCTGCAGACAGCCCGTCTGGCGATAAGGCCTGCAACCTGCCTGACCAGCACCCTGCCATACTTTGTATTGAGAAGCATAGCTATGTTTTCATTGCTGAGGGATGCCTCATCAGTGTATGCCGCACTGAATCCGCCGGGGGTATGTTTTACCTTCTCAACCGTGCCATCACAGGGCGCCCTGTTGACATGGACATTAAAGGGAGACATAAATATGCTGATCTGCTTGACCTTGTCCTTAATATACTCTTCTTCCTGAGTGTCCTTTACAAGTATTACCTTACCATCTGCCGGAGAGACAAATATATCTTTTTCCTCAGGAATTGTCCTCTCAGGGTCCCTGAAGAAGTAGAGCACGAAGAGAAAGAGTATCAGCGGCAACACAGCCATCCAGGGCTGCCATATCAGGTAGATGATTACAGTGAGAAGAGCCGTGACAGCCACAAAGGGCCAGCCTTCAGGTGCTATTTTTAACATATATGGATTATATTACAGTAGGCGGGTTAAAAGCCATATAAGAGAACCCGGGGATTCAAATTTCAGGATGCAGATTGTAACAGGTTATGAAAAGAAGCTGTTCATGACCCTATCATTTATCCTGGAGGGTATATGCAGAGAGTCAGGCTTGGAAAAACAGGCATTGAGGTCTCAAGGCTTGGCATAGGGACAGGAACTGCACATCCGTCAGGACATTGTGCACAGGCATTAATGACGACCAGGGAGTTGGCCGGACTACTCCTCTTTGCCTTTGAGCAAGGCATCAATTTCTGGGATACGGCTTTTCAGTACAGGACCCATCCCCATGTCAGGGAGGCATTAAGACAGGTCAAACGCTCAGATGTTGTGATATCGACGAAATTGACAACCTCAGGCACAAAAGATACACTCAGGGATTTCAACACCTCACTTAAAGACCTCGGCGTTGACTACATTGATATCTGCCTGCTCCACGCTGTCAGGACAGAGAATGAACTGAAAACAAGGGCAGGCGCACTTGATGCACTGCTTGAGCTTAAGGAGCAAGGCAGGATTCG
>JAADGU010000020.1 GCA_013152195.1 Nitrospirota bacterium
TATAATCTGTAGAGCCCTTGTCGCAACCTACAATAACAAAGGATATTAATAAAGCCAAAAAAGATAGGAAGTACATTTTGAAAGTTAATCTCATTTACATCTCCCCCTGTTTGTTTTCTCTCACATAACAACTAATATACGAACTACCTATTTCTCCCCAAATTTCCCTATACTATATCACATTTTAGGAACATATGCACTCTCTAGTTGATTATTTTATAAAAAAACAAATTATCACTTTCGTATCTATGCTGTAATATCAGGCAATACGTAATACGTATAATATTGGGTAATTGTCGGTGAAAACTGCATCTTAATCACCCCCACCCTCGCCCTCCCCCTCAAGGGGAGGGAAGTATAGGGACATGCTCAACACCAGCATCCACTCGGGACTCAGAGTTTACATTCACAAATTTACAACTGGACAGGCCGAGCGATTGCCCGTGCAGGCCCCATCCCGGCACAACCCCATAATCCCCTGATGACAGAGGGCGAAATCATATTTTAACGGGTCTTCGGGGTCAAGTCTCCTGAGGTTTTCTGTAATCTCCTCCGCCATCTTCCAGTCCCGGCTCTTCCTGCCGGTAAGGCCGAGACATTGGCTGATCCTTGCTATATGTGTATCGAGTGGGATAACAAGCCGGTTTTTGGGAATCCCCTTCCAGAGGCCGAAATCAATATCACCGCTCCTGACCATCCACCGCAGAAAGAGGTTCATCCTCTTGCAGGAACTCCCTCTCTCAGGGGAGGGGAAAAACTGTTTAAATCCCGAAGGATTTATATCCTGACCGTACACAGGGGTTTTATTCAGAGACAAGGCATACCCGACCATACCTGAAATTGCAGTTGAAACAGCCCTGCCGTCATATGACTCAAGAAAGGCTTTCTCAACAGAGCCATATCTTCCGAGCATGGCTGAGAGCACATAAATCAGACAGACTATGTCCTCAGTATTGTTGAACCTGTATTTTATACCTTCAAAACGGCGGGCATCTTTTTTTGGGTCAAAATTGGCAATAAAGGCGGCAGGGTTTTTCCCCATGGGGGCCAGTATCCTGTCAATCACTGGGGTGAAGAGGGTTACCCTTCCGTAGGCAAGGGCTGAGGCAATAAAGGCGGCAACTTCTATATCTCTTTTTTCTCTGTATTGGTGGGGAATTTTAATGGGGTCATGAAGGAGTCTTTCACTGAAGTCATAGGAGCAGTATAAATTATCAAGTATTCTCTTAAGTCCGGGGTAACCCAAAGATGATCTCCCGTTGATCCAGATCCACCTTGTCAACCCTCACGGTAATCTCACCCCCGATGGAAAATCTCCTCTTCTTCCGCCTTCCGACAAGCTGGAGGTTCCGCTCATTATAAATATAGTAGTCATCAGTCAGATAGGATACATGCAGGAAACCATCAACATAGAAATCCTTGAGCCTTACCTTTATGCCCTGCGGGGTAACACCGACTATCCTTGCAACAAGCTCCTCGCCGACCTTGCCCTTCATAAACCATGCACGCATGGCAGCCACTACTGCCCTCTCTGCATCGTCAGCAATCCTTTCCCTCCTGGAACAATGAAAGGCAGTACTTGGGAGGGCCTCTTCAAGCTCTTTCATCCTCTCATCCTTCATCTTTTTTCTCCCCAGCACCTCCCTGAGTATCCTGTGGACAACAAGGTCTGAATAACGCCTTATGGGTGAAGTGAAATGGGTATAGCACTCTGATGCAAGGCCAAAGTGGCCGACATTCTGGATAGAGTAGCGGGCCTGCTTCAGTGAACGGAGGACTATATAGTTGACGACATCCTCTTCAGGCCTGCCCCTGACCTTCTCCAGGATGTAAGGCAGGTCCTTTACACTCAAATGCTTTTTCCTGATGTTGGTTACGGCCTTTACCACCTTCAGGATATCATCCATCTTGCTCTGATCAGGAGGCTCATGTATCCTGTAAATAGACGGCACACCCTTTGCCGAGAGGTTCTCTGCTACGGCCTCATTGGCAGCAATCATGAACTCCTCTATAATCATATGGGCAAAGTTCCTCTCTGCTACAACAATGGCTTCAGGATTGCCCCTTATGTCAAGCAACACCTCCGGCTCCGGAAGATCAAAATCAAGGCTTCCCCTCTTGAGCCGCCTCTCTCTCATAACACCGCATAACTCTTCCATAAGCTCAAACTCTTTCAGGAGATAATCATACCGCTTCCTCAGTTTCCTGTCTTCGTCAACGAGTATCTCCTTCACCTGCGTATAAGTCATCCTCTCGTCGCTCCGGATAATACTCGGATAAAACCTCTGATTAATCCTCACTCCATCGCGGGAAAAGTCCATCTCCACTGTAAAGGCAAACCTTGGAACCTTCGGCTTTAAACTGCATATATCCTCGGAGAGCTTTTTTGGAAGCATGGGCACTACCCTGTCCGGGAGATAGACGCTTGTCCCCCGCTTTTTCGCCTCCCTGTCAATAACACTATCCCAGGGTACGTAATACCCAACATCGGCGATATGGACATAAAGGGTATAGCCAAACTTCCTGAGCTTTATTGATATGGCATCGTCAAAATCCTTTGCCCTTTCGCCGTCAATGGTGACGGTGGGCAGTTTCTGCAGGTCTTTTCTCCTGCCCGGCATATCATCGGGAATCTCTGCAGAAAGCGATCTTGCCTCCTTTGTAACATCAGCAGGAAACTTCCTCGGGAGATTGAATTCATCAATTATGGACTCTACTTCCTCAGCAGGAATCTCCGGCTTCTTCAGTATCTTTATAACCTTTCCCGAAGGCGGCCTCTTATCCGTGGGATAAGTCAGTATCTCTGCAACCACCATATCCCCGTTCCCGGCATTCTTCCTGTCTTTGGGTGCAATATATATATCAAAGGGAATATCCCTCCTTTTTGGCCGCAGAAAAGATACACCCTTTGTTATCTCAAGGGTTCCAACCAGCCGTGTCTGGGCGCGCTCAAGTATCCTGAGGATCCTTCCATCCCGCTTTTTGGGATTTTCAATCCTCACAATTACCCTGTCACCCTCCATTGCACCAAGGGTTGCCCTTGAAGGCACAAATATATCCCTCTGCCCGGGGTCTTCAGGGATAACAAAGCCATAACCATCCCTGTGCGCCTCAAAATAACCCTTTACAAGGCTCATCTCTTCAGGTGTGCCGTACCTGCCCTGCCGGGTCATGATGAGTTCACCGCTCTTGACGAGCCCCTGGAGGATCTTCCTCAAGTGTCTCGCCTCCTTGCGGTCAAGGCCCATCTGTGAGATGGTCTCCTTAAAACTCAGGGGATGGCTGCAGGTACTGAAAAACTTCAGGACTCTTTCCTTGTCTATCATCTCTCTGTCATTCCTTTAAATATCCTCTTCTGCATATCCTGCCAATTTTTGGTGTTATCAGATACTATCAAGCAACTCTTCTATCTCTGCCCTGCTGCCCAGAAAGAGGGGAACCCTCTGATGCAATGACTCCGGTTTGACCTTCAGTATATCTTCCTTTCCTGTTGTTGCCCTTCCCCCTGCATGTTCTATGAGAAAAGCCATTGGCGATGCCTCGTAAAGGAGCCTGAGCTTGCCGCTTTTGCTCTTACTGTCCGCCGGATAGGCAAAAACACCACCCTTTATCAGGGTCCTGTGGACATCAGCAACCATGGAGCCTATATATCTTGCAGTGTACCCTTTCTGCTTTAAAGAGTCAATATACTTCCT
>JAADGU010000050.1 GCA_013152195.1 Nitrospirota bacterium
GCATCAACCAAAAGCAATACCCCGTCCACCATCTTCAGTATCCTTTCAACCTCACCTCCAAAATCTGCATGTCCGGGGGTGTCAACAATATTTATGATTGTGCCGTTATAATCAACAGCCGTGTTTTTGGCCATAATGGTAATCCCCCGCTCCCGCTCAAGATCGATATTATCCATAACCCTTTCACGGACCTTCTCATTGGCTCGAAATGCACCTGCCTGTCTCAGCATACCGTCAACAAGGGTTGTCTTGCCATGATCAACATGGGCAACAATTGCAATATTTCTTAAATCCTCACGTTTCATAATTCTGTCCTTTACATCCATTTTTTAATCCTCTTCCTTTTATTTCAAATTTTTCTTCTTCAAACCATTCCAAAAACATTCAATGCACTTTAAAAAACTCAACTTTTCTATCTGTCATTCCGGCAGTCCTTAAGCCGGAATCTATTCTTTGGTAATGCTTTCAGGATGCCCTTAACGCTTCCGGCGCATAACGACAAAAAGACATTTATTTATGCACAAACCCTATACAGGCAGATAGGCCCTTGGATTCAGCTCAAGCCCGGCTATATCACCCTTTACAAAATGAAGATACCCGGCAGCGGCAATCATTGCTGCATTATCCGTACAGAGTGCAACCGGAGGGACATAAAGCTCTATCCCCATCCTTTCAGCCATCTCTTTCATCGCAGCCCTGAGCTGCCTGTTTGCAGCCACACCACCTGTCAGGGTCACGCTTTTTATGCCCTCCTTTTTAACAGCAACTTCCGTCTTTTTAACCAGTACATCTACCACAGCCGCCTGAAAAGATGCACAGACATTCTGCATCAGGGACTGGTCTGAAGAAATATTCAGGGAAACCTTCTCTATATAATTCCTGACAGCCGTTTTGAGTCCACTGAAGCTGAAGTCATAAGTCCCTGGAATGAGTGCCCTTGGAAAGGGTATAGACTCCGGGTCCCCCTCCTCTGCAAGCTCATCTATTAACGGTCCACCCGGATAACCGAGTCCGAGCAGCTTTGCAACCTTGTCATAGGCCTCACCGGCAGCATCATCCCTCGTCCTGCCGAGCTCGCGGTAAGAGCCAAAAGCATCCACCCTTATCAGGGAAGTATGTCCTCCGGAGACAATAAGACTGAGAAATGGGAAGGCCGGTCGCTGCTCAAGGAGAAAGACAGAAAATATATGTCCTTCAAGGTGATTTACACCGATAAGGGGAAGCCCCTTTGCATACGCAACTGCCTTTGCAAAGGAACACCCGACAAGGAGAGAGCCTATCAATCCCGGGCCCTGGCAGACAGCAATGCCTGAGAGAGTCTCAAGCCTTACAGAGGCCAACTTCAGGGCCTCTTCCACCACAGGCCATATCATTTCAATATGACGCCTTGATGCAAGTTCAGGTACTATACCGCCGTACTTTTCATGTATCTCTGCCTGTGAAGAGACCACGTTGGACAGGACAAGACTGCCATCAACCACTACAGATGCAGAAGTGTCGTCACAGGAACTGTCTATGCCGAGAATATATGTCATCCAGTCATTATGTCTTAACCCCCTACTGCCTGATGATTACCGTTCCTGCAGACGGAGTAAACAGGAATAATGAATCTTCCAGAACTCTATTAATCTTTACATCCATAAGTGTAATCTCTGTTCTGTTGCCATAGCGGTCAAGAAATCTTATCTTCTCCAATGGAAACTCGGTTTCTGAGAGTACTAATTCTACGGAATCAACAACCGTCTTTTTCCCCTTTGGGGTCATAAAAATATGTCCCGTCCTGCTTTTCAGATTGAAATTATTCTCCAGTTCATCAATGTCCAGCAGTATTCTCAAGGGAGAGCTGCTCAGACCAAAACCATCCATTGATGAAACAAACGCCTGGGATTCGGAAGGCTGGTCAATAACCATCTCCTTACCCGTTAAATAAACCTCATCCGTACTCCCCTTCGTATACTTCCATCTCATTCTGTCAGGAATTTTCAGATAAAATATCCCTTCATAAATCTCCTCTTTTTCAACATCCTTTATATATGTAACCTGTCTGAATCTGCCCTCAAGTGTCCGGAGATTTTTATAAACAGCCTTTAGTTTTGTTAACGGCACCCCGTCTGCAGATCCTGCAGGGAAGGGCAAAATCAGGGAGACGGCCATAAAAAAGATAAAGTACCTGACAGTATGCAGACAACGCCTCATTATCTCTTCCATTCTCATTATAACTCCAAAAAAACTACAGGGAAGAGGATGAAGGTTGACATGATTGAGTCTGAACGGTTTTCCGGTATTACAAAAGACTCATCTGGATGATGAGGCGTAATACTGACCTCGGAGTCCCGGCCGGACGCCGGAACGAGAATGAGTGAAGACTCAATCATGTCAACCTTACAACTGCTCCATTTTTGTTTTCCGCTAACAAGTTCCCGGGTTTCATTAATAAATGGTATATATGTATAATATCTGAAATGCAGCAAAAATAAAAAGTGAGAGGTTTTTAAATAAACTCGTGAAGGCACTGATCCTGAGTGGGGGCAAGGGGACAAGACTCCGTCCACTTACACACACCATGGCAAAGCAACTGGTACCCGTAGCCGGCAAACCAATACTGGGGTACGTACTTGAGCATATAGCAGCTGCAGGAATAAAGAGTATCGGCGTAATTATATCCCCTGAGACCGGGGAAGAGGTAAAAGGTTACATCGGCACCGGCAGAAAATGGGGCGTTAAGATCACATACATCCCGCAGACTGCTCCCCTCGGCCTTGCCCATGCAGTAAAAACAGCAGGGGATTATCTTGGCAGGGAGAGCTTTGTAATGTATCTTGGAGATAACCTCCTGAGTTACGGGGTAGCCGATGCAGTAAAGCGGTTCAGAAAGGAACAGACAGATGCCCTCATCTTTCTTAAGGAAGTGGATAACCCCAAACAATTCGGTGTAGCTGAGCTCAGTGCAGACGGAGGCATAAAGAGGCTGATAGAAAAACCATCAAAACCTCCTTCCAACCTTGCCCTTGTCGGTGTATATATATTTACTGAAAAGATACATGAGGCGATAGCCAGAACCAGACCATCCGACAGGGGAGAGCTTGAGATAACAGATGCCATTCAGGAGCTTATACGTATGGGGCGTCCCGTCAAAAGCGAGATACTCGACGGCTGGTGGCTTGATACCGGTAAGAAGGACGACCTGCTCCAGGCAAACTCCATCGTCCTTGATGAATACATAAAGCGCTCCATAAAGGGCAAGGTTGACAAAAAGTCACAGATAGCCGGCAGGGTTGATATCGCTGAAGGCACTGTCATAAAAAACTCCAGAATCAGGGGCCCCGTACGGATAGGAAAGAAGAGCATAATCGAAAACTCCTTTATCGGGCCCTTTTCAAGTATTGGTGACAGGGTAAGGATATACAACTCCGTCATAGAACATTCCGTTATCCTTAATGACTCAGTTTTAGAGGGGATAGAGAGGCTTGAGGACAGCCTTATCGGAAGGGGCACCAGGGTCCTGCACAGCAACCACAGGCACAAGGCACTGAGATTAATGGTCGGCGACGATTCGACAATAGAGATATAGCCATGAAATTTGAGGAAGGCTCTATAAAGGATATAATAATAAAACCCCTGAATGTCGACCAGAGGGGATGGCTCACTGAATTATTCAGAAGTGACGAGCTGCCAAAGGGGTTTCAACCCGCCATGGGGTACGTATCAGTTACACATGCAGGCGTGGTAAGGGGCCCGCATGAACATATTGAACAGACGGACTACTTCTGCTTCCTTGGCCAATTTACCCTCTACCTCTGGGACAACAGAAAAGACTCTCCAACATATTTCAGGAAGATGATAATCGAAGAGGCCCGGAACAAGGTGATTATTGTTCCGCCGGGTGTGGTACATGCCTACAGGAATACAGCAGATGAAGACGGCCTTGTCCTCAATTTCCCTGACAAACTGTATGCAGGCCGTGGGAAAAAGGAGGAGGTTGATGAAATAAGATATGAAAACGACCCCAAAAGTCCTTTTCAGGTATGGAGTGTGAAATGAAAATCTTCGTGACAGGCGGATGCGGATTTATCGGCTCCAATTTCATCAGATATATTTTAAAAAAATACCCGGACTATGAAGTGGTGAATCTTGATGCCCTCACCTACGCAGGAAACAGGGAAAACCTGAGGGACATTGAAGCAGACCAGAGGTATCAATTCATCCATGGAAGGATAGAAGATACCAAAACTGTTTCAGATGCACTGAAAGGCACTGACCTTGTTGTTAATTTTGCTGCAGAAAGCCATGTAGACCGTTCCATCATAGACACCCAGCCATTCCTCATGACCAATATCGTAGGCCTTCAGGCACTTATTGACAGTGTCAGAAGAGCAGGGATACAGAAATTCATCCACCTCTCCACTGACGAGGTATATGGCAGTTTAGAGACAGACGACGGCATCTTCACCGAGGAGACTCCCCTTGCTCCAAACTCCCCCTATTCTGCTTCAAAAGCTGCCGGAGACCTCCTTATCCGCGCCTGCATCAAGACTTACGGCTTCCCTGCCGTCATAGTCAGGCCATCAAATAATTACGGTCCCTTTCAGTATCCGGAAAAATTGATTCCACTCATGGTCACCAACCTGATGGATAAAAAGCCGGTGCCTGTGTATGGAAAAGGGGAAAACATCAGGGACTGGCTTTATGTAGAGGATACCTGCACGGCCATTGACACGATTATGCAGCGGAAGGCCCGGAGAGGTATACAATGTAGGCGGAGGAAGTGAGAAGAGAAACATTGATGTAGTAAAAAAGGTGCTCTCCCTCATGAAGATGGGGCAGGAATATATGGAGTTTGTTCCCGACAGGCCGGGACATGATTACCGTTATGCCATTGACTACTCAAAGCTCAGAAACGAACTCGGATGGACCCCTGGGGTTGATTTTGATACCGGCATTGAAAGGACCATCATGTGGTACATGGAGAACCAGTGGTGGTGGAGACCGCTCAAAGAGAGGCTTTCAGGTGAAAGCAAGGGGTTCTGGAGTGGTCAGGGATGAGGGTCCTTGTCACCGGTGCAAACGGAATGCTTGGAAGAGACCTCATCGCCGTGCTTGAAAAAGGACACGAGGTCATACCCCTTGATCTCGAAGGACTTGATATAACAGACAGGGAGGAGACACATCACACTATCTTCTCTATCAGGCCGGACATCGTAATAAACTGTGCAGCCTACACAAACGTGGACATGGCAGAGGATGAAAAGGAGATGGCCTTCAGGGTCAACGGTCTTGGAGCACAGAATCTTGCCATTACCTGTAATG
>JAADGU010000057.1 GCA_013152195.1 Nitrospirota bacterium
AGGACATCCTGTATCTTTGCCTCAACTATATCATCACTGTCCGTGTCCTTAATCTCAAGTGCAAGGGCCGGAGGATTGACAAACTTCTTTTCGTGCCTGAAAAGCACGGTCTCCTCTCCCATCTTTACTGCCCTCTCACCGGCACCAAGTGTTACCGGCCTTACAGGTGGAGCAGAGGCCTCACCAAGTGTTGCCTTTGCCTCATCAGAGACATCTGGACAGGCATCCAGAGAAGCCTGTCTCTGGGCAAGCTTCATTGCAAACGCAAGGCACGTGGGAAAACCGCACTTCTTGCAATTTGTCTTTGGTAGTAATTTAAATATCTGAACCCCGGTTAATGCCATCTCTTACCTCCGTTATGTCTAATTCATTTATATCAAGCTGGTAAAACCTGACTCATTGACACACATATACTCATGTCATAAGTTCATCCACAAGCTGCTCCACTGCATCCACCGCCTTTGGATGACGCATTATCAACAACTCCGAGCCTGCCATCAGAAGTGATGAGGCCGTCATGGCTTCCCAGGCAACACCCCTCTCCTCAAGACTGCCCCACTCGGGAAGCAGATCCTCCGGCGCCTGTGCCTCCTTTATCTTCCATACGTACATCCCCACATCTGCCAGCATCGGCGGCTGCATGACTGCATCATTCTGAGCCAATGCGGCAAGCCTTATCCGCTCCATAACTGAATATGTATATTCAAGCCCGTAACCAAGGGCAGAACACATCGGGTCTGTAATCAGCTTTTCCTTGTCAAAACCCATCTGCGTAAGCAGGATATTGAGCTGTTTTGACAGGTTAATATCCAGTTCACTCATGGCAATAAGTTTATGATCATTTGCCATTGCCGCTGCTGCAATGGTCTTGTAGTTTGCCTCCTGTGCCTTGCCGATTATACAGTTATGCCCTTTTGCTGCCTCAGCAGCCCTCACCAGCACCTCCGAATCCTTTTCCACATGATTGCTGCCGAGGATGATAAGGGGAACCTTTATTGCCCCAAGCACATCAGTCACGGTTTTGGCAGCATCCTCTGCTGAAAGGTCCTTGCTGTCGGGATGTGTTCCAACGAGTCTAAGGGCAATGGCCTTTGCCTTCAGGTCTTCCTCGCAGTATTTTGCCCAGGTTACAGGATCACCGCTCACACCCTCATAAACCTTTCTTACAGTCTCGGGCCAGTCTTCGGGAGAAACATCCTGTATCTCATATGCAATCAGGGGCCTGTTAGGAACTTCTCCTTCAAACGAGTGAAAGGGAAGGGTATTCTCACCTCCAAAGGTCTGTTGAACCCCGGTTCCTATTGTCACAGGAAAGACCCTGCCTGCAAAGCTTTCCTTTGGTGGTACAAATGCCATTTTATTCCTCCTTAATTCTTGATTAAGTATATCTCTTTATTGCTCTCAGCTTTTAATTTTCCCTCTTTCCCGTAAAAATCCGGAAGCTTCCTGGTTACATCTCCAGATAAGAGTGGGCATACAGTGTCCTGCCCATAATAACATCTATTGTCTTGACGGTCTCGATAATTTCCACAGGGTCTGCAATAGCTGCGGAAAGCCCCTCATACATAAGAAGTGCGAGATAGTATTTATTGAGGATATGCCTGACGTTTTTGGGACAACCATTGGATATATTGCTCAGGCCGACAACAGTATTCATGGGCGGATCATTCAGTTCCTGAAACATCCGTATGGTCTTTATTACCTTTACTGCCTGCTCCTGTGTGGTGGCGATCTGAAGGACAAGGGGGTCCAGGTAAAGGTTTTCAAGGGACAGCCCGTACTCCATTGCCCTTGCCATGATCTCTGCCGCAATAGCAGACCTCTCCTCCTCGTCCGCAGGCAGCCCGCCCTTGCCTACAGTCAGACCTATAATAAGACTATCATACTTGGCAGCAAGTTCAAGCATCGGAAAACGCTCCGGGTCATTGGAAGTAGAGTTAATCATGGGGGTACCGTAGTCGTTGTTGTGCACCTTGAGACCGGCCTCAATGGCTGCATAATTCGTGGTATCAAGACATACAGGAAGTGAAACAGCCTCCTGAATGGTGGTAACCATCCATTCCATAAGCTCCTCACCACCATCTTCTGCAGGGCCGATATTGGCATCAATCATCCCTGCACCGGAGTTTTTCTGTGCAAGGGCAATCTCCTGAATGGGTCCCTTGTCCCGCTTCATCATGGCTTCTCTGACGCGCTTTGCAATTATACTCAGTTTCTCTCCAATAATAAGCATATCAAACACTCCTTCGTGGATTTTTTTATTTGTTATTTTTCATCCTTCATTTTTTATAAAAAGAACTTTACCACGGAGACACAGGAGATAAAACAAGAAAACTTTGTAAAACAGTCTTTAATCTCTGTGTCTCAGTGCCTCAGTGTTTTATACTCCTCCTGACATAAAAAAACCCATTTTCACCACAGCGGCACAGAGAAAAAAACCAAACTCAAAAAAAACTGAACTTCAAGGCTGCTCCTCAAAGTTCCCCGAATACAAGAATAAAGCAAGGGTTGAAAAGCATAACATAAAATATAGCGTATGGTAAAGCATTGCACTATTTAAAATTATTATAATTTTATAGAGAATAAGGGGGGTTTAGGGAATATCGAGGCCGTCAAGTATGGTGAAAAGAGACCGGAGCGCAGGGGAGTCATCAGGCAGTTCAATCAGAGGTCTTCCCTGAAGGTCATATTCAAAGATTTTTTCATCCTGGGGAACAAGACCTGCACAATGAAGGCCCAGCCCCCCGGCAAGCTTCGTGAGGGTGTCACCCTCCTCACCGGAGACCCTGTTTATAATCAGGACACTCCTTTCAATATCGAGTTTCAGCTCATCCACAAGTGCCCTGATCCTCCCGGCCGTCTGTATTCCCTTTACAGTCGGGTCACTCACTATCAGCAGAAGATCCACCTTGTGTGTGGTCCTCCTGCTGAGGTGCTCCATACCCGCCTCATTGTCAATCACCACGTAGGGATAGCGCTCTGCAAGTATGTCCGTATATTTTCTGATAATATTATTGGCCGCACAGTAACAGCCCGGCCCTTCGGGCCTGCCCATCACCAGCAGATCAAAACCCTTTGCCTCTATCAGGGCCTGATTGATCTGATATTCAAATAACTCATCCATGCTCATACCTCCCGGCCTTTCACTGCCCGAACGTATGGTCTCAAGTGAGGACTCCCTCAGTTGTCCCACAGAGGCATGAACCTTAACACCGAGTGCTTCATTCAGGCAGGCATTACTGTCAGCATCAACTGCAAGCACAGGCCCCCGCCTCTTCTCAACAAGATACCTCACTGTCAGTCCTGCTATACTCGTCTTTCCTGTACCGCCTTTACCTGCAAGAGCTATCAAAAACGACATACAATCTCCTCCTTTATCCCTGATTTAGCGGTAAAAAAACGTTGGACTGTTCAGAGAAGTGGCATGATGAGCCCTGAACGGTTTTAAGTATCACGAAAGCTTCACCTGGAGGGTGAAGCGTGATACTTTTCTCCCGAACTTGCTTCGGGACTGGATGCCGGGACGAGAATGAGTGAAGGGTTCGTCATGCCACTTCTTAAAACCGTTTACCGCTGAAGTTAAGTTTAACTAAAACACCACATCAAAAACCATCTCC
>JAADGU010000129.1 GCA_013152195.1 Nitrospirota bacterium
AGTTTAAAGTAAGAAACATCTCCTTCAGGGACAGCATATTCAACCTGAACAAGGAGCGCATAAAGCAGATCTGCAGGCTGATTATCAAGCGTGGCCTCGATATCTCCTGGGAATGTAACGGCAGGGTGAACTACGTGGATGAAGAACTTTTGAGAGTCATGAAAGAGTCAGGCTGCTGGCAGATTCAGTACGGAGTGGAATCCGGCAATCAGGAGATTTTGAACAAGGCATCCAGAAACACAACCATTGATCAGATAAAGGAAGCCTTCAAGCTGACCAAGAAAGTCGGCCTTGAGGTCCACGGATACTTTATGGTTGGACTGCCTGGAGAGACAAAGGAGACCCTTAAGGACACGATTAAACTGGCAAAGGAGATAAGTCCGGACCTCGTTGGATTCACAATCGCCATCCCCTTCCCCGGAACGGAATTCTTTGAATGGGCAAAAGAACATAAGTACCTGAGGACTGATGACTGGAACAGTTTCGTCTATAATACCGCAATTGTAGAGACTCCCCAGCTAAGTATCAATGACCTGCTGGATGCCCAGAAAAAGGCACTCAGAAGCTATTATCTGAGACCGAGCCAGATTTTAAAACAGGCACTGAAGATGAGATCCTTCAATGATCTGAAGACCAATATAGGGTACGCAAAAGTGCTGCTTTTCAGTTTCAAGGATATATACCGGGGATAACCCCGGATTTCCTGCCGCTACACTATTTTCTTTGATATTTTCTTTCATACGCAATCGATTTGTGATAATATGGTAGTATAATTTATCTGCCTTGGCCGATGGGCTCCAAGGCCTGTTCATCTCATAACTAAGGAGGTCATCATGATTGTAATCGCCGAAAATCTGAACACGAGAAACATGGCTTACATGAAGGCAGTAACAGAGTTTGACCCTGAGACAATCAAACGCCTGAGTGGTGAACTTGTAAACGCAGGGGCTGATGTTATTAACATTCAGTGCTCACTGGACGGCTCCGGAGATGAGGAGATGCTTCCAAGGGTTGTTGAGGTCATAGTTCAATCACATGATCCCGTTATATGTCTTGACACAAGAAATACCGAGGCGCTCAAAAGGTCTCTCTCCTTATGCACAAAACCACCAATTATCAACTACCTCTCCCTTGAAGAACAAAACGCTGAAGAAATCCTCTCACTCTGCCGCAACAACCAGTGCTGGTTGATAATCAGGGCATTGAAAGGCATAATCCCTACCTCCCTTGAGGGTAAAATGCAGGTACTTGAAGAACTGATCGAGATGGCCAATGCAGCGGACATACCGAATGTACGGCTTTTCGCAGACCCGTCGGTGGTCCATATAGGCAGGGGAATGGGACAGGACCACATCGCAAGCTCCCACGAATGTATTCTTGCCCTTAAAGAGATGGTTGACCCGCCCATAAACACCATAGCCTGGATATCCAATGTCTCGGCAGGCCTTGACAGGAAGCTGAAGTCCAGAGTAAATTCAGGTTTTATGACTTATATGGCAGGTGCCGGGCTTGATGCCGCCATAATTGACGTTCTTGACACGGAGATCATGAAAACCGTCTACCTGATAAGATCTTTCAGGGATGAGATAATCTTTTCAGAGGCTGACCTGGAGGGCACAGTATGATTACCGGGAAAGAAGACCTGATAGAGGCAATTGTTGAGGCCTACACAATGGAGAAAGGGACAAGGGATTTTTATGATTTTGCCTCTTCAAAGGCCAAGGTTGATTATTCAAAAGAGACTTTCACAAAACTCCGTGACTGGGAAGAGTCCCATATGAATTACCTTGCTTTTTTACACCAGTCCCTTCAGGGAGATATTGAAACCCTCAGCTACGAAGAGTTCAGCAAAAAGGTACCCGCTACGCATATTGAGTCGGGAATTCCCGTAAAAGACGCTGAAAAGCTGTTTGAGGAAAAAGAATTCATTGACGATACAGAGGCCATTATATTGGCCCTTGAGATTGAGGGAAAGGCCTTTAATTTTTACAGAAACCTGTCTGATTCGGCAGAGGATTCCAATGCAAAGATAATCTTCAGGGAGATGATGTCCCAGGAAGAGAAACACATCGACTCCCTCATGAGTTTGAAGAGAACCACAGCGTGAGGAGTAAAAGATTGGATTGATGGAGTAATGGAGTCCTTGAGGAAATCGAAAGTCTAAACCAGAAATTTTTGAGCTTCACGATTCCTTCAAGATAGACTCAAGATAAGAAACATAAAAAAGAGACTTTAGTTCTTTAGAATCGAGAGAAATCTTGAAGTAATCGCGAGGCTAAAAAGAAGTTCTTAAGCTTTTTTATGCATTATAAAAAATAAAAAAGTAATTTAGTCTGTATCGTGAGGCTGAAAAGAAAGTTAGGGAGTTCAGGAGGCAAAAGGGTTGTTAAAACTAAAACACGGGATTGCTGAACTTTACAGAAAAGTTGCAACCTCCCTGCCATCAGATATCGAAAATGAGCTCAAAAAGGCACATGAGATAGAGGATGAGGGGATTGCCAAAGAGGCAATGAAGGTGGTCCTTGAAAATATTGCGCTTGCAAGAAAGACATCACGTCCTATTTGTCAGGATACCGGGGTGCCGACATTCTTTGTTAAAATCCCTCAACAACTGAGCCAGAAGGAATTGAGGGAGATCATCGTTGTTGCTACAAGGGAGGCCACTGAAAAGGTGCCCCTCAGACCAAATGCCGTGGATATCCTCACAGATAAAAATTCAGGGGACAATACCGGGAAAAACATCCCGGTGATATACTTTGAAGAGACCGGGGAGCATGTCCTCACGATTGATCTCATGCTCAAAGGCTCGGGATGTGAAAATGCAGGACAGATCTACAAGCTGCCGGCAGAAGAGATAAACGCCCAGAGAGACCTTGACGGAGTCAGAAAGTGTATAATTGATACTGTTTTCAAGGCACAGGGACGGGGTTGTCCACCTTATACCCTTGGTGTTGGAATTGGGGCAACAAAGGACCAGGTCTCTGTACTTGCAAAGAGGCAACTGCTCAGAAGGATTGATGAAAGAGACGGAGATGAAGAAATCCACGCCCTGCAGGTAAGGCTCCTTGATGAGCTGAATCAGCTTGGCATAGGGCCCCTCGGATTTGGCGGCAAGACCACGGTAATCGGGGTAAATATAGACTACAACCACCGCCACCCGGCCTCCTACTTTGTGGATGTCTCGGTCTGCTGCTGGGCCAACAGGCGGGGAAGGCTGGTTTGGGGATGAAACAAGTTAAGGAGTTTAGGAGTGGGGGAGTTGAGGAGAGAGCAAGGCGTTAAAGATAAGACGTATAGCAGGCAAAGGCGCAGAGCGCATAGAGCATAGCGTTTAAAGACAAAGACGCATAGGGCATGGCGCAGAGAGTTAAAGGATACAACGCATGGCGCATGGCGTTTAAAGAATACGACGCATAGCGCGGAGGATACGCGGCCTATTAACTCTTTGTCTTAACGCTTTGCGCCATGCTCTATGCGCTTTGCGTCTTTCATTAACTTTAATTCTGTATAATGGAGAGACTCAGGTGAATATCAGAAGGCTTACTACCCCACTCTCTGAAGAAGATGCCGGTTCATTGAGAGTGGGAGACTTT
>JAADGU010000094.1 GCA_013152195.1 Nitrospirota bacterium
ACATTGAACCTATCCCTTATGACACCTGTTACATTCAGATGAAGAAAATGCCGTCTCCCCATTGTGACACCTGCCGCAGTATCTCTCCTTGAATATATCATCCATAAGGATCTTCTTCCCGTTAAGCTTCATGGGAAAGAGCCCTGGATGGCAATCGCTGCAGCCAAACATCTCCGTGTGACCCTGGTGATTGAATCTTACAGGCATTGAGGATGTCTTCATATCCATGATGGTCAGGTTGTGGCATTTATTGCATGCCTCCCTGTTCAGTCCAATCTCTTTATGGCCCCTGATTATGTGGCACTGTGTGCAGTGAAGTCCCATTTTTCTGTGAAGGTCGTGGGGGAAGATAGTGGAAAATTTTTCATAGGGGTGACATTTAAAGCAGGTTATGGACCGGATTCCCTTTGCAGTCTCTTTCATCTCCAGCCTTGAAGGAATCGCCTCACTGCCTGCTTTTTCTGTTGTAAAATCGCATCCGGAAAGCAACAGGAGGGCAGCTGTTATTAATACAGGCAGTAAATACAGTCTTCTCTCCACCATCTCAGCCCCCTTCCTCCTCTTCGGACTTTTCTTTTAGCATCAGGTCATACTCCAGTGGATGTTTGTGTCTGAGCTCCCTGAGCGATATCTTTCCTGTCAACCATACCCAGCTCATGGGGAAGACCTCGGGTTTCAGATGCTCATTGTAGAAGTGCCAGAAGAGTATGAACACAATGGCGAGGAGTGCCTCGTCGCTATGCAGTATAAAGAGGAGCTGCCATATCCATTCCGTGGCCCCCTGGGGTATGAGGTAACTTGCCTGTATGGGAAAGGCGATGGCAAGTCCCGAGAGCCCTATAATAAACATACCCCAGAAGACAGCCCAGTAATCAAACTTCTGAGCATATGTGAATCTCCCGAACTTTGGTCTGGTCTTTGATATCCCGAGGAAGTAGAGAAAGTTATGGACTACGTCCTTAACGTCCTTTGGCAGAGGTAAAATGGTTGTCTCTTTCCTGATCTGCATCTTTCCTGTAACAAACAGATAGCCGAGGTAAAGGACATGGAATATAAAGTCAAGGATCATGGTGACCCCGGCTATCCTGTGGATTATACCGGCAGTCCTTGGGCCTCCCCATATCCTTATCCACCAGCTTGATACATCTATCTCAGCGAATTTCAACCCCCAGCCGGTAAAGGCAAGGAGCAGGAATGTGGTAAACATCACCACATGTTGAATCCTGAATATAATATTGAATCTCTCAACCTCCTCAGCGGAGTTTTTAAGGGATGTGCTGTTCTGACTCTTCATCTTCATCTTCCTCCTTCCTTCTCCTGAAAAAGGTGTCGCGGATGTCGGAAAAAGCCTCTAAAAGGACATGGAGTACTGTAAAGGCAATTACCGACATGGTAAGCAGTATAAGTCCTTTTTCTGCATAGTGCGGAATCGGACCGGCTTCTTTATGGGTAATGGCGGCTACGAATTTCTCGTTGGCACCCTTATGGCATTTACCGCAGGTCTGTATCTTGTTGATACCGAATACCGGGGATGAAGGATTATCCGTTGACTTTATGTTGTGGTAGCCGTGGCAGTTTACACAGGTAGGGGCTTTTTTGTGACCGAGAATATGTTTCTTGCCGTGAAAACTCTCTGTATAACTCTTCATGACATTGACTTCAATCCCGTATTTTTTTGCCAGGCCCTCTTTACCATGACACTTGCCACACGTCTCAACAACATTCCATTGATTTACTGGAGAAGACCTGTCAGAGGCAGGAGTTATGTAATGAGGAGACCCGTGGCAGTCGAGGCAAAGGGCTCCATCACTGAGTTTCTTGTCCGCAATGTTTTTACCATGGATGCTGCCGAGCACCTGATTATAGGTTTCAGTGTGGCACTTATAGCATGCTGCCAGTGCAACTGCGTCGGTATCCGCCTTTTGTTTTATCCTTTTTGATAGCTTCTCTATATCGGAACTTATCACTTCAGCAGGTGCGGCATGAGGGTTTTCACCAAACCTTTCGTGACACTCGGTGCAGGAGAAGAATCCGTGTGTTGATGCCTGGTATCTGTCAGCATCCACTTTTAGAGCTATTTCCTTGCCATTGTATATAATTCTGCCAGCCATACTGTTATGACAGACAATACAGCCTGAGAAGTCATTTGCAAATGCTGAAGCAGGTGCTGAAATGAGCAACAAAAAGCTTAACAAAGCAAGGCTTTTCATCTCTTTACCTCACATTATGTTTGTTTGTCAGAGACGGTTGACTTTGCTTCTTCCGCTATGGGTTTTACCTTCAGGACTTCCGATACAGTATCTGCAATATAGGCAAGCGTGGTACCTGCAACTGCACCTACAACTATACTCACGGCAGCAGTACAGAAGAGTCCGAGCAGAATTCCTGCAACTACAAGCATTCTGACAAATATCCCCGGGTCCAAAGGACCGCCGGTAAGATGGGAAAGCAGAACCACTGCGGCATAACTGCCAAAATAGAAGCCCGGTACAATGCCGAAAACAACATACAGGATTGCCCCTGCAACAGCGCCAATCTTCCTTCCTGTTTCCAAGGCCTTTTTCCTTTCATCTTTCATTTCAAACACCTCCTTTCCCGTAATTATTATGAGTTCCTCTCCCCTGTAATGGGTTCGGTTGCCCTCTCTTTTTCACCTTTTGTTATCACCTCGGCAACTGTGCCCATCAGCCAGCCCATTGTAGCTCCACCTACCATGAATATAAGACCTGTAACCATAACACCTGTAAGCATACCCATTGCTACAACTATACGGGAGAGTATTGAAGGCGCTATGGGTATGCCGAATACGGCACCTGCTATGTTTAATCCAAGTACTCCACCAATGAATGACCCCGGAAGTAGTCCGAAGACTACAAAGAGGGCGAGTCCGATACCTGCACCAAGATAACTCAACCTGTTTGATAGTTTCCCTTTCATTTCACTTGCCTCCTTTCTTTCAGTTTTGCTCTGATTAAAGCATTAACCGTGCCGGGATATAACGTGTTGATATCCAAGAAAAAAGGTGTGCAGGGTTTTGCATTTAGGCGAATTATTTTGCAGGTATGCGAAAAAAAGGGGTGTTACGTCTCAATTTACAGTAAATCCTGTAAGTTGAGACAACCCCGGTAGATTTGCAGTTCTTCATTCTGCTCTGGCAATGCAGGATGATGCTCAGAATTTTTTTAATGCTTCTTCAAAGAGCCCGCTCAGCTTTTTTGTTTCATCATACAGCCGGTCGAGTATCTCCGACACTTCTTTTTTGCCGAGGGATGAAGTCTTCTCTGCCCATTCCCTGTAAACCCTCGCATGTTCGTCGTTATGTTCCATCCAGTGGTGAAGCAGTTTCTTCAGCTTTTCAAGGTCGTCCATACTCTCTCCTTTTTAAATTATGCGGTAACTTCAAATTAACACAAGTAATTACAAATAGATTAAAGAATTATTTAGACAGGATTAACAGGATTTTTTAATTATTCAATTTACATATCCGGTCTGAAATTGATAATTCCGAGTTAATTCGAGCAACTTTGTGGTTTAGTATTTTTTGTTCAGGTTTAAGCAAGCGTGATTCTGCCCTCACTTAACCTGTAAACCCTGTCTGTTGCACCCTTTAAAAACTCATGAGAATGGCTGATAATCATGCAGGTATCTACGTGCTCCTTCAGGTAGCTCAGGAATCTCTCCCGTGTTGTCTCATCAAGCCCTGCAGTTGGCTCATCAAACAGAAAACACTCGGGATTCATTGCCACAACCGTGGCAAGTGCAACAAGCCTTTTTTCGCCACCCGAGAGGCGGTAGGTTATCTTTTTTTCAAAACCTTCAAGTCCCAGGGCCTTACAGGTCTTTTTTACAATAATCCGGGCCTCTTCATGGGATTTGCCGAGGTTCAACGGGCCAAAAGCAATATCCTCTTCAACGGTTGGGCTGAATAGCTGGTCGTCAGAGTCCTGAAACAGCAACCCGATCCTCTGTCTTATCTCGCTGAAATCCTCCTCTGTCTTTCTCACCTTTTCAAATACCCTTATTTCTCCGGAGCCGGGTCTTAACAAACCCATTATAAGATGAAACAAAGTAGTTTTTCCAGCGCCATTGGGTCCGATCAGGCCGACCCTGTCACCCTTTTCCAATGAGAAATTCAGGTCATTAAAGACCTGTTTTCCATAGGGGTAAGTGAAACTCAGATTTCGTAGTTCTATCAAGTTTTCCTCGCTATCCATTAATTTTTAGTCCTTCACCTACCAAGTTAAAATCGCCTTGATTATGGGAAGGAAGCGATATGATAGACTCTTCACTCATTCTCGATGGACATCGTGTCCATCTCCGAGGAAATCTCGCAATTCACCTTCCGGGTGAATTTACTGCGAAATTTAAACCGTTCAGAGTCTATCATATCGCTTCCAATAACCTCTCATCTCTGGCTTCGGGGTTTAAATAATCGCCAGCATGACCGTTACCATAGCCATCGACAGACCGAATACCACATCTCCTTTCCCAAGTCTGAAATGGCTTGCTACAGGGAATCTGCCCCTGAACCCCCTGCACAGCATAGCCTGGTAAATCCTCTGAGACCTCTCATAACTTCTGACAATCAGCATCCCCACGAGATATGCATAGGTCCTGTATGTATGCATGTTTGTGCCTGCCCTGAAACATCGTATCAGCATGGCATTTTTCAGTCTGCTGTATTCCTCGTGCAGGACGCTTATGTACCGGTAGAAGAAAAAGAAGAGGTGAACAAGTTTGTCAGGTACCTTCAGGTGAATAAGTGCATGTGCAAGAGAGAAGATTTCAGAGGTGCCGAGGATTGCTATCGTTGCAAGCACAATGGCATTGGTCTTAAATGTAATGGAGAGGGCATAGAGGATACCCTCCCGTGTGGCTGTCAGCGGACCAAACTGAAAGACAGTCTCTCCGGGATAACTGAAGGGAATAAAGACCCATAGCAGGAGTACAAAGACATTTACGGCAACGAGCCTGCTGAGGAGTTTTTTCATGTCGAGCCTTGCGAGGACTGTCAGCAGGGTGGAGGCTAACAGGGCCGCAAAGGGACCCTGTTGTCCGTGCATGATGGCGATAACCAGGACGTACGGAATTATGGCCAGAAACTTTACCCTCGGGTCAAGCCTGTGCAAAAATGAGCTGCCTTCTGCAAATTCTTCAAGATGCATTTTGTAAATAAGTTGCGAGTT
>JAADGU010000029.1 GCA_013152195.1 Nitrospirota bacterium
GATTATCCGGGCTATTTTCTCTGCTGTCGACAGTTGAAACGTACAGAATTGCTCCAAGAATAAGCATTATAGGTAGTAGTTTTTTCATAACCTAATGGGGGTTGTTAGAAATTAATCTGCTTCAAATTCTTCTTTAGGTGTTTGTGATTGTTTTATGATGGACATCAGTGTGCCTCTTTTTATCTCCTTATGGTCAGGAACTGGAACAGTTACAGTGATTTCCTTTGATTTCCTCAGGAGAGGCATGTTCAAAAAACAAAGTTACTGCCTCTTCGATGGTGTCCCCCTGACTTGCTATGTCAAGTTCAGGACATAGAGCCACAAACATGGCATCTTCTTTTTGAATTATTGCTGTAATTATTGCTGTAAATTTATGTTTCATATTCAAATAGTAACTTAAAAAGTTATATTCAGGCAACCATAAGAATACGGCATTATCCGGATTTCTGTAATACGAGACCCTGAAATAAATTCAGGGTGACAAATTAAAGCTTTAGCAAAGAGCCTGTCAATCAGGGGACCAAAAAAAGCGCGGCACTTTTAATCTGAATTGGTTCTTTGGCTTTAAAATCGCATTTTTTACCTCTGAATCAATATAATTCTTAATGCTCGAAGAATTCGAATTCGTACGCAAGCTTAAAGAGGACAGGGCCCTGGGCCTGCAGATAACCACTCACAGATATATCCCGCCTGAAGAACCACGATACCGTGACCTTGAGCTCGACGAAAGGCTCCGGGGGCTGCTGCTTTCAAGGGGGATCAGCCGTTTCTGGTCTCATCAGGTTGAGGGCATAGAACTCGTCAGGAAGGGTGAGAACGTTGTGGTGATGACTCCCACTGCGAGCGGCAAGAGCCTTATTTACAACATACCTGTTGTCGAAACCATCCTCAGGGACCCACGGGCAAGGGCGCTTTATCTTTTTCCCCTGAAGGGGCTTGAGCAGGATCAGGTGAATAACCTGAACGGGCTGCTGCAGCCCCTCGGCATAGGTGAGAGCACCGGTTCAAAACGTCCCATAGCCCCTGCCGAGGTATATGACGGTGATACAACTGCGTACAGGAGAAAAAAGATAAGGGAAAGGCTTCCGAACGTGATATTTACAAACCCTGATATGCTTCACTTTGCAATCAATGCCTATCACCCGAAATGGGAGGAGTTTTTCAGGAACCTCCGCTATGTTGTCATCGACGAGATCCACGCATACAGGGGTGTTTTTGGCTCCAATGTTGCCCAGGTACTGCGGAGACTCAGACGCATATGCCGAAGGTGGGGATCAGACCCGCAGTTTATCGCAAGTTCAGCAACCATTGCAAACCCTGCAGACCTTGCAGAAAGCCTGGTGGGGCTGCCATTTAAAGCGGTTACAAAGAGCGGTGCCCCCCAGGGAGGCAGGCATTTCCTCTTCATAAATCCCCTGGAGAGCGCTTATACGGTTGCAATGAGGCTGTTTGTGGAATCCCTCAGGGCAGGGCTCAAGACCATAGTCTTTACCAAGGCAAGGAAGATTACAGAGCTGATCTATACCTGGGCTGTAAAGAGGGCCCCGGAGCTGGCTGACAGGATCAGCCCCTACAGGGCGGGGTTCCTCCCAAAGGAGAGACGGGAGATTGAGCGGAGGCTCTTTGAAGGAGAACTCTCAGGAGTAGTGTCGACAAGCGCCCTTGAGCTTGGCGTTGATATAGGCGGGCTTGATTGCTGTATACTTGCAGGGTATCCGGGCTCGATCTCAAGCACCTATCAGAGGGCAGGCAGGGTGGGAAGGCACGGCGAGGAGTCCCTTATAATAATGATTGCAATCCAGGACGCCCTGGACCAGTATTTAATAAGACATCCGGAGACCTTTTTTGGAAAAAGTCACGAGGCAGCCATAATCGACCCTGAAAGCCCGGTGATATTAAAAAAGCACCTTCCCTGCGCTGCTGCCGAGGTCTACCTGAGAGAGGATGACAGTGTGTACGATATGGTCAGGTTGAGGCCCCTTATAGATAAACTCGTAAGGGAAAAGGCCCTCAGGTTAGGCAAAAAGGGTGATGTATGGTACTCAGGCATATGGATGCCCCACAGAGGGGTGAGCATCAGGGGCATAGGGGAGTCCTTCCGGATTATTGATAAGGACGGCAATGTGATAGGTGAGCTTAATGGTCTGAGGGTCTTCAGGGATGCCTTTCCAGGGGCAATATATCTGCACAGGGGAAGGCAGTATCAGGTAGGGCAGCTCAGCATGGAGGAGAGGAAAGTATTTGTCAGGGAGGTTGATGTGCCTTATTATACGCAAGCCCTGAGTGCCGAGGAGACCGAGATATTGGCTGAAAAGAAAAAGAAAGACCTCAGCAATCTGACGATTCACCTTGGTGGGCTCAGGATAAGCCAAAGAGTAGTGGGTTATGAAAAGAGGAGGCTTTACGACAGGGCCAGGCTCTCCAGGCACAGCATCGAGATGCCGGAGTATATATTTGATACAGAAGGTGTATGGTTCAGGATTCCGGATAACATAAAAGAGGCTGTGGAGGGCGAGGGCTTTGACCTTGGTGGAAGCATCCATGCCCTGGAACACGCCGCAATAGCGTGTATGCCCCTGATTGCACTCTGTGAAAAGATGGATATAGGGGGATTAAGTTATATCAATTATCCTCAGTTCAGGGGACCGGGAATATTTATTTATGACGGATATGAGGGAGGCGTTGGGCTTACAGGACATGCCTTTGATGTGGCACAGACGTGGCTAACGCTCTCCATGAGGTTTATCGACGAGTGCCCCTGTGAGAGCGGGTGTCCATCCTGTGTGCAGGACCCTCAGTGCGGCTCCGGCAACCAGCCACTCGACAAGGCAGGCGCAAGACTCCTGCTCTCCCTTATCCTCAGGGAGGAAGGCGGATGACGGAACAGACTTTCACTGTTTCAGTGGATGACGACGGACAGAGGATTGATGTATATCTCTCTTCAAAAACGTCTCTGAGCCGTTCCTCCATACAGGAACTCATCAGCAGTGGTGCTGTTACAGTAAACGGCACGGCTGTCAAACCGAGTTACAGGGTAAGGATGGAAGACAGGATTCAGGTAATCTTCCCTGAAAGGGAGACGGCCACACTCGTTGCGGAACCATTACCGATTGAGGTGATATACAGGGATGAAGACCTTATAGTTGTAAACAAACCACCGGGCATGGTGATGTATCCTGCGGCCGGGCATTCGGGGGGAACATTGATGAATGCCATTGCCTGGCACGCTGACCGCCTTGCAACAGTTGGTGCTCCGGTGAGGCCCGGCGTTGTGCATCGTATTGACAGGGACACATCCGGTCTTGTAGTGGTAGCCCTCTCTGATGAGGCATATTTCGGTCTTGTAAGTCAGTTCAAGGAGAGGACTATTGAGAGGAGTTATATTGCCCTTGTTTATGGTTCCATGAAAGAAGACGCAGGGGAGATTGAACTCAAAATAGGCCGCTCCCCCCTGCACAGAAAAAAGATGTCCACAAGGGTAAAGAGGGGCAAGCCTGCCCGGACATCCTGGAGGGTTCTGGAACGCTACAACATGGCAACAATGATAGAGGCAAAACTTGCCACAGGCAGGACCCATCAGATAAGGGTACACTTCTCGGCCCTCGGGCATCCGGTGCTTGGAGACAGGGACTACGGGAAAAAAACATCACTGAGGCTTAATAATATGGTGCTTAAGATACCGCGTCAGATGCTTCATGCTGAACGCCTCGGGTTCAGTCACCCTGTTACCGGTAAATGGCTTGAGTTCCGGGTTCCGTTGCCTGAGGATATGATGGAGGTTGTGCGGGCACTCAGGGGTGCGTTTAATTAAGGCAGGGCCTTTACCTCTTTAAAGGCAAGATGCTAAAATCATACCGTGCTTTTTGTTGTCAGTTAAACCTGCAACCCATAACTCGTAAAAACGGAGGATAAAATGCCAAGGGTTAGGAGGACAATAGTAAGCGTCTCTGACAAGACAGGGATTGAGGAATTTG
>JAADGU010000105.1 GCA_013152195.1 Nitrospirota bacterium
GTTGTGACAGGTTCCTTCTATACTGTTGGGGAGGCACGCGAAGCAATGGGAGAGAAGGCCGTTCTTGCTAAATTAAGGGAGCATCGATAGGGAGGGGTCAGGTCTCAACATTCAACATAACTATCCGTTTTTTGATCCTCTGCAGGAGAGAGCTCAGAGTTTATGTTGAATGTTAAGACCTGACCCCTCCACATGAACTACATGAAAAACCTACAATTTGCAATTATATTAATAATGCTTGGCTTTTTCCTCTTCCCTGCCCTCAGCAGTGCTGAGGAAGTGGAAACTTCCATTGAGGCGGAATTCCTGACATACGATGCAGCTCAGCAGGTCTATTACCTGAGGGGAGATGTGCGTATAAGGAGGCTGGATGCCCTTCTTCAGGCTGAAAAAGCGGAGTATATGGAGAGAACCGGAGAGGCCAGGGCATCGGGGAATGTGAGGTATGAGGACAGGTGGGTCATTATAGAGGCAGAGAATCTTGATATTAATATAGAAACAAATAGGGGCATTGTCTATAACGCGCGCCTCTTCTTCAAGAAGGATAATTATCATATCAGGGCTGAAGAGATCGAGCGGCTTGATGAGAAGAACTACGTCATAAGAAAGGCCACATTTACAACATGTGATGCACCTCTGCCTGCATGGTGTTTCAGCTCAAAAAAGACCGATGTGAGGATAGGGGACAGGCTGAAGGCAAAAAATGTGCTCTTCAGAATAAAGGGTCTTCCGGTCCTGTACAGTCCGTTACTGTGGGCCCCTATTTATACTGAACGAAAGACCGGCCTCCTCCTGCCTGAGCCGGGGTTCAGAAGCGACAAGGGCTTTTTCTACCGTCAGCCCCTGTTCCTGGCACTCGCTGACAACAGGGATGCAACTCTCTACTTTGACTTATACACCAGGAGGGGCATTGGCGAGGGGCTTGAATACCGATATATTGAGAAAAAGGCGGGGGCCGGACAATGGTGGCTCTATCACCTGAGGGACAGAACACTTGGAAAGGATTTCTATGAGTTCAAGGGAAAGCATACGCTTTTCAGGAAGGACAGTCTCTCCGGTTTTCTGAATATACACTACATTAATGACAGGAGTTTCTACCAGGAATACAGTCAACAGGTGCAGGTGAGGACACGAAGATTTCTCGAATCCACAGCAGAGGTATTTTATCCCTTCAAAAAGGGGAGGGCCTATCTCTTTGGAAGGGCATGGCAGGACCTCAAGGAATCTGCTGAAGATGTTATGCAAAAGGCCCCGGAAGCCGGTATTTCCCTCTATCCCTCGAAAAAAGGGCCATTATACCTCTCACTGAAAACATCATACAGCAATTTCTACTCAAAAAACCTCCTCAGGGTTCAGCGGTTTGATATCTACCCCAGGATATACCATTCCTTTGGGGACTCCATACAGTTAAGTCAGATCATCGGCTTGCGGGAGACCCTTTACAATATCAGCAACTCAGATGATTTCCCTGACAGCATAAGCCGTGAGGCATTTGACTACAGCTTAAGGCTTCACACAAGGCTCAGGAAAAGATACCCTGCCTTTACCCATATCATTGAGCCTGAGATAGGCTACAGGTTTATCCCCCCCGTTAAGGACGATATTCCCCTGCTTGACAGCACAGAACTCTATCGCAGGGTTTCAGCTGTTGACTTTGGCTTCAGGAATTACCTCTATGGCAGAAACGGCCAGATAGCCTCTGTTCGGCTGACCGGCCTGTATGACATCCTCAAAGCAGACAACCCTTTTGGTCTGATAAGGCTTGAAGCCGCCCTGTTCCACCCCCTTAATCTCAAACTGGACACCTCTTACAACCCGAACTCCGGTGATTTTGAGCAGATCAACTACAGTGCCTCTTTAAAGGCAGGCAGGGTGGGACTTTTATTTGGACAGAGGTACTCAAGGGACGATGATATTCTCTTTTACAGAGGGGGGATATCTCTGCCTGTAACGAGCAGGCTGGCGCTGAATTCTGCCCTGTGGTACGATGCCAAGGGGGGAGGGCTTGAGGATCTGAAGCTCAGTGCAAACTACTCAGCCCAGTGCTGGGGGATAAACATAACATTCAACAAAAGGCCGGATGATTACAGTATCCTCTTTCTTGTTGAACTGAAAGGCCTCGGCACAATCAGATTCAGCGGTATTTAAGGGCTGCTTCCATAATCCGGACTGCCCCCTCAATGTCCGTAACCTCTGTATCAATGACCACCTCAGGGTTCAACGGCTCCTCATAGGGCACTGTCACACCAGGGACAGGCCAGCCCTTTTTGCTCTTTTCATATATATCCCTTGGTGCAGCATGGGTCTCTCTTCTGAGCCTCTCCCTCCTCCGGCATTCTGAAATGGAACACTTCAGGTAGACCTCGGCAAAGTCAGGTATTAGCTCCCTTGCAAGCTCGCGCCACCTGCGCATGTTTCCGGTGGCATCAATAATAACATCATGCCCGAGCCCTGTAAGGGTCTTTGCCGTATAGACAATGCAGCGGTACACCAGCTCCCTCTCAGTCTCTGAATAGGAAGGTTTGGGGGTGACTATCTTCCTCAGCTCATCCATCCTCAGTATTACAAACTCCGGATGTCTTTTCTTGAAGGCCTCAGCCACCGTACTCTTGCCGCTTCCGGGCAGGCCAGTTATCCATATAGCCTTCGGCATACCTGAACTCCTCTCAAGCTTTCACCTTCTCAGCTCTTTAAATAATCTATTAATGCCTGAATCTCTTTCTCCGACAGATGCCCGAACCCGGGCATTGTGGAATTCGGATAGTTTACACCAGGGTCTTTAATCTGCTGTCTCAGCCACTCATCACTCCTCCCCTTGGCAACGTCCGTCAGATCAGGACAGATGCTTCCGCCCGCCCCTTTAAATCTGTGGCAGTTGATGCAGCCTTCCTTCTGAAAAAGTGATGCACCATCAACAGAGCATCCAGATGAAAACAGGGTTGCTGCAACCGTAATAACCATGCCGGCTCTGAAAACTGTCTTCAGTATCTTCATTAACCCCTCCTGTTGATACAGCGCTTACCCCCTTATTGAGAAAACTGTCTCCGGGGGTGTCCCCCTGAATAAGTTTAACAGTATTTCATGTCAAATTCTACAAATATTTTATTGAATGGGGATCCATGTTTTTTTCTTGATGCAGTTCGTATCGCTGAATCCGTGTCTTCTTTTGTGTTCCCCTCAATGGCTCCGCCGTTTTATTGTATAATAATTATTCGGAACACAGAGATACATACGGTTATTGGAAGGGATATTCAGTTAAGTAGAGTCTGTGTATAAACTGCTGTTTTTTTATTTCAGTCATACCCGAAGTCTGTAATCGGGTATCCAGAACTCACTGTAAAGACTGGATTCCCGCTCAACAGACCGCGGGAATGACGGCTCAATTCTAATTCTTATATTTATACACAGACTCTATTTAACCCTGACAGGAGAGGAGAGGTTTATGAGCATACTTGACGGAATTATTGAGAAAAAGAGGGCAAGGCTTGATGAGTGCAAGTCAAAGACCCCGCTTGCCGAGATCAGGACAAGAGCCCTGGATGCCCCTGTCCCACGGGGGTTCTCCTCAGCCATAAGGAGACCCAAAGGGGAAAAATTACGGCTTATTGCCGAGATAAAAAAGGCATCGCCCTCAAAAGGCCTGATACGGGAGGATTTTGACCCCGAAGGAATTGCCGCTGTCTATGAAGAGAGTGGGGCCTCTGCCATATCGGTGCTTACTGAGGAGGATTTTTTCCAGGGCAGTATTGAATACATCCCCATTGTGAAAGAGTCTGCCGGACTGCCGGTGCTCAGGAAGGATTTCATCTTTGATGAATATCAGGTTTATGAGGCCAGGGCCTACGGAGCTGACGCAATCCTGCTTATAGCTGCAATGCTGGGCAGGTCACAGGCTGAAGAACTCTTTCACCTTGCCAAAGAGCTTGGCCTCTCAGTTCTCTTCGAGGTTCATCACTGGAAAGAGCTTGACACGGCCCTCCTCATTGATGTCCCGGTCATCGGCATAAACAACCGTGACCTCAGGACACTGGAGATTAACCTCAACACAACCGTGGAACTTTTGAAGGATATTCCCGAGGGAAAGACCGTGGTAAGCGAGAGCGGGATAGAGAGACGCGAGGATGTGGATTTTTTTTCAAGGACCCGTGTGGATGCACTGCTGATCGGTACAGCCTTTATGAAGGCAGGGGATATAGGGAAGAAGGTTAAGGAGCTTTTCGGATGAAGAGTCTATTTTAAAGGTTTTTTAATTAATACTGCGGCTGAAAATCTAAACTCCGGTACCCAATCCCGATTCCCTGTTCTGGACGAGCAGCCTGGGGCCATCCTTAAAGAGAATTTCTACCTTATTGCTCTGGATTACAGATGAAACTATTCCGATTCCAAACCTGGAATGGTTTATAACCTCATTTTTTTCAAAGCTTCCTTCTATTCTGTATTTTTTGGCATTGGAAAGCTCATTATCTGTTAGTCGGGATATGAACTCATCATAGTTTATTTCCTGAGCTTTTACTTTTTGAAGGGGTTTTTTTGACTTTATCCGCTTTTTTTCAGACGGCTTAGCACGAAAATTGTGTTGTGAGTCACAGGTATTACATTTAACCCTTTTGGGGGAATTGGCGACCATGGCAACAATTGTATGCTCTAATTCCAGCCTGCACTTTGTACACCATGCCTCAATATATCCACCTGCAGTGTAACTATTTGTCATATTCTGCTCGTTTAAACCTTTTAAAATACCAAATTGAAGGTTATTATTGTTACTGCATAGCCCATTAATCCTCTGTGTTACCCGTTACGTCAGTCGTCTCTTCAGATGATTCCGGTTCACTTTTTGCCGTCTCCGGTCCTTCTGCTTCCTGGGAAGCATCCTTAACGCTGCTCTGGCGTTTCAGTCTTTTCTCTTCCTGTTTTTTCTGTCGTGACAATTCTTTTTTCCGTTTGTTGTTCTTGTACATGGGAGAACGCATTGCCATAGTTGCCTCACCTGAATTAATTAATTTTTCCAAATATTCAAAAATGCGGTTATTAAAGTGAAAATTCAACAACCAAAATACCAAAGAGTGTTCAAAGATCGAGAAGCAAGAAGATTTAGCGGCCTATTGAAAAAGCAGGCCCCGTTACCCAGGGGCCTGCTTTCCGGATTTACAGCTTTTCGATGTTTGTTGCTTTAGGGCCCTTATCGCCTTCAACGACATCAAAGCTTACTACGTCGCCTTCGGCCAGGCTCTTGAAACCATCGCCCTGAATCTCGGAATAGTGCGCGAAAACATCGGCACCATCGTCCTGGGTTATGAAACCAAACCCTTGGACTCATTGAACCATTTTACCGTTCCGTTTGCCATACTGATTTACCTCCTTACTTAGTGCTTAATAAACCAAATCCCTGAGGAATCCAGTCCTTAATAAAAAAGGCCACAAAGCACAAAGTCTTTGTGGCCCTACTTGTGACAAAAACTCCTGAAACTTCCTTGTTCCTGAATGCTCTTAATTATTATTCCTGATAAATCATGGCATCTTTTGTTCTGAAAAGTCAAGCGCCAATGACTTCCGGTATCAAAATAGAGAAATTAGAGTCTGTGTATAAACTGCTGTTTTTTATTTTAGTCATACCCGAAGTCTGTAATCGGGTATCCAGAACTCACTGAAAAGAGTGGATTCCCGCTCAACAGACCGCGGGAATGACGGCTCAATTGTTGTGTTTATACACAGACACTATTTAATCAGATTCCGGTATATCCTCTTTACTTTTACCTGCACTCAAGCATCTCTCCCGTTGCCTTAATTATCAGCCTTGCCTGATTTAAAGAATTGAAGGTATAATCACAGTAAATGAGAGTTGAAAAGATTGAACTAACAGGTTTTAAGTCTTTTGCAGAAAAGACCATCTTTACCCTTCATCCGGGAATGACCTGTATTGTCGGCCCAAACGGCTGCGGTAAAAGCAATATAGTTGACGCCTTCCGCTGGGTGCTGGGGGAGCAGTCCGCAAAGTCCCTGAGGGGAGAGAAGATGGAAGAGGTGATATTCAACGGCTCCCAGACAAAAAAGCCCCGGGGTATGGCAGAGGTAACCCTCTTTGTGTCAGGCTTGTATCCGGATGGCCAGGGTAACGGTAATGGCAGTGAGAGGCTGGTGACGGTCACAAGGCGTCTTTACCGCTCGGGAGAGAGTGAGTACCTTATAAACAAACATGTGTGCCGTCTGAAGGACATCAGGGAGATGTTCCTTGATACCGGCCTTGAGATGAAGAGCTATTCTGTGCTGGAGCAGGGCAGGATAGGGGAGATCATTAATGCCAGGCCTGTTGACAGGAGGTTCCTGATAGAAGAGGTTGCCGGGGTGATGAAGTACAAGGTGAGGAAGGCTGAGGCCCAGAACAAGCTGCAATCCTCAAAGCAGAATCTTCAGAGGGTCATTGACATTATCTCGGAGGTTAAACGTCATCTTAATTCCCTTGACCGTCAGGCAAAAAAGGCTGAGAGATACAAGAGGCTGATTGATGCCCTGAGGGAGATTGAGCTCAGGACGTCAAAGAGGGACTATATCGGGATGAATCAGTCCCTTCAGGAGGTCTCCGGAAGGCTGGATATGCTGAAGACGGAGGAGGTCCGCAAGAGGGCTGTTATGGCTCAACTGGAGTCATCCCTGCAGCAGAAGAGGATCCTTATGGTCGAGAAGGAAAAAGAGGTGGATGCGATAAACACAGACCTTCAGACCGTCGAGAAGGGCATTTCGGAGATGGAGAGGGCTATAGCTGTAAACAGGACAGAGATTGAGCACCTTGGTAACTATATTATTACCCTTCAGGGGCAGATTGAAGAGACAAAAAACCTGCTGGAGGACAAGAGGCTGCGTGCCGATGAGATTTCAGGGAAGGATGCACATATCCAGGCGAGGCTCGACTCCCTGAAGGAGACGTTATCTCAACGTAAGGAAGAACTTTCAGAGGCGGAAGAGGGGCTTTTTTCGCTTGAAGAGGATATTGACGACAAGAGGAGAGAGCTTTTCAGGTTTACTGACTCCCTTGGCCTGTTAAGAAATGAACTCAACAGGCTTGAGACCACACACGAGGCCCAGTCAAGGAGGGCCTCAACCTCTGAAAGAGAGGCCGAGGAGACCGGGAGACGGATATCAGAGTTAAACGCTGAAATAGAGCGTATAGAGGGGGATATCAGGAAGGGAAGCGCTGCGCTTGATCAATGGAGGGATAAGAGAGATGGATATCTCAGGGAGATTTCAGAACGAAAAGAGGGTGTGGAGAAACTGAGGCAGAAGAGGTCGGAACTGGAGGAAGTGGCCTCCCTGCGGTCGCGGATCCAGTCCCTTAAGGAGATGGTTACAGGGAATCTCGACAGTGAGATGATTCAGAAGGCCGGGATCAGTCTTATGGCTTCCCTGTCTGAGGTGGTAGAGGTGGATCCAAGGTATGAGAAGGCCGTCGAGGCTGCACTGTCAGAGAAGATAAAGGGATTTATAGTATCAACAACAGAAGATATAAGAAAATCAGTAAAATTGGTCAATCGTGGAAACCTGCCGAGAACCGCATTCTTCTCATGGCAGATGAATAACGAAAAACAGCAGGCAACAAACAGTGAATGGCATATGAAGAACAGAGAGGCTGCACCGTTTCTCGATTCTCTCGTTCGCTCTGAGGACAAATACACCCCCCTTGTCAAATCCATGCTAAGGGATTATCTGCTGACAGAGGACGTGGATAGCGCCATTGCATTGCTGAAAGGTGAGGGGGAGATGCCCCCGCACATGAGGGTGGTTACCTTGAACGGGGAGGTGCTCGAGCCCGGAGGCGCAGTGCTCTGTGGCAGTGGTTCAGGTATACTGAGACTCAGAAGGGACCTCCGGGAGATTGAGGCATCTGTTCAGAAAAAGAGTGATGAAATTGCCGAGGTTGAGGCCTCAATTTCCGAAGCTGATCAGAGAATAGAGGAGTTAAAATCCCTCCTCAGGGAGGTAGACTCCGGGATCGTATCCCATGAAAAGGAGCTCTCCCTGCTTCAGGCGTCTGAGCGGAGGT
>JAADGU010000118.1 GCA_013152195.1 Nitrospirota bacterium
TCCTCAGTGTTGAGCTTAAGACCAGGATTCAGGAATCCTCTTCCGTTGGACAGAAGAGGAAGCTTACCAAGCGCCTTAAGGTTATAGAGGCATTCAGAAAGTCAGGCAACAAGCCTGAGTGGATGATACTGGATGTGGTTCCGGTGCTTCCTCCTGATCTCAGACCACTCGTTCACCTTGATGGCGGAAGGTTTGCGACCTCTGATCTCAACGACCTTTACCGGAGGGTAATAAACAGGAATAACAGACTGAAGAGGCTGATGGAACTCAAGGCCCCGAGCGTGATAATCAAGAATGAGAAGAGGATGCTCCAGGAGGCTGTGGATGCCCTTTTTGACAATACAAAACGCACGCGTGCCATGAAGACCTCATCCAAAAGGCCCCTGAAGTCACTAAGCGATATGATAAAGGGCAAACAGGGACGTTTTCGTCAGAATCTCCTGGGTAAAAGAGTCGATTATTCAGGGCGTTCCGTTATAGTGGTTGGTCCAGATCTGAAACTCCATCAGTGTGGTCTGCCCAAGATTATGGCACTGGAGTTGTTTAAGCCGTTTGTCTTCAACAAGCTTGAGGAGAAAGGTTATGCAACAACCATTAAACAGGCAAAGAGACTGGTGGAGATGGAGACGCCTGAAGTCTGGGATGCACTTGAAGACGTAATAAAGGAACATCCTGTCCTGCTGAACAGGGCACCGACCCTTCACAGGCTTGGCATCCAGGCATTTGATCCCGTGCTTGTTGAGGGAAAGGCGATAAAGCTCCATCCCCTTGTATGTACGGCCTACAACGCCGACTTTGACGGTGACCAGATGGCAGTGCACGTTCCCCTGTCCATAGAGGCTCAGATAGAGGCAAGGGTGCTGATGATGTCTGTAAACAATCTGCTTTCACCTGCTAACGGGAAGCCCATTGTTTTCCCCACACAGGATATGGTCCTTGGTCTTTATTACCTTACAAAGGAGAGAAGGGGTGCCAAGGGAGAGGGTATGGTCTTTGCTGACCCTGAAGATGTAAGGGATGCCTATAATGCTGAAGTCGTGACAGAGCATGCAAGGATCAAGGTCAGGATCGATGGTGAGTTGACGGAGACTACAGTCGGCAGGGTCATTTTTGGTGAGATACTTCCGAAAGAAATTCCTTTTTCCTCAATCAATAAGGAGCTGAGCAAGAAAGAGATACAGAATCTTGTTGATCATTGTTACAAGAATGTCGGGATGAGGACGGCTGTCGTATTTCTTGACAACCTTGAGAGACTCGGTTTTGAATACGCCACGAGATCAGGCATATCCATCTGTATTGAGGATATGCATATTCCTTCCAAGAAGGCTGAACTTATCAAACAGGCTGAACAACAGGTTCTGGAGGTTTATAAGCAGTACTCGGACGGTCTTATTACTCACGGGGAGCGGTACAACAAGGTTATTGATATCTGGGCCAATGTTACCGAGAGGATTGCCGAGGAGATGATGAAGGAGCTGGGTGCAGAGGATGGCAAAGAATTCAGTGAAGAGGAACTGATGGAGCGGAGGTCTTTTAACAGTATCTTTATGATGGCGGATTCAGGTGCAAGGGGATCGGCTGCCCAGATAAGGCAGCTTGCCGGGATGAGGGGACTGATGGCCAAGCCTTCCGGAGAGATTATCGAGACGCCGATTACGGCAAATTTCCGTGAAGGGGTAAGTCCGCTGCAGTACTTCATCTCTACACATGGAGCAAGAAAAGGCCTTGCTGACACTGCCCTTAAGACAGCCAATGCCGGATATCTTACCAGGAGACTTGTTGATGTGGCACAGGATGTTATCATCACAGAGCATGACTGTGGAACCCGTGATGGTATAGTGGTGACAGCCCTGATCGAAGGCGGTGAAATCATACAATCCCTTGAAGACAGAATCCTCGGCAGGACTGCAGCGGAAGATGTCAGGGATCCCTTAACGTCTGAGGTGATTCTCAAGAGAAACGGAGCAATAGACGAGGTGGCTGTCAAGAATATAGCAGATGCAGGTGTCGGCAGCATAAAGATGAGGTCTGTGCTGACATGTCAGACAAAATTTGGTGCATGTGCTACCTGTTATGGCAGGGACCTCAGCAGGGGTGTTTTTGTTGAGAATGGAGAGACTGTGGGGATTATGGCAGCCCAGTCCATTGGTGAGCCAGGCACTCAGCTTACGATGAGGACATTCCATATAGGTGGAACTGCAACAAAGATTATTGAACAGGCTGTGCTTGAGGCCAAAAACTCCGGCAAGATAAAGTTTATAGATATCAATGCTGTTCGTAACAGGGAAGGGATTCTTGTTGTACTGAACAGAAATGCTACATTTGCTGTTGTGGATAATCAGGGAAGGGAAAAAGAGAAGTATAATCTTGTCTATGGTGCAAGGTTGCTGGTGGATGACGGACAGACGGTCAAGATAGGTCAGAAGCTTGTTGAGTGGGATCCATATTCAGTGCCCATTCTGACAGAGCTGGGAGGACGTATCGCCCTGGGTGATATAATTGAGGGTGTTACAGTGAAAGAAGAAGTTGATGAGGTAACCGGTCTCAGCCAGAAGGTCATTATTGACTATCCTTCGAATATGAGACCCCGTATCTCTATAAAAGATGAGCATGGGAAGGCCACATTAAAGATACCCGGAACCAATCACCTTGCGAGATACCTCCTGCCTGCCGGAGCGCATGTCCTTGTGGAAAAGGGCGATATAGTGAGGCCTGGCGACATACTGGCAAAGATACCCAGGGAGACTACAAAGACAAAGGATATTACAGGCGGCCTTCCGAGGGTTGCCGAACTCTTTGAAGCGAGAAAACCCAAAGAGCATGCAATTGTTTCAGAGATAGACGGTATAGTCGAGTTTAAGAGTGCCCCCAAGGGTCAGAGAGTTGTGGTGGTCAGGGCTGGGGATACCGTTAAGGAATATGTGATCCCGAAAGGAAAGCATGTGACCGTGCATGAAGGGGACTGGGTGAGGGCAGGGGAGCCCCTGATGGATGGGGCTGTAAACCCTCACAGTATACTGGATATACTTGGACCAAGGGAACTTCAGGCTTACCTGGTGGACGAAGTGCAGAAGGTCTACAGGTTGCAGGGGGTTACCATTAATGACAAGCATATCGAGATTATAGTAAGACAGATGATGAGAAAGATAAAGATCGAGGATCCCGGAGACACTGTGTTTCTGATAGGCGATCAGGTGGACAGGCTGGAGTTCATTGAAGAGAATGACCGTGTCAGGGCCGAGGGCGGAAAGCCTGCAACCGGTAAGCCGATGCTGCTCGGAATAACCAAGGCATCCCTGTCAACATACAGCTGGGTGGCCGCAGCTTCGTTCCAGGAAACCACCCGTGTCCTTACAGAGGCAGCCCTGGAAGGCAAGGTTGACGAAC
>JAADGU010000106.1 GCA_013152195.1 Nitrospirota bacterium
GAAACAGTCCTGTTTGCCTTTAGACGCTCATATCTGTTAGCCTCAACAAGGCTATCACATATGAGGAGGTCGCACGGCACTGAGAAGGATTAAATTAATACTGCAGTATGACGGTACAGACTACTCCGGCTGGCAGGTGCAGCCTGACAGGGTTACCATACAGGGAGTCATTGAGGCAGGGCTGAGAAAGATGACCGGCGAGGAGACGGTGGTGCTTTCAGCAGGGCGGACGGATGCAGGGGTTCATGCACTGCAGCAGGTGGCATCCTTTGACACGGCATCTAAATACCCGCCCCGGGTTTTTCAGAAGGCCCTGAATGGAATGCTCCCCCGGGACATAAGGATAATTTCGTCTGATTATGCCGTTGATGATTTCCATCCGCGGTACAGCGCAAAGGCGAAGAGCTATTTCTATCTGATCGATTGCTCGGAGACGGGAAACCCCTTTACGGAAAGGTACAGCTATTTCTGCAAATACAGGCTTGACAGTGAAAGGATGATCAAGGCAGCAGCATGTCTTACAGGCAGGCATGACTTTACCTCTTTCAGGGCCTCCGGTTGCGGCGCCAGATCACCGGTAAGGGAGATATACGATATAAAGGTAGAGCAGATGAATACGATAGAGTTTCTGACTGCGGTTTTTTCAGGTTCCTTTATCAGGATATCGGTTAATGGAAATGCCTTCCTGAGACACATGGTGCGCAATATTGCGGGCACCATGATTGAGGTTGGAAGAAACAGGATAAGTCCTGAGGGACTAAGCGGTATACTTGAGGCAAGGGACAGGAGAACCGCCGGTCCTGCGGCTCCTGCCAGAGGGCTCTTTCTCGAAAGGGTCTTTTATTAGATTCCCCTTTCCTCTCTCTCGATCTTTTCAAGCTCTTCCCTCTTTTCCATACAATCAACACAGTATATTGCAAAGGGAATTATCTTCAGCCTCTCTTCGCTGATTTCAGAGCCACAGTCTTCACAAATACCGTAAGTGCCCTCATTCAATTTTCTTAAAGCCTCGTCTATCTTGTTGAGGGTCTGCTTGTGAACTGTCAGTTTTTGCAGGTTGAGGTCTTCGGCCAAATCAACAACAGACCAGTCTCCATCATCAAGGGCTGTCTCTGCAAGCTGCCTGTTCTCTCCCCTGATGAACTTCCCGATCTCGTTTTTTGCCTCCCTGATAATTTCCTGCCTCCTGGCGATGAGCAGTTTCCTCAGCCGTTCCTTTCTCTGCTCTTCACTCTCTTCAGGCTCTTTGCTCTTAGCCTTCTTTCTTGGCATTATCCACCTCTTTCTTCTCTGCCACGCCTTCTTTATATACTTCCACAATACTTCTGACCTTTATGCCGGCTGCCTTCAATGCCTTCTGTATGTCCGGTAACCTCGCATCTTCAACTTTTACCATAAAATTTGCATTCATAGTGCCTCCTCCTAGAAAGTAAGTAGAAATAAGCAGACTGTTCTGCCTGCCTATACTTCCATTATCTCCTTTTCCTTGTGATGCAGCACCTCATCTATTGTTTTTATATAGGCATCGGTAAGCTTCTGTATCTCTTCAAGCCCCCGCTTGATGTCATCCTCACTGATATGTTTATCTTTCTCGAGTTTTTTCAGTCCTTCATTGGTCTCTCTGCGGATATTTCTTATTGCAACCCTTGCCTCCTCTGCACGCTTCCTCACGACCTTGACAAGCTGCTTCCTCCGCTCTTCCGTCAGCGGGGGGATGGCAATCCTTATGACCTTGCCGTCGTTTGAAGGGTTAAGCCCGAGGTCAGAGTGAAGGATGGCTTTCTCGATAACAGGGATCAAAGCTTGCTCCCAGGGTTGAATGACTATCACGCGTGGTTCGGGGACAGAGAGTGATGCAACCTGGTTCAGAGGCGTCTGTGTGCCATAATAATCAACTGAAATACTATCCAGCAGAGAGGTGGAGGCACGGCCTGTCCTGATAGAGCCAAGGTCTTTCTTCAATACTTCTATTGCCTTCTCCATCTTCTCTTTTGCCTTTTTCTTCAATTCCCTATCCATCTTATCCCTCCACAGGGTTCATCCATCTATAAGCAAGTTGCAGAAATTCTTCTTTGCCAGGAGATTCCTGTTAACTCATTCCAACAATGGTCCCTATGTTCTTTCCCTCCATGGCCCGCTTTACATTACCCTTCTTCCTTACATTAAATACCATAATCGGCAGGGCATTGTCCATACAGAGGGATATGGCGGTTGAATCCATTACATTCAACCCCTTCTTAAGTATACATCCATGTAGCTGATCTTCTTGAACTTTTTCGCATCAGGATCCTTGAAGGGGTCTGCAGAATACACACCATCAACCTTTGTGGCCTTAAGAATGATTTCAGCCCCGATCTCCATTGCCCTGAGAGAGGCTGCCGTATCAGTTGTGAAGTAGGGATTACCCGTACCTGCAGCAAAGATGACGACCCGTCCCTTTTCCAGATGCCTGACGGCCCTGCGCCTGATGTATGGTTCTGCAAGTTCTCTCATTTCAATAGCGGATTGCACCCTTGTAGGAACCCCTGCCTTCTCCAGTGCATTTTGCAGAGCAAGTGCATTTATTACCGTGGCCAGCATACCCATATAGTCAGCGGTTGCACGCTCCATCCCCTTTACAGAGCCTTCAACACCACGAAAGATATTGCCCCCGCCAATGACAACTGCCACCTCAATGCCGAGCTTGTGAATGCCCTTAATCTCGCTGGCCATAAAGTCCACAGTGGTGGCGTCAATCCCGTAACTTCTCTGCCCCATCAGGACCTCTCCGCTCAACTTCAGGAGAATCCTTCTGTATTTAACCTTTGGTTTAATTTTGGATTTAATTTTGGGTTTAACCTTCAAGTTCCTCACCAAGCTGAAAACGTGTAAAGCGTCTGACAATGATGTTTTCTCCAAATTTTGCGACCATCTCTGTCACGATATCCCTGATCTTCTTCTTCTGGTCCGGATCCTTTACAAATACCTGGTCCAGCAGGCAATTTTCCGCATAGAACTTTTCAAGCTTTCCTTCAACTATTTTTTCTACAACATGTTCGGGCCTGTCTTTTGTCTGATCCCTGTATATGGACTTCTCCCTTTCAATGACATCCTGAGGGATATCCTCTCTTGATAGGTACCGTGGATTTGCAGCCGCTATATGCATGGCAACATCCTTGACAAACTGACGAAAATCATCGGTTCTCGCAACAAAATCAGTCTCACAGTTTACCTCAATCAGAACACCGATTTTATCCATATGTATGTAGGAGACTATCAGCCCTTCAGATGCCTTTCTTCCCGCCCTCTTCTCAGCAGCAGCAAGCCCTTTTTTTCTTAATGCATCTATGGCCTTATCAAAGTCACCGTTGCTTTCTGAAAGGGCCTTTTTACAGTCCATCATTCCGGCGCCTGTCTGCTCCCTTAACCGTTTCACCATATCAGCAGTGACAGTCATTCTGCAACCTCCTCTGTTTGTGGCGCTGCCTCTATCGGTGGTATTGCCGGTTCATTTACAGCCGCCATCTCTTCTTCTTCCTGCGAAATCTTTTCCTTTATCCTGGCCTCTTCAGCCTTTGCCTCTATCTCCTTGTTCAGGATCTCTTGTCCTTCAAGGATTGCAGTAGCCATTTTGGAGGTGATAAGCTTTATTGCCCTTATGGCATCATCGTTTCCCGGAATAACATGGTCAATCTCATCCGGGTCACAGTTTGTATCAACAATAGCCACAATTGGGATCTTCAGGATTCTTGCTTCCTGAACAGCTATCCTCTCTTTTCTCGGGTCAACAACAAACAGGGCCCCGGGAAGTGTCTGCATGTTCTTAAGCCCCCCCAGGTTTTTCTCAAGCTTTGTCCGGGTCTTTTCCAGTTTTGCTACCTCTTTTTTGGTAAGTGCCTCGTATGTACCGTCTTCCTTCATTTTTTCAATATTTTTCAGCTTCTCTATGCTCTTCTTGATCGTGGTGAAATTGGTCAACATGCCGCCAAGCCATCTCTGGTTAACATAAAAAGCCCCTGCCCGCTCTGTCTCGTCCTTGATTGAGTCCTGCGCCTGTTTTTTTGTTCCCACAAAAAGGACGGTCTGACCGGACATTGACAGGCCCTTCAGAAAATTATAGGCGCTTTCAAGGCCCTTCATGGTCTTCTGAAGGTCTATAATATAGATACCGTTTCTCTCACCAAAGATGTAACGCTTCATCTTCGGATTCCATCTCTTGACCTGGTGTCCAAAATGAACGCCGGCCTCTAACAACTCTTTCATAGTTACAACTGACATGGTTCTCCCTTCCTCCTGGTTTTTTTCCTCCGCCTCTTCCCCTGAACTCCGGGCACTTGTATCTGTCCCGCAAACCGGTCAGGAGAGGTTTTAAGGCGTGTGTTTTAGATTTTCTGCAGAAAACTGCAGGATATTGTCAATGCTGCAGCTTCAGATAATGCCATACAGATTAACATAACAAAGGGAAAAAATTCAAGAATTCGAGTCAGAATTCGGGGCAGACCTAAGATTGCAGTTATAAAACCTGTCAACTTCTGGTAATAGACAGGGATACAGAGTTTTCACTCATTCTCGTCCCAGCGTCCTGCCGGGACTCCGAGGTAATTATCACGCCTCACCATCCAGGTGAGACAAAAGTGATAATTAAATCCGTTCAAACTCTGTATCCCTGTCTATTACTATCTCATCGCTATTGAGGGGCAGAGAAGTCAGAGGGAGCTATAGTATTCGAGCTCAAGTAGCCTCCTCTTGATCCCGATACCCGAGGAGTAGCCACCCAATTTGCCGTCCGATTGAATAACCCTGTGGCAGGGAAGAATTATGGGCAGGGGATTTTTGCCGAGGGCCTGGCCGACCGCCCTTACAGACCGGGGAGAGCCAAGCCTCTCTGCAAGCCATTTGTATGTCCGGGTCTCTCCATAGGGTATTTCATTCAATGTCAGCCAGACCTTTTTCTCAAAATCCGTTCCCGAAAGGATAAACGGGATGTCGAACTTCCTCAGCTTTCCCTCAAAATAGTCCGTCACCTGTTCCTTGATATACTCGGGCAGGGGGGTTTTTTTTGCAGCAACGGCCGGTGGGGTTCCGTGACAGGTGGGGGCCGCTCTCTTTCCATGCCTGGTGAAACCAATGTCTGTCAGATGAACAGAGTCTGCCTGATTACCTTTAAGGATATACGTCAGATAGAGGTGGCCCAGGGGGGTGCAGACCACATCGCAGAGCAGATCAGAGGAGTAAGGGTTCCTTTTGTTCATCAGGCCTCACGTCAGCTCCGGCACCGAGCCCCAGGAGATCATGTCCTGTCAGGTTCATCATCTCTATAAAATGCTCAAGTAACCGGGGGTCCCATTGTCCAAGGTGTTTTTCCTCTCCCATGACCTCCAGCACCTCAAATGCAGTGCGGCCTTCCCGGTAGAGACGCTCGGAGAACATGGCATCAAAGGAGTCAACTATTGAGAGGATCCTTGCCAGCAAAGGGACATCCTCACCCTTTAATCCGTCAGGGAAACCATTCCCGTCCCACCTCTCATGGTGGTGTCTGATTGCCGGAAGGACTTCCCGGAGTGAATGCAGGGGCTTACATATCTGCTCACCAATAATTGTGTGTTTCTTTATTATTTCCATCTCTTCATCCGTAAGAGGGGGAGGTTTGAGGAACAGGTCCTTGCTCAAACCTATTTTTCCTATATCGTGCAGGAGGCCTGCCTTGCGCAACAGTTCCTGCTCCTGAAGGGAAAGTCCCAGATAATCTCCAAACTCCTTCGAGAACTCACCAACCCTGGTCGAATGCCCCTGCGTATGAGGGTCACGGACTTCAAGGGTAGCTGCAAGTGTAAGGATGATATTTTCTGAATGCTCCAGCTCATCATGGAGATGTTTCAGTCTCAGTAAAGAGCGGATTCTGGCTAAAAATTCCCTGGGGTCAAAGGGGCTGCTGATAAAATCATCAGCTCCTGATTCAAGCCCTTTTATCCTGCTCCCTCTGTCGCTGTGAGCAGCAATGAGTATGACAGGGAAAAACCTTCGTCCTGCCCTGTCCTTGAATATCTGACATAGCTGGAAGCCGTTGATATCAGGCCTTGTAATATCAATGATAGCAATGTCAGGTTGACTGGTTTCGAATATGTCTATTGCCTCGACAGGATGAGCTGATTTGAAGACACGGAAATCGTCTGATTTAAAGACTGCCTCGATCAGTTCTGTGTCGGACTGCAGATCATCCACAATGAGTACAGATGCCGTATACTTTACAGGTATAAGATTATTAGAAATCATTATTAAATAATTAAAACATCTTTTGAAATATTTGTCAAGAAAATGCACTGACTAATTAGCAGGTTACCTGCAGAAGTTAACTCTTTTCTTTAATATGCATAAATATACATTAAAGTCACATGCATGAGGGTTTTCTTAAAGAAGTCTTAGCCCTGCGTAGTAGCAGCAGCATTCATTGTCAAGGTTATTGATAAAAGACCTCTCTTCTCCGTCCTCAAAAAGGACCTTTACGAAACAGAAGCCCCCTTCCAGCAAAGAACGCTTCTCTTCCACTACAACCCCTTCACCCCAGGAATCGTATCTGAGGTGCCTGACCCTGTTGCCGGTCTTCAAGTACAGCCTCGGCCTCATACTTAAATTATACCTGTGTCCGGAACATATTGTCATACCCGGCCCTTTTTAGGGAATGCAGTCTTAATGAAGAACCGGGGCCGGATTCCCGAGGCAAGCAGGTGTGCAATGCCGGGTTCAGATGTTGTGGCATCAGCCCCGGCTCCTTCGGCCCTTACGAATTATTATATAGATGAAAAGGGCTGCCCGTGATACAGCCAAGGCTTAAGGATGCTATGAAATCACTCATAAAACATAAAACATAAAACAGCAAACTTTATCCCGCTGCCTGAAAATCCCGGATGGTTGCATAAAAATATTATCTATGCGAATATGTTATTAAGGCCATCATCATTTTATGTCTTCTGGTAGTTTTATTTGTATTTTTTCGGCTATGACCTGCGATTGCCATGTTATGACGGACAATGTTTTTGTTTGTTAAACTTTTGAGTGCCCAGGCTTCAAACAATATAGACTTATTAGAGTTTTAAATAGCTTTAGGGCGGATTTTTTTTGACAAAAACAGCATGGTTGTGATAGATTTATGTGGCCTTAAGGGGCAGATTGAAAATACTTCTATTTTTAAAAAAAATTGTGAAGAAATTATGAAGAAACGGAATAAATCAGAAAAACTCTTCAGAAGAGCACAAAAAGTTATCCCCGGGGGAGTCAATAGTCCTGTCAGGGCTTTTAAGGCAGTTGGGGGCAGTCCTCTCTTTATTGCTTCAGCAAAGGGTTCGAAGATCCATGATGTGGATGGTAACGTATATATAGATTACGTACTCTCCTGGGGTCCGATGATACTTGGTCATGCCAATCGCGGGGTGGTCAGGGCATTGAAGGCAGCGGTTGAGCTTGGAACGAGTTACGGGGCCCCGACAGCCCTTGAGATAAAACTTGCAGAGATGGTTCTAAAGGCCTACCCCTCTATGGATAAGGTAAGGATGGTAAACTCGGGCACCGAGGCAACCATGAGTGCAATAAGGGTAGCCAGGGGGGTTACGGGAAGGGACAAGGTTGTCAAGTTTGAGGGATGCTATCACGGCCATGCCGACGGCCTTCTGGTAAAGGCAGGCTCAGGTGCAGCCACCTTTGGTGTTCCGGACAGTCCGGGTGTTCCAGGGTCTTATGCAAGGAATACACTGACAGTACCCTTCAATGATCTTAAGACTTTAAAGGGTCTTATTGAGAAGGACTGGAAGAATATAGCCTGCGTAATTATTGAGCCCGTGGTCGGAAATATGGGATGTGTCCTTCCGAAAAAGGGTTTTCTTGAGGGCTTAAGGAGGCTTACAAAAAAGTTCGGGATTGTTCTTATCTTTGATGAGGTTATGACAGGATTCAGGGTCTCCTATGGAGGGGCCCAGGAATACTATGGAATAGAGCCTGACATGACGTGTCTTGGCAAGGTGATAGGTGGCGGTCTCCCTGTAGGCGCCTATGGGGGGAAGGCAGAGATTATGTCAGAGATTTCACCTGTTGGACCTGTGTATCAGGCAGGCACTCTTTCAGGCAATCCCCTTGCCATGACCGCTGGCATAGAGACACTGAAGGTGCTCTCTAAAAAAGGGGTGTATGAAAAGCTGGAGGGAAAGGCCAAGGCACTGGAGGAAGGGCTTAGAGATGCATCAAGGCGGGCGGGTGTAAAGACCAGGTTTTACCGGGCAGGAACCATGTTCTGTACGTATTTTACAGACAGGAATGTCCATGATTTCAGTACTGCAAAACTTTCCGATACTGAAAGTTTTGCAAAGTTCTTCAGGGGGATGTTGAACAGGGGGGTGAATATTGCTCCGAGCCAGTTTGAGGCAGGGTTTATCTCACTTGCACATTCCGGCCGGGATATTGACAAGACTATAGGGGCTGCGTACGAGGCGATGAAAGATATATAGCGTCTGTCGTGATGCTCGCTGGCTAAAACCTAAATAAAAAAATAATAAAAAGCCGGTGACCCACTAACAGAAAACCAACGACCTATGAGGTGAAAGCGATGAAGTGGTTCAGTTGGGTAAAAGAAAGCCTCACTTTAAAGGGAAAGATAATTATTGCTGTGCTGCTCCTTGTAATAATTATCGGTGGTGGTGTAGTAGCCTTCAAGTTTTATGATTTCACCCAGAACAACCCGAAGTTCTGTATCAGTTGCCATCTTATGAAACCTGCCTATGATGCCTGGAAGAAGAGTGAACATACCGGAATCAACTGTCACGAGTGTCATCATCTTTCCATTCCCGAACAGAACAGACTCCTTATTACTTTTGTCCTCCACAGACCCAAGAGTGTTCCGCCAAGGCACGGCAAGATAATAGTTCCCTGGAAGTATTGCATTGAATGTCATTGGGAGACAGACAAAAAGTATCCGGATGCAAAAAAGATAAACGACTCCAGGATGCATGCAAAGCATTACTTCATGGAAAAAATAGAGTGCTCCAAGTGTCACGGGTATGAAGTGCACAAGTTTACACCAGAGGAAAGATTCTGTCTCCGATGCCATCAGGGCAAGGAGGTGCATGGTATTGGAATGGAGGGTCTTGCATGTCTGAACTGCCATACTGACAGGACGGTGGACCTGAGGCCCGGGCGAAAGAAATGCCTTTTCTGTCACGGTTCTGATGCGATAAGAAAAGAACTGATAGCTGATGACACTATCGATGTCCAGTTCTTTCTGCCGAACAAGGCAATGATCAAGAAGGCCGACAAGATTAATGTCCCCAAGGATGCACCAATGCAGTTCTTCTGCTACAAGTGCCATAAGCCTCACGCAAAGATAATGCCGGTCTATGGGACTTGCCTGAACTGTCATCCACGGATACTGAACGTGGGCAGACACAAGCTGCATATCCAGACAATGGGGCTTGAATGTAAAAGCTGTCATTTGCCGCATTCCTGGAGGGTGACAAAGGAGCAGGCAAAAACTACCTGTACTCAATGCCATGAATACAGGGATCCGCTTACTTTTATTGGCCCCCAGGGCTAGCAGTGTAGAGTTTCTGATATTTGAGTTATAAACTTACATAATTAAAACAAGAGGAGGCACGTTTATGAGTAGTCATGTCTTACGGCCCCTGTGGGTAGTGATAGGTGTTGTTGCACTTATCCTTGTCGCACGATACCTTATTGTTCCGTCGGATTTTGGAATTCAGGAAAGAGGGTTCATGTACGGTTATCATCGAAAGAGCAATGAGGCTGACTGGAAGGCATTCAAGGTAAAGTATCAGACGAGAAAGTACTGCAAGGATTGCCATTCAGACAAGTATGAATCCATCATGTCTTCAAAGCACAAGATAATCCAGTGCGAAAACTGTCATGGTCCTGCTATTGACCACCCTGAAGATCCCGCAAAGCTCGTTGTAAACAAAAGCAGGTCGCTCTGTATCAGATGCCATGCCCAGCTCCTTTATCCACGGACACAGAGGGCAAAGATCAAAGGCATCAATCCGGAAGAACATAATGTGGGAATGGAGTGCAGTATGTGTCATAACCCGCATAAACCAGATATGGAGGGTTGGTAATGAGTATATCGCGAAGAGACTTTTTAATGTCCACACTCAAAGTTGCAGTTGCATCGGCACTTCCACTGAGTGCCTTCAAGTTCCTGAGCCCTGCTGAGGCAAAGGCCGCTGTTGAGGCTGCCAATGTGAGGTGGGGGTTCATAGTTGACACTTACAAGTGTGTTGGCTGCGGGTTCTGCGTGAAGGCATGCAAGATAGAGAACGAAATTCCTTATGATGCCCCTGTCACCAGGACCTGGGTTGAGAGATACCTGATCCTCAAGGACGGGCGTATGGTTGCAGATACGCCACTGGGGGGAAGGGATGGGTTTACTGAGTTGAAGATACAGGACGAGGTAATAGAGCCAAAGGAGGTTGCAAAGGCCTACTTTGTTCCAAAGCTCTGCAATCAGTGTGAGAACCCACCCTGTGTTCAGGTATGCCCTGTTGGCGCCACCTATCAGACAGCAGACGGTGTTGTGCTTATCGACAGGACGTGGTGCATTGGATGTGGTTACTGTATTATGGCATGCCCTTATGGCGTGAGGTTTTTCCATCCTGTATACAAGGTGGCAGAAAAGTGTACTTTCTGTTATCACCGCATCAGTAAAGGCATGAAGACAGCCTGTGTGGATGCATGTCCGTTCGGTGCAAGGAAGATAGGTAATCTGAAAGACCCGAATGATCCCGTTACAAAGACGATCATGACGGAAAGGGTTGCTGTCTTAAAAGATGAATACGGAACCAAACCCCAGGTTTACTATATTGGCCTGGATGAAAATGTGAGGTGATAAAATGACAGAAGCATGGACGTACCCGGAAGCTTTATGGACAGTAAAAGATCTCTTTGTCTACCCCAATGAGTATATTTACTGGAGCATACAGATAGTCATGTACCCATTAATGACAGGGCTGGTCGCAGGTGCCTTTGTCCTTTCATCTCTCTACCATGTCTTTGGACTGGAAGACCTTAAGGATATGGCCAAGTTCTCCCTTGTCTTCTCTTTTGCCCTGCTTATAGTAGCGCCCATGCCGTTGATGTTTCATCTGCAGCAGCCGTTGAGGGGAATGGAGGTCTTCTTTACCCCGCATTTCACCTCTGCAATCTCCGCCTTCGGCATAGTCTTCTTCTCATATTCAATAATCGTGGCTACCGAGATCTGGTTTGTCTACAGGAAATTCTTTGTTGAACAGTCCATTGCCTTAAAGGGCAAGGACGGCATCGGTAACAGCCTCAAACAGTTGCTCTATTCAGTCCTCACACTCGGCGCTTATGATATCGGTGAGAAGGCCTTGCATAAGGACGAGAAGGCAATAAAAATCCTTGCCGGAATCGGTATACCTGTTGCATGCTTCCTGCACGGTTATGCTGGTTTCATATTCGGCTCGGTTAAGGCGAACGCGCTATGGATGACACCGCTTATGCCGGTAATATTTATCATGTCGGCCATTGTTTCCGGTATCGCCCTCTGTATGTTCACATACATTGTGATAATGGAGTGGAAGAAGTTCAGGATCAAGACCTCCAGAAAATCCTGGGAGGTTACGGCTGCAGATGTTGGCGGGGCAGAGATCGATCTTATCAAAAACACCTCAAGGTACCTTGTCGGCTTTATGATAGCTGCAATAACCCTGGAGATTCTTGACCTTGTATTCAGGGGCTACACAGCTGTGAAGTCCTGGGAAATACTCCGCTCCGTTATATACGGGAAGGATTTTGTTGATATCTTTATACTCCAGTATGGTTTCGGCAACCTTCTTCCGTTTCTTATGCTCGTGATACCAGGACTAACGATAAGGAGAACGACTCTCGCCCTTATTCTGGTTATCTTCGGTGTGTTTATGATGAGGTGGAATGTTGTGATCGGCGGACAGGCATTCTCTCTCTCCTTTGCCGGATACATGCATTACAAACTGCCCTTTATTCCCGACAGCATTGAGATGTATAAGGAAGGATTCTTTGGTGCACTTACCATTGCTCTGATGCCCTTTGGCCTCTTCTGGGTTATCAACAAATTCATCCCCTCGCTGAAGTATCATAAATAAAAGCTACCAGAATAAATGTTACCAACCCCGGGATGGCAGGGATCAACCTGCCATCCCGGGATTTTTTAACCTTATTTGTTTTAAAATTTAATTGTGACACTATACCCCCCGAATAAGATCCTGGAAGTCTCCTGTAAACCGAGAGAATCATTCCTCCTGATAGCGGACCTGAATATAAAAGTTCCAAAGCCCCGGATATCTGTTTTGGCTGCAGGGGGCTGACAGATGGAGGAAAAGAGGAAAAAGGAGCTCTGGCGGCAGCTCATGGATGCAAGCGTAATCCCGTTGAATCTCGTGGCCGCTACCTTTGTGGGGTTTGCCATCGGGTATGGTCTTGATAAATTATTCGGAACATCTCCCTACCTCACAATAACGTTTTTTATTCTGGGGATAATTGCGGGGTTCAGGGAGCTGTTCAGATATGCAAGGAGAATGGAACGTGAAGATGATAAAAAGGATAAATAGGCAGGCGGTTCTCATACTCGTTCCCCTCTCCCTACTGTCTGCCCTGATAGAATGGAAACGACTGCCCCTCAGTATTCTGACAGGCGGGGCCCTCGCCCTTGTTAACCTGAAGGGTCTTCACTGGGGGGTGCTCGGACTGACGAATCCCGAGGCAGCGCGGGGAGCAATGGGGAAACTCCTCTTTTTCAGTATGTTCAGGCTACTGATAGTCTTTGTTATACTTACAGCACTTCTGTATTTCAGACTCATAAATATCTTTGGTGCACTTACCGGCCTGACTGTCGTTTTTATATTAGTGATGAAGGAGGGGCTGGTAGAGGCAAGGAGTTTGTGAGATTACGGAAAGCTGCTGTTTATCCTGCAGGCCGGCCGGAAAATCCCCGCATCCCTTGTTGCATTAAACCTCGCTGATTATTTAAAATTAAAGTATGGTTTCTATTCTTAAAAAGATATTCGGAACAAAGAATGACAGGGAGATTAAGCGGATATGGCCCATGGTTGATCGTGTTAACAGCCTGGAGCCTGATTTCACTGCGCTCTCAGATACCCAGCTGAGGGACAAGACAGAAGAGTTTAAGCGGAGGATCGAGAAAGGGGAGACCCTTGATGACATCCTCTACGAGGCATTTGCGCTCGTGAGGGAGACATCAAGAAGGCTTCTCCATATGAGGCATTTTGATGTTCAGATTATCGGAGCCATAGTCCTTCACGAGGGAAAGATCGCTGAAATGAAGACTGGTGAAGGCAAGACCCTTGTTGCAACCATGCCCGTCTATCTGAATGCCCTTGATGGAAGAGGCGTCCATGTGGTGACAGTCAATGATTACCTTGCAAAGAGGGATGCCCAGTGGATGAGCCCCCTATATCATCACCTCGGCCTCTCTGTCGGTGTCATACAGCATGATGCTTCCTTTTTTTATGACCCCGAGTCCCGCTCTGACGACAAACAGCAAGACCGGTTCAGGCCATGCTCCCGCAAGGAGGCATACGGCGCTGATATAACCTATGGAACAAACAACGAGTTTGGCTTTGATTACCTCAGGGATAATATGAAGTACGAGATTGGAGACTACTGCCAGAGGGAGCTGAACTATGCAATAGTTGACGAAGTGGACAGCATCCTGATTGACGAGGCAAGGACACCACTCATCATTTCAGGTCCGTCAGAGGAATCGACTGACAAGTATTACAAGATTGACCGGATAATCCCAAAGCTTCAGAACGAGGTAGACTTCACAATAGATGAAAAGGCAAAAACAGTCATACTCACTGAAGAAGGCAGCATAAAGGCCGAGCAGCTCCTTGGAGTAGACAACCTTTTTGATCCAGTCAACATAGAACTTGTTCACCATGTGCTGCAGGGCCTCAAGGCCCATCATCTCTTTAAACGTGATGTGGATTATGTTATCAAGGATGGACAGATTATCATAGTGGATGAATTCACCGGCAGGCTGATGCCCGGAAGACGCTGGTCGGACGGACTTCATCAGGCAATCGAGGCAAAGGAGGGTGTGAAGATTGAGAGCGAAAACCAGACCCTTGCAACCATAACCTTCCAGAACTATTTCCGGATGTACAACAAACTTGCAGGGATGACCGGTACTGCTGATACAGAGGCCGAGGAGTTTGCAAAGATATATGACCTTGACGTACTGGTAATTCCCACTAACAAGCCAATGGTGCGCAAGGATTATCCCGACATGATATACAAGTCAGAAACTGCCAAGTTTAATGCAGTGCTTGATGAGATAGAGGACTGTTACAAAAGGGGTCAGCCTGTGCTTGTGGGCACGATATCAATTGAGAAATCCGAACTGCTCAGCAAGATACTCAAGAAGAAGGGAATCCCCCATACTGTTCTTAATGCAAAGTATCACGACAAAGAGGCCCAGATAATAGCCCAGGCAGGCAGTCCCGGCGCAGTTACCATTGCAACCAATATGGCAGGCAGGGGAACGGATATAGTGCTCGGAGGAAACCTGGATGGCATTGTGGAGGAGCTTTTAAAGAAGAAGAAAGACCCCACGGAAGAGGACAAGCAGGAGGCTTTAAAGCGTGCCGAGGTTATCTGCCGGGAGAACCGTGACAAGGTTGTACAGGCCGGAGGATTACACATCCTGGGCACAGAGAGACATGAGGCAAGGAGGATCGATAACCAGCTCAGGGGACGGTCAGGCCGTCAGGGAGACTCCGGGTCTTCAAGGTTCTATCTCTCTCTTCAGGATGACCTTATGCGCATATTTGCCTCAGACAGGATTTCAGGATTAATGGGCCGGCTCGGGATGGATGAGAGCATACCGATAGAGAACAGGATCGTTTCCAAGGCGATTGAGAATGCCCAGAGACGTGTGGAGGCCCATAACTTTGATATAAGAAAGCATCTCATCGAATATGATGATGTAATGAATAAACAGAGGATAGAGATATATGCCTTCAGAAGAGAGATACTGGAGTCGGAATCTCTCAAGGAAAAGATAGATGAGTTAATTGAGGAAATAGTTGATTCCCTTCTGGCCATGTACTGTCCCGAAGACCGTCACGCCGAATACTGGGATATCAAGGAGCTGAACAATTCCATTTACGGCATATTTGGTCTCAAGTCTGAAAAGGCCTCTGAAATAACGGGCATCGAGGCACTTAGAGAGGCAATTATTGGAGAGCTGAAGGAATACTATGAAAACAAGGAAAAGGAGATAGGCAGTGATCTGATGCGGTATCTGGAGAAGATCATAACGCTCCAGGTGGTAGACAATCAGTGGAAGGACCATCTCCTGGCCATGGACTATCTCAAGGAAGGTATCGGCCTGCGGGGTTATGGACAGAAAGACCCCCTTGTTGAATATAAACGTGAAGCATTTGACATGTTTTCAGACATGACTGAACGTATAAGGACCGAGGTCCTGACAAGGCTTTACAGGGTACAGGTGAGATCAGAGGAAGATGCATCAAAGGTCTCTCAGCAACACCAGTTAAGTCTTGTATACAATCGCGGCAATGGTGGTGAGGTACAGCGGCCTGTAAAGAAGTCAAAAAAGGTTGGCCGTAACGAACCATGTCCCTGCGGCAGCGGGAGGAAATATAAAAAATGCTGTGGAGTAAATGCCTAGAATACTCGTTATAGCTCCCCCCTCCAAGGATCCAACCCCTATATTACATGATTGTGGCTTTAATGATTTGACACTGAAAAAGGAACTCCCTGTAAAGCAGGACAGCCCTGATTTCCCCCCGGATATTATTATTCTTAACGAAGGGCTCACAACCAGAAAGGGTCTTCAGCAGCTGGACAAGGCTTTCCCCTCGGTGCCCAAGGTTATTCTGTCAGCTAAAAAAAACAACAAAAGACTCTCCTTTATAAAGCAACGACCCCTCTCCGACTTATTAATAAATCCTGAATGTGAAGAGATTATAGATTCAATCGAAAGACTGGAATATGAGAGAGGGCTGATTGCAGAGAACCTGTCCCTGAAAAAGGAAGGTGCCACCCTTTGCAGATTGACGGATCTTTTTGATGAGATAAGCCGTATACTGAAGGAATCTGACGAACTGGATGATGTGCTTTCAAGGATAATGAACAGGATAAGATCCGAGGTAGGGGCAAGGGGCTGGGCAATACTGTTAAGGGATGACAACAGAAACGAATTATACGTTATGCAGGCCTCGGCTAAAAAGAATACAAGAAATTGCAGACTGAAGGTTGGGGAAGGTATTGCAGGATGGGTTGTTGAAAAAGGAAAGCCCGTGATTGTTAATGATGTTACTGAGGACAAGCGGTTTCTTTCAGGAATTGACGGGTATCCCGGAGTTAATACAAGGTCTGTCATGACGGTTCCAATCGGAGACAGGGAAGGGGTCCTTGGCGTAATTGAGATGATAAACAAGAGAACCCCGGGAGGTTTTACCAGTGATGACATCAGACTTGTGACAAAGCTCTCCGGCCTTGTTGCCACAGCAATCAACCTGATAACTGTTCATCAAAAAATGGCAGAGCTTGCCATAACCGACGATCTTACAAAGCTCTTTAATTCAAGGTATCTTCAGAGAACCCTTGATATGGAAATTGAACGGTGCAAGCGTTATAAAACCTCTATCTCCCTTATCTTTATGGACATCGATTACTTCAAGCATATCAACGACAGGCACGGTCACCTTGTGGGCAGCAAGGTCCTGGTTGAAGTCGGACAGTTCCTGCTGAAAAAGCTCCGCTCAGTTGATATTGTAGCCCGTTACGGAGGCGATGAGTTTGTGATAGTCCTGCCGCAGACATTTCCCAAATACGCGGCCCAGATAGCTGAAAGGCTCAGAAAGACGATTGCAGCTACAGTCTTTCTGAAAAAAGAGGGATACAGTATCAGGCTGACTGCAAGTTTTGGAGTTGCTTCGTATCCGGAAACTGCAAATTCAAAGGAAGACCTCATGAGGCTTGCTGATGAGGCTATGTATAAGGTAAAGTACCAGACAAGAAATGGTGTTTATGCTATAATCTAATAAAACATTCCGGCATGTTTTTTATGGACACAGACAGGCACGGATTATCAGTCTCGACATTGTTTCTTAAATGGTAAATAATGGCACTTTTTAATTACGCTACAAAAGAAATTACCCTTAAGGTTGTCTATTACGGGCCTGGGCTTAGTGGCAAGACCACTAATCTCCAGCAGCTTCATTCTGTGCTGAGCCCCGAGAGACGGGGCAAGCTCCTCTCTCTCGCTACTGAGGCAGACAGGACCCTCTTTTTTGATTTCATGCCTGTAGAGCTGGGTAAAATAAAGGACTTCTCAATAAGGTTTCAGCTCTATACCGTTCCCGGCCAGGTGAGGTACAATGCAACGAGAAAACTTGTGCTGAAAGGGGCGGATGGCGTAGTTTTCGTTGCAGACTCTCAAAGAATGATGAGGGAACAGAACAGTGAAAGTCTCTTGAATATGAGAGAGAACCTGTTGGCCAATAACATTGATCCCACAGACATACCGGTTATCTTTCAGTACAATAAAAGGGACCTTGATGATATCATGTCAGTGGATGAGCTGAACAGGGAGCTCAACCCGGACTCCTTCCCTTATTTTGAGGCCGTTGCAATAGATGGTCAGGGTGTCAGGGAGACATTTGATACTGCAACAAAGCTCATACTCAAGTATATTTCCAGAAAGCACAGGATTGATGTAAAGCTGACAGAGAAGGTTGAAAAACCCGTACCGGAACCCCCGGTAGCTGAGCCCGTAGTTGACCCGCTGCTTGAGCCTTTGGTTGAACCTGTAGTCGAGCCGCTACTTGAGCCTGCATATGAACAGCCGGCTTATAATCCTGCTCCAAGGCCCGCGCCTGCAGAGCCCGGGGGGCCTGACATAACACTCTTCCTGAAAGATATCATTTCCACGCTGGGGGAACTCAGGGAGCAGATTGAGCGGGTGGAGAAGTCCGCAGATAACAGCAGGGATGCACACAAGGAAAAAGTCAGGTATGATCTTGCTGTTCAGAAGTTTGACAAGGCAATGTCTGATATCCGGGGCAAGCAGGAGAAAATGATGTCAATGCTGAAGGAGATAAAGGCATCAATTGATAATGCAAAGACAAAGAAGCGTTGGTTTTTCTTCGGTTAAAGCCTCTCCAGTGTTGAGAGCAATGCCTCGGCCTTCTTCAGACTTTCATAGTATTCCCTTTCCGGAACCGAATCCGCCACTATCCCGGCCCCGGCCTGAACATATGCCCTGTCGCCCTTTATCACAAACGTCCTGATAACAATGTTCATGTCCATATCACCGCTGAAACCAATGTAGCCAATGGAACCGGTATAGGGTCCCCTGACAACTGGTTCAAGCTCATCTATAATCTCCATGCACCTCACCTTCGGCACCCCTGTGATTGTACCCCCGGGGAAGGTGGCCCTCAAGAGGCTGAAGGCATCCCGTCCTGCTGAGAGGATGCCCCTTACATTGGATACTATATGGATTACGTGCGAATAATCCTCTGTTGTCATCAATTCATCAACCCTGACAGTGCCGTAGCTGCAGACCCTGCCGAGGTCGTTTCTTTCAAGGTCAATGAGCATTATATGCTCTGCCCGTTCCTTTTCATTGAGCAGGAGGTCAGCCCTCAGCCTCTCGTCCTCTACGGCAGTGGTGCCCCTGGGCCTTGTACCGGCAATTGGTCTTGTATCGGCAATGCCGTCCCTGAGTCTGACTAATCTCTCGGGAGAGGAGCTTACGATCTGATAGTCTCCGAAATCCACGAATGCAGAGAAGGGCGAGGGATTTATCTGTCTCAAAATAGAATAAAGTCTCCATGGGGATGCCTTTATGTCAGCAGAGAGCCTCTGGGAAAGGTTTGCCTGAAAGATATCACCTGCATGGATGTATTCCTTTGTCCTGACCACCATATCCATGTAATCTTTTTTTGTCATCTCATATACAATATCCGCCCGTCCATGTCTTTCAGGTACTACTGTATCCGTGGAATCGTCCCTGACACGGTTATATTCGTCAGTCATGCGGCAGAGGATGTCACCGGCCTCATCATACATTCCGGGGTAGTGGAGATCAGCACCACATTTCTCCGCCTCTCCAGCACTCCATTTCTCCATTTCTCCAAGCCCCGCCCGCCTTGCACCGGGGCAGACAATGGCATAAGCCTTTCTCTCTATGTGGTCGAATGCAAACAGCCTGTCAACGAGAAAAAAATGGGCGTCAGGTATCTGCAGTTCATCTGCTGCCGTCTTCGGCAACCCTTCAAGGTAGTGGACAAAGTCATAGCTGAGCAGGCCGATTGCCCCGCCCTGAAAGGGTGGCAGGTGGGGATTTTTTTTCTGTGGGTACGAAAGAAGGAGCTCTCTCACTCTTCCAAGCGGCCTTCTGTCGTCTGTCTTCAGTTCCCCACAACCCGCAACCCGCAACCCGCAACCCGCAACTTGTTCCCCACAACCCGCAACCCGGGACATCTCCACAACCGAGTCCTTCACCTTAAACTCGATATAGGGATCAATGGCAATAAAGGAGTATCTGCCGGTTTTTTCAGACCCTCTGATGCTTTCAAGCAGCACTGTCCTGGCTGTCCTGAAGCGTTCATAGACAGAAACGGGCTGCTTATAGGGCAGTTCAACATAAAGGGGGGAGAGTGACACCTGCCCTGTGGATGACAGATGCGTCTTTCTTGTCTGTTGTATTTTAATAGTCATTTACTCATTAATCCCTGGTTATGAAAACCAAAGCCCCGTCAGGAAGAAAGCATCTCCAGGAGGATGAGTTCAATGGCCTTTTCAGGGTCCTTCTGTGATAGCACGGCCCTTCCGACCACGAGATAGTCCTGCACCGTTACGGAGAGCCTCCCTGGGTGTCATGGTCCGCTTCTGGTCATCCGGTGGTGACCACGAAGGTCTTATGCCGGGGGTGACAATGACAAAGCCACTCCCGATGGAGTTCTTTATTGCAGATACCTCATGCCCTGATGCAACCACACCATCAAGCCCTGCGCGATGGGCCATTGCAGAGAGGTGTTTTACATGGGTCCTTATTCCATGCTGATAGCCCATATCCTTCTTGAACTCATCCTGTGATATGCTCGTCAGCACTGTAACAGCGATTATCTTTGGCCTTGGCAGATTCTCCTTCAGGCAGGTCTCCACTACCGTCTCACTGGTCCTCCTCATCATTTCAAACCCTCCGGAGGCATGCAGGTTGAACATGAAAACCCCAAGCCTTGTTACCACTACCGATGCCTTTACAACTGTATTGGGTATATCGTGGAATTTGAGGTCAAGAAATACCTTTTTGCCCCTGTCATGGATCTGCCTTACAATGTCAGGGCCACCGGAGGTAAAGAGCTCAAGCCCGACCTTAAAAGTCGTAACCCATTCGCTGAACCTGTCAACTATATCGAGTGCATGTCCGGGGTCATTGACGTCGAGTGCAAGTATCAGTCTTTCCTTAGCCGGCAAAGGACCTCCTTTAATATAAATAAAATGGTAACGTCATACGGTTACGATGCCCGTTTCGTGAGGCGTCCGACGGTTACGTGAAAAAGACGAACGACGTAACCGACAGACGAAACGGGTATTGTCACCGTTACCGGTCAACGCTGACTCCCTCTGCTATATCTTTGGTAGAGTAATCCCCTTCTGGGCCTGATATTTACCTGTTTTGTCCTTATAGGATATCTCACAGGGCTCTGCAGCGCCGAGGAATATCAGTTGAGCTATCCCCTCGTTTGCGTATATTCTTGCCGGAAGTGGTGTTGTATTGGATATCTCAATGGTGACATGCCCTTCCCATTCCGGCTCAAGAGGGGTAACATTCACCACTATGCCGCATCGTGCATAGGTGGATTTTCCGAGGCAGATGACAAGGATATCCCTGGGGATTCTGAAGTATTCCACTGACCTGCCAAGCACAAAGGAGTTCGGAGGGATAATGCACTCTGCTCCCTTGTAGTCAATAAAGCTCTCAGGGTCAAAGGACTTGGGGTCAATAACAGTGGTATTTATATTTGTAAATATCTTGAACTCGTCGGATATGCGCATATCGTATCCATAGGAGCTTATGCCGAAAGAGACAACCCCGTCGCCGGTCTGGCTCTTGCTCAAGGGCTCTATCATCCCCTGTCCTGCCATATCCTTTATCCATTTGTCGTTTTTTACCATATTAAAACCTCCGTCTGTTGGTGTAATAACCGGGCTGTCAGGTTATAATGTAAATGTCGGTAAAAAAGCTTAACATAAAAAGGAAATTCTTAACAATGACCATGAGATCACACAAAACAGCGATTGAGCCATTTCCAAAACTCAACGGATTTTCTGACGGTAATCCCGGGACATACTTACCAGTAAACCCGTGAGAAGATCCATACTCAGGAATATCTCCCCCACGGTTATAGCGCTTGGGGCCGTCAGCTTTCTGACCGACCTCTCAAGTGAGATGATCTATCCACTCCTGCCACTCTTCCTCTCCACAGTCCTTGGTGCAGGGGCATTTGCCATCGGACTGATTGAGGGAATTGCAGAGATGACCGCCTCGGTCTTCAAGATTATATCCGGCTATCTCACTGACAGGTCCGGCAGGAGGAGGCCTTACGTGGTATGGGGCTACACATTGTCATCCATGGCAAGGCCACTGATAGGGCTTGTCAGGCTGTGGCCGCTGGTGCTCGTCCTCAGGTTTGTCGACAGGATCGGCAAGGGGATCAGGACATCTCCAAGGGATGCATTGATTGCAGATGTCACTGATCTGAGGTTCAGGGGCTGGGCGTACGGGTTTCACAGGGCCATGGATCATGCCGGTGCAATAGCAGGGCCCCTGGTTGCAGTCCTCCTGCTTAAAGTGTTTGACGTCTCCCTGAGGACTGTTTTCCTGCTGTCTGCCCTGCCCGCTGCACTTGTTGTCCTGATCGTATTGATATTTGTAAAGGAGAGGAGACCTGTAAGGGCCGCTGCAGATGCTGTGGGTTCAGAGAGCGGGAAAAAGGGGGAGACGGCCCCTCAGACTCCAGGGCAGGGGACAGGACACGGCAGTCTTAAGGATTTCAGGCTGTTCATGTTTGCCGTTGTCATCTTTACCCTTGGAAATTCAACAGATGCCTTTCTCCTGCTGAGGCTTAACCATGCAGGGGTTGACGGGACAGGGGTTGCACTGTTATGGTCGGCTTTTCATGTCGTAAAGATGGTTTCAACGCTTCTGGGAGGGAAGATATCAGACAGGGTTGGACGGAAACCGATGGTCATAACCGGATGGATCTACTATGCCGCCATTTATCTGCTGTTCGCTTTCCTTGAAACCCGGGGGGTTCTCATCACCACATTCCTCCTGTATGGCGTCTATTTTGGCCTGACAGAGCCTGTTGAGCGGGCATGGGTCGCCTCCCTTGTGCCGCAGAAACTGATGGGAAGGGCTTTTGGTTACTACAACGGTGCCGTTGGCATCGCCTCCCTGCCCGCAAGCCTTATATTCGGCCTTATCTGGCAGAAGTGGGGTTATGAGTACGCCTTTGTTACGGGCGGGCTGTTTGCACTCCTTGGGTGTGTATTGATCTCGGGGGTTAAGGAGGAGAGGAGGGCTGGAGTTTGATGTTGTTGCTTTTTGTGTATAAATGTCATGCAGAATGCTGAATCAAGATAGCGTTTTGTGGTTTGTCATTCTGAATTTATTTCAGAATCTCCAAGAGACCGGGACGGATAGATGCTGAATCAAGTTCAGCATGACAGTAAGGAACTATATAACAGGATTAAGAGGAGGTAATCATGTTGACTGGGGCTGTAAGGGAGATTTTCCATACCAATCTTGGGGTAAAGAGGACAGAGCGGGTGCTTGTCTTTACTGACAGGCCCACCAAAAGAGACGTGGTGTCGGATGAGGACCTGCAGAGGTGGTTGAGGTTAAAGGAGGATATTTCAATGCTCCTGGTGGAGACCGGGCGGGGGTTTGCCCGTGAGGTCTCCTTCTACTGCTATCCCTCCAGGGGCGGACACGGGGTTGAGCCGCCTGAGGGCCTCTGGAAGGCGGCCTTTGGTGAGAAGGCCGTGGAGGCACTGAAGGAAAAAAGGCTCCTCAGGGCCATAATTCAAAAAAAGGCCTCACCTGAAAAGATAGAGGAGGCAGAGGAGATAATCAGGAGATACAGTGCGCAGGCAGTGGATGTAGTGATTGCCCTGTCAAACTACTCCACAAGCCATACAAGGTTCAGGGACCTCCTTACCCGTGTATGCAGTGCAAGATATGCCAGCATGCCGCTGTTTGATGTCCAGATGCTTGAGGGGGCATGGATGTGGACTGGAAGGCCCTCCGCAAGAGGACAAAGGCCATGGCACGGCTGGTCGACAGGGCCGTCGGGGTGGTTATCAGCACCCCCAACGGAACAGAGATGAGGCTCTCCAAAAAGGGGCGAAGGGCCCTTGCAGACACAGGAGACCTGAAAAGGCCCGGCTCCTTTGGAAACCTGCCCGCCGGAGAGGTCTACTTCGCCCCCCTGGAGGGCACGGCAGAGGGGACACTCGTCCTTGAATGGGCACCAACGAGGAGGCTCTCCTCACCGGTCAGCCTCAGGGTAAGAGGCGGGTATGTTGAAGAGGTTGAGGGTGAGGATGATTTTGTTTTTACACTGAGGGAGCGGATTGAGGAGAGAGAATGCAAATATTGCCGAGATCGGGATCGGCACCAATGACAGGGCCGTGAGGCCGGACAACATCCTTGAATCAGAGAAGATCCTTGGCACCATACATGTTGCACTCGGGGATAACAGCTCCTTTGGCGGCAAGGTGAAGACACCGTTTCATCAGGACTTTGTATTCTTCCGGCTGGTGCTTATATTCAGGGACTCATCAGAAGAGACCCTGATGAAGGACGGAAAGCTCTCCCGTTCCTTTTGAGCAGATAAACAGGCCGTTCCATTGCAGTCTCCTGTCTGCTGAAAATACAGAGCAGCGTTGACAAGAACAGCATGAACAATTGCAAAAGAAACGTTAATACTTTATAATATCAAAGGACAAAAATGTTCCATGAGGGTTTCTGTGTTTTACTGCCTCTGTGGTTACTTCAGAATCTGCGTCCCCTGCTTAAAGGAGTGGAGATTGAATGATTGGCTTTAAGGATGTTACCAGGATTTACGACAATATGACTGCCCTCAGAAAAGTCACCTTTGGAATTGAAAAAGGAGAATTTGTCTATATAACAGGTCCAAGCGGTGCCGGCAAATCCACATTACTGAAACTGATCTACCTTGCAGAGAAACCTGATGAGGGCACCATAAGAATTGCCGGGTGGGATACAGATACCCTGAGAGAATCCGCTATCCCCTATCTCAGGAGAAATATCGGAGTGGTCTTTCAGGACTTCAAGCTACTTGCAAACCGCACGGTCTATGATAATATTGCCCTTGCGCTGAGAATCCGGGGCTTTGGCGAGAACGAGATAAAGGGACGGGTGCAGGATGCGTTGAAACTGGTGGGATTGAGGCACAAGACCGACAATTTTCCTGTTGCCCTCTCCGGAGGCGAACAGCAGAGGATCACCATAGCCAGGGCTATTGTAGGCGAGCCGACAGTGCTGCTTGCTGATGAGCCAACAGGCAACCTTGATGTTGACAATGCAGCCGGTATCATGAAGATTTTTAAAGAGATCAATGCAAGGGGAACAACCATTCTAATCGCAACCCACAACAGGGAATTGTTCAGAAATACAGGACTGAGGGTCCTCTGGTTTGACAGTGGCAATCTTGTGGCTGATGAGGAAGGGTAAATGATTTATTCGATAAAGCTTGCCTTAAAAAGTCTCTGGTTTGAAAAGTGGATTCACATGTTAACGGTTGTAACTATCGGCGTGGGCCTTTTTGTCCTTGGACTGATTTTCTTCTCTCTCTATAACATCGAGGGTATTACAAGCAGACTCCCTGAACGGTTTTCTGTTATGGTCTTTCTCTCTGAGGGAACGGGAAATCGTGAAATCAATCAGCTCAAGGCAAGGCTAAGTGAAGACCCTATAGTCGAGAGGATCAAATACATATCAAAAGATGACGCCCTTGTTGAACTCAGGACATCTTTAAAGGATGCAGCCTATATACTTGAAGGTCTGGATGAAAACCCGCTATTTCCTTCCATAGAGATCAGGCTTAAGAAAAACAGCTTTGACAGGACAAGGGTGGAGGGCCTTATCAATGAACTTAAAGGCCTCAGGAGTGTTAATGACGTTGTGTATGGTGAGGACCTGCTTGGTACAATCTATACAATCCGCAATGGGGTCAAGACCATAAGCGCAGGGGTAATCCTGCTCTTTTCCATGGCTATTATATTTGTCTGTTACAGTACGGTGAAGATCCTCTTTTACAGGCGCAAGGAGGAGATAGAGATATTCAAGCTGCTCGGGGCCACAAAGGCATTTATACGTCTGCCCTTTCTGATAGAGGGAGGCACCCTTGGATTCCTCGGTGGCCTTCTTGGCGGGGCGGGCACGTACATCCTTTACCGGTTTATCAACGGACTGGTCATCTCTGATTTCCCCATGCTCGGTGTAATGCACTTACCCCTGGGACTCGTTGCAGCACTTCCGGCAGGTGGAGCGATTCTTGGTATTATTGGATCAACAATTGCTTTGGGAAGGCTGAGATTCTGAGCCCCATGACTTTGAGACCGCCATGCTCCGCTTAAAAAAGACCGCCATATTCCTTGTCTGCATTATCTTCCTGGGCTTTTGCCTGACAAATGTCCAGGCGGCAAAAGATCCTAAAACCCGCTACGAAAAGATACAGAAGGAGATAAAAAAGAAGAAGAAGGCGCTTGAGAAGGTAAAAAAGAAGGAAGTCTCCATACTCGATGAGATTGAATCAACCAACAGGGCCCTTGACCGTATAAAGAGGGAACTGAGGGCTCAGAGAAGGAAGATGCGCCGGAATGAAAGAAGCATCCTGTTAGTAAGGGCAGAGATTAAAAAGATCTCCAGAAAACTCGACAGGCAGAAAACCTGGCTCAGGAGAAAGGTCGTCGGGATGCAGAAGTACGGACTCTCCTCTTTTGGGAGGACCCCGGGGTCCTCTTCATTGAAGACCGATCCCCTTATGTTGTTGATGACAACCAGGGATATCCCCCAGGCAGTGAGGAAGTGGCACTATCTGAAGCGTCTGGCAGAGTATGAATATTCCCTCCTCAAGGACTATTCGGAAAACATTCAGGGGCTGAAACAGAGGCAGGCCCACCTGTCAGTCCTTATGAAAAAGCTCAAGGGCCAGAAGCAGCAACTCGAGAAAAAGAAGCGGATCCTGCGAGACAAGAAGACACAGAAAAGACGGCTTCTGGCCTCTGTCCGTAAAAAGAGGGACGTTTACAAGCGAATGCTCCTGGAACTCAAGGAGTCATCCAGGAAGATGCGCAAGTTGATTAATGAATCAGAAAAGACAAAGTATCTCCAGAAAGGATTTTTCAGGGCCAAAAAGACGCTGCCCTGGCCTGTCAAGGGCGTGCTTGCCCTGCCCTACGGCAGTTACCGTGACCCTAAATTCAAGACTCCGGTCTTCAGAAACGGCATACATATCAAGTCAAAAGAGGGCGAGGCTGTCAAGGCCGTATATTCAGGAAAAGTTGTATTTGCAGACTGGTTCAGGGGTTACGGCAAGGTCGTGATAATAAATCATGGCGAGGGGTATCATACAGTGTATGCAAACCTGAGCGAGATTTTTTTAAGCAAAGGCGATATAATAAAAAGAGGTGCCTTGATCGGCAGGGTCGGGGATTCAGGTATGCTTAATGCGCCCGGCCTTTATTTTGAGATCAGATACAAAGGCAAACCCCTCAACCCGCTTCAGTGGTTAAAACGTTAGGGGTTTAAATAGAGTCTGTGTATAAATATAAGAATTGAGCCGTCATTCCCGCGGTCTGTTGAGCGGGAATCCAGTCTTTACAGTGAGTTCTGGATACCCGTCTGGATACCCGATTACAGACTTCGGGTATGACAAAAATAGAAAATAGCAGTTTATACAAAGACACTAAACAGGAAAAAAAGGATAACCGGAGGTATAGATATATGAAAAAACGCAGAGGGTTGGCTATATTTGGATGGATTGTAATTGTCGCTCTGGTGATAGGTGGTTTTCTGGTCAGCGAAATGCCCATGAAGAGTGCGGTTGCAGATTCCCAGGAGTACCAGGACCTCAGGCTCTTTACAGAGGCCCTCACAATCATAAAGACATCCTATGTTGAAGATGTAAAGACTCAGGATCTCATCTATGGCGCACTCAAGGGGATGTTAGGTACCCTTGACCCCCACTCAGGATTTATGCCTCCTGAGGAGTATAAGGAGATGCAGATAGACACCCGCGGAGAGTTTGGCGGTCTCGGTATACAGATAGGCATTAAAAAGGGGATGCTTACGGTTATAGCCCCTATTGAGGATACCCCGGCATGGAAGGCCGGTATCAAGGCGGGTGACAAAATAGTAAAGGTGGATGGTGAGTCAACCAGGGAGATGACCCTTTTTGAAGCCGTTAAAAAGATGCGGGGGCCCAGGGGGACTACGGTGACCATAACCATAGTGAGGGAAGGATGGAAGGAGCCAAAGGATTTTACAATAACAAGGGATGTAATCAAGATAAAGAGCGTTAAGTTCAGGGTGGTGGATGACGGCATAGGGTACGTGAAGATTAATCAGTTCCAGGAGAGGACGGCAGCAGAGCTTTCAAATGCCCTCAAGACGCTGACGGACAAAAAGATAGACTCCCTGGTGCTTGACCTCAGGAACAATCCCGGCGGGCTGTTAAAAAGTGCGGTGGATGTTACCGAACAGTTCCTTCCGCCGGAGAAGCTTGTTGTGTATATAAAAGGACGTTCAGTAAAAAAGACAGAGTATCTGACCAAGGGAGACCTTCCTTATTATGATACCCTGCCGATGATAGTGATGGTGAATCACGGAAGTGCCTCGGCATCGGAGATCGTGGCAGGTGCGCTGAAAGACTGGAAGCGGGCGGTATTGCTTGGCGTGAAGACTTTTGGCAAGGGCTCTGTCCAGAGCGTTATTCCACTCAGTGGAGGCTCCGGTCTCAGGCTTACGACTGCAAAGTACTATACGCCCAAGGGTATATCCATACAGAATGAGGGCATTGAGCCTGATATTGTGGTCAAGGTCAAGCCCCAGGACGGCGAGGCATATCCGGTAATCAGGGAGAAGGACCTGGAGCATCACCTCAAAAACGAGCAGAAACCGGAAGAGAAAGAGACTACAAAAACAAAGGAAAAAGAAAAGGAGACAGAGGTGGCTCCACTGCAGGTGGATGAGAAAAATGATGTTCAGCTCCAGATGGCAATAGATCTGCTGAAGGGTTGGCGGATTTTAAAGGAAAAGTCCCCGGACAGCGAGAAAAATGTCGCGGATAATCTTTGATATAGAGACCATAGGCGCTGACTTTGATGCCCTGGACCTGCCCCAGCAGGAATATCTCCTGAAATATGCGGAGACAGAAGAGGAGGCCGAGGCAGTAAAGGATAGTCTCGGCCTCTATCCACTTACCGGTGAGATAGTCACGATAGGTCTTATGAACCCGGATACCCTGAAGGGGGTCATATACTTTCAGGCGCCCGGCAAGGGCATTCCCCCCTTTGAGGAGGACGGAGTTCAGTATGAGACAGGAACCGAGAGGGAGATACTGGAGAAGTTCTGGGATGTTATAAAGAGCTACAACCAGTTTGTAACCTTTAACGGCAGGACCTTTGACTGTCCGTTTATCCTGATACGCTCTGCAATGCATAAAATCAGACCAACACGGGAGTTGATGCCAAACAGATACAACGGCCCGCATATAGACCTCCTTGACCAGTTGACATTCTACGGCGCAACAAGGCGGAGGTTCAGTCTTGATATGTGGTGCAGGGCACTTGGCATCAAGAGTCCCAAGGACGAGGGTATTGCAGGGCAGGATGTGAAGAGATTTTTCCAGGAAGGGCACTATACTGACATAGCCCGGTATTGCGCCAGAGACCTGCTTGCCACCAGGGAGCTTCTTATTTACTGGGAAAATTATGTAAAATTCAGGCCCGGGCCTTCTTCCTGAATCACGCTGATGAGCAGCATCCCTGATAGATTCTTCAAATCTGCCGAGAAATTTTCAGAGAAAGTTGCCTTTCAGTACTTCAATGAGGGCTGGAAGCAGCTCACCTACCGTGATGTTGCCCATAATGCAGTCTCTCTGCTCGGGAGACTGAAGGAAAAGGGGATTAAAAAGGGCGACCGGGTCTTTCTGTCTGCAAGGAATTCTCCCTACTGGTGTATCTCCTATCTTGCCCTTTCCGCTGCCGGTGCCGTGGGGGTTCCTGTAGACCCCGAGCTCACTGCTTCGGAGATGAGGAACCTTATGGTTGATGCTGAGGTGTCCTTTGTCTTTTATGATGATTACACCGGAACAAAGGTTATGGAGGCATCAGAGGGGCTTGTTGTCGAGACATTCGACATCAACGGAATTGCAGATTCCATGTCCCGGCAAAAGGACTCCAAAATTCCGGCCTTCAATACCCCGCCCCTGACTCCTGACGATATTGCCTCCATCATATATACGTCCGGAACCACGGGCAGGCCAAAGGGTGTGGTCCTGACCCACGGCAACTTCTGCTCGGATGCCGATGCACTGATCGAAGCAGGCATAATCACTCATGATGACAACATTATCTCGGTACTTCCCCTTCATCACACCTATCCATTTATGACCACCTTCCTGGTACCCCTCTTTGAAGGGGCTACAGTAACCTATCCTCAGGGACTGAAGGGGCCTGAGCTCCTCAATGCCGTGAGAGAAAAAGGGGGCACTATCCTTGTAGGTGTCCCTCAACTGCTCGAACTCTTCAGGAACAGGATTTTTCAGGGATTCAATGAGGTCCCCCTGCTTAACAGGGTTTTCCCATATCTTTTGAAGCTCTTCAGGCTTCTGCGAAGCAGGTTTAACATAAACCCCGGCAAATATATATTCTCTTCAGTCCATGAAAAGTTTGGCAGGCAGTTCAGATTCTTTGCATCCGGGGGGGCAAAACTCGACACCCAGGTTATGCTGGACCTGGAGGCAATCGGGTTTACAGTGCTTGAGGGTTACGGCCTCACCGAGACCTCACCGGTTGTGACGTTCAACCCCCCGCACAGGAGAAAACCCGGCTCCTCAGGCAGACCCCTAAATAATGTGGAGATAAAGATAAGCAGTGACGGAGAGGTCCTGATAAAGGGACCGATGGTCATGAAGGGATACTACAAAAACCCTGAAGAGACGGAGAAGGTGCTAAGGGACGGCTGGCTGCATACCGGTGACCTTGGTTATCTCGACAGTGACGGCTATCTCCATATTACCGGCAGGACTAAAGAGGTTATTGTGCTGAGCTCAGGCAAAAATATCTATCCCGAGGATGTGGAGAGGCATTATCAGGGGATAGAATTGATAAAGGAGCTATGTGTAGTTGGTACCGGAGATGGACTGAGCGCGGTTGTGGTGCCTGATATGGAGATGGCAAAGAAGATGAAAGTCGGCAACATTTATGAATACCTCAAATGGGAGATAAACGCCCTCTCAATGAAGCTCCCCCCTCATATGAGGCTGAAAGGGTTTGTCCTTCATTCTGCTCCCCTGCCGCGAACACCTCTTGGCAAACTGAGGAGGTTTATGGTGAAGAAGCTCCTTGAGGAAGGGAAAAGAGAAGAGAGGGCGGAAGTAGACGAATCCCTCGTCAGGGATGAGATCTCCTCAAAGGTTGTATCGTCGTTGAGGGAGGTTGCAGGCAAGGATATTTCCGTGGGAAAAACAGACAGCCTGGAGCTGGATATAGGGCTTGACAGCCTGAAGAGGATCGAGCTGGTCGTTGCACTGGAGAGAAATCTCGGCATAAAACTTTACGATGATTTCACCCTTGATGTTCAGACGGTTGAGGAGTTGATAGAGAAGGTAAGAAAGATTGTCAGGGAAGGCGGCCGGAAGAGGGGAGAGGACGTAAAACTCCTTGATGCAGAGGAGGGGGAGAAGAAGATTGCCGAGGGTCTCCTTTCTCAGGGCCTGTATGAAAAGGGTTTGCTCTTTGTAGTGCTCGGATTTTTAAGGCTCCTGAGCAGGATTTACTTCAGGGTGAAGGTTACCGGCATAGAGAACATACCCCAGCCGCCCTTTATTATAGCGCCGAATCATGCAAGCTACCTTGACAGCTTTCTCCTTGCTGCCAACCTGCCCTTCAGGGTCTTTAAATCCCTTTATTTTCAGGGGGCAAGCAAATATTTTGAAGGACCTTTTATGAGATGGGTTGCTCATTTCACCCATGTAATACCGATCGACCCGGACACTTCACTCCTGAGTGCACTGAGGGTGAGCGCCTATCTCCTGAAACAGAAGAGGGCGCTCTGCATATTCCCTGAAGGCGGAAGGACTTTTAACGGAGAAGTTATGGAATTCAAAAAAGGCATGGCCATCCTCGCCGTTGAACTTAAAATCCCTGTTGTCCCGGTCTATATTAAGGGCACCTTCCAATCCATGCCAAGGGGCAGCAAGTATCCAAAGCCTGCGCACGTCGAGATACACATCGGCCCCCCGGTAGTCCCGGAAAAGGAGAAAGATGCCCCTGATCCCCACCAGGCATTTGCCGACAGGATAAGAGAAGAGGTCATTAAATTAAAGCCGTAAAGGATTTTATTGAGAGGGCAGGTGAAGGGTAAAAATCCCTCAATTC
>JAADGU010000132.1 GCA_013152195.1 Nitrospirota bacterium
GTGGTCATCCTCTTTCTCTCGGAATCAAAGGGTATCTCAAATATCCTCTCTCCTTCCAGGTCTCCCACATTTTCCCTTACAGCTTTAAAGAGCGCGACCTCGGTAGGGTCTCCGCTGTATTGGTCATCGCTGTGTTTATCATCAATAAATCTTGCATTGTTACAGAGGCCTGCAATCGTGGCGAGAATAGCCGAATCCTTCAAGTCCTCTATTCCGTGAAGCTCTCCGTCAGACCAGAAGTTTTTTGCCTCCATTACGTTCCGGGTAAGTGTGCCGGTCTTGTCCGTGCATATGACCGTTACGGAGCCGAGTGTTTCTACAGAGGTCAGGGTCTTTATCAATGCCTTCTTCCTTGCCATCCTCTGACTTCCCATTGCAAGGGAGAGGGTTACCGTCGGAAGCAACCCCTCAGGCACATTTGCCACGATTATGCCTATGGCAAAGATAAAGTTTTCCCAAAAACTCCTGCCTATAAACTGTCCTACCATAAAGAAGAAGATGCCCATTATTGTTGCAAAGATTGCAATAAGCCTTGTCACCCTGACAATCTCCTGCTGCAGCGGACTCAAGCCTGTCTCCACACCGCTTGTCAGGTGGGCTATACGGCCAAACTCTGTCCTCATCCCCGTGGCAAAGACAACACCCTTTCCCGAACCGCTTACCACCGTGGTTCCGGCAAAGGCAATATTTCTGCTTTCAATCAGGTCACCCCCACAGGGGTTGTGATCAAGGGGCACTGGTTCGGATTCACCTGTCAGGGGGGCATTGTTCACCATCAGGTAAGTGGTATCTATAAGCCGCGCATCTGCGGGAACCCTGTCCCCCTCCGAAAGGATTATCAGGTCCCCCACAACCACATCCCTTGCGGGTATCTCCTTCTCCCTGCCCTCCCTTATCACCTTCACATAAAAAGGGAGTAGCTGCTTCAGTGCTTCTATGGATTTTTCAGCCCTGTACTCCTGTATGAATGTAAAGACTGCATTGACGACTATGACCCCGACTATTGCAAGCCCGAGCGTAAGCATCCCTTCACCCGGGTGCAGATACTCTGATAAAAAGGCAAGCCCTGCCCCTATCCACAAAAGGATGGCAAGGAAATGGGTGAACTGCCTGAGAAACCTCACCAGTAAAGGAGTCCTTTTTACCTCCCGGATCTCGTTTGGCCCAAACTCCTCAAATCGTTTTTTTGCCTCTTCTTCGGTAAGGCCCTCTTCCGAGGTGACAAGAGTGTGAAGGACTTCCTCTCTTGCAAGACCATTAATCTTCATGTCGCGGCTTGAGAATTATGAGATTACAGGGCGTCTCCCTGAGCACGTCTTCCACGGGATTCCCCTTCAGAATGGAGGCCAGAAGGCTCCGCTCGCTGGCCCCCATTATTATAAGGTCGTGCCTCTTTGAAGCAGCCTCAATGGTTATGCTTCTCAATGCAGCACCGGATGAAAGCCTCCCTTCAAGCTCTATCCTGTATTTTCTGATATGCTCTATAAAATCCGATATATCCCCGGGCAATCCTGCCTCCCTCTGGACAGGGGTGAGGTGAATCTCTCCATGAAAAAATTTTACTATAGGCTCTGTACAATGGAATACATAGACCTTTGCATTGAAGGCCTCTGCCATCCTGGCGGTAAAAAAGACCCTCTCTTTCATACGATTAATCCTCGCCTTAAGCGGGACGAGTATCTTGTGCGGATGAATCTTGCCCATGTGAACCACCCTTACAAGGGCCACTGAACACGGAAGCCTCAAGGAGAGCCTCCGGGCAACAGTGCCGGCATAAAACCTCTTCTCAACATCCTCCCGCCTCGTAGATGCAAAAACCAGGTTGACTCCCTCGTGCCTGACAATCCTGTCAATCTCTCTTACCGGATCGCCAACACCTGTTATACTCTCCACCTGAACACCCAGTTTCCTTGCCTCTGCAAACAATCTCTTCATGGCCTTCCCGGCCTTGTCAATGCCTGATTGCGGCATACCACTGTCTGCGATAAAAGAGATATAAAACTTTGCCCTGCAAGCCCTGGCAAGGTGCAATGCATACCTTGCAGAGACTTCCGAATTCAGGTGTTCATTGACTGCTGACAGGATTTTTTTATACATATCTATATCCCGGGACAATTTTTCAACCCGGATTTGCGCACGGGTATCGATGAGATGAAGGAGTGGCGTGATAAACACTGAACGGGTTTAAGTATCACAAAGGCTTCACCTGGATTCCCGAAGTACTTCGGGCTCGGAGGAGGGCCGGATGCCGGGACGAGAATGAGTGAAGGGTTTATCATGTCACTCCTTAAGACCTCTCAACTCAGATTTGGGTATCAGGCAACCTCAGCCCCTCCTGAGCGAAACCTTTTTTCTGTATACCTCAAGCCCCGTTATACAAATGCTCAGCCAGAACATCCCCCCGGCATAACCCGCCAGGACGTCGCTGAGGTAATGAACCTGGAGATATATCCTGCTGAGGCCTATCATAAAGATCACAAACCCTGCTGCTGTCACCATGAAGACACGCAACTTCCATGACCTCATATCCCGGATTATAAAGTATGTAATCATTCCATATAATATCACAGACATCATGGCATGACCACTCGGAAAGCTCCATCCTCCTATATTTATAAGTGAGGTTTCAGAGATTGGCCTTATCCTGTGAATCGCCCTTTTCAATACAACGACAAGGAAACCTCCGCCAATTATTGCCATGATATAGGTGACAAGATAATCAAATCGTCTTCTAAATACCAGATAACTTCCCACAACAAGACTGCCGATCATTATTGCCGTAACCCCGCCAAGCTGTGTAAATAAAATCATAAAGCGGCTTACCCCGGGGGTTCTGAAATAAAGCACATGGGCAAGAACCCAGGAATCGATTGCCACAAAAGGATCCCCGGTGAGTATATCCTCGGTTATCCCTCCGAATATCCATACAAAGACCGCACTTATTACAAGCCCCACCGTAAGATGAAGCCCCAGATAACTCTCCGGTGAAAGCCTCTCCCTGACAAACAAGACGAGATCAGGATGACGCTCCACAAATCCCCTGATCCGCGGGTCCGAAACAAAAACCCTGTATTTATCCATGACCCATCCGCAAATCTCTGCCTGTCTTCTGACCACGATTTTATACAGATAACCAAAACCGCCGGCTACCAACAGAATGAAAAGGACAAAAACCCCTGCCCTGCCCGACCACTTTTCAATTAACTGCCAGCTCTGACCAAAGAAATACCCCAGCAGTGTAAAGCTGATTGACCATAAAATACCGCCTGAGACATTGTAAATGAGGAATCTCCGGTAAGGCATCCTTGCCATGCCGGCTACAAAGGGTGCTACAAAGGGTGCAAGTGCACGGAGAAACCCTACAAACCTGCCGAAAAAGATTGTCTTGCCACCGTGTTTTTCAAAGTACCTGTCGACCTTGAGGATGTGTTTTTCCCTGAGGAGGAGCAGCCTCTTGTGCCTTTCAAAATAACCCCTTCCAACCGCCTTGCCAAGGCTATACCCTACACTGTCACCAAGCACGGCACCAAGGCTGATTACCCACAGACAATTCCCGAGGTCAAAATAGCCCTGAGA
>JAADGU010000009.1 GCA_013152195.1 Nitrospirota bacterium
GGAATCCAGTCTTTTCAGTGAGTTCTGGATACCCGATTACAGACTTCGGGTATGACTAAAATAAAAAACAGCAGTTTATACACAGACTCTAATTAACTGTTTTTATATGACCGGATCAGGTCTTTTTCTGACCGGACGCGCATTCCTACAATTTTGTCCTACAATTTTGTATGTCCTACAAAATTGTAGGACATACAGGACTCACTGTCCCTGAAAACAGGCCATTTCACATATGGCACGAATATTGTAAATTATCGCAGACTGCCAGCAATCGCCGGATTATTGCCGGCCTTAAATCTCTTAGAATTTTAAATACTACAGGAGGTATTTCCAATGAAGATGGTTTCTGCTGTAATCAAGCATTTCCTTTCCGGCTTGACAATGTACGGAAAGCCCTGACAGACATCGGGGTAGAGGGTATGACCATTATCGAGGTGAAGGGTTTTGGACGTCAGAAGGGACACATGGAGGTATACAGGGGTGTGGAGTACGAGGTGAGATTCCTGCCAAAGATCAAGATGGAGGTGGCTGTAACCGATGAAAAGCTCGATCAGGTTATTGATGTTATCCAGGAAGCCGCAAGGACAGGCGAGATAGGGGATGGCAAGATATTTATTTATAATCTGCAGGATGTGGTAAGGATCAGGACAGGCGAGAGAGGAGAGGAAGCGATATGATGAGAAAAGAGGATTCAGGAGTCAGAATCCCGGGCTCCCTGATAAATGAAAAAACGGTTTTGATTTCGTTACTTGCAGGTTTTATGGTATTTCTTTCCTGCAACAGTGCCTTTGCCGGGGAAGCATCAGGGATCGATACAGGCGATACCGCATGGCTATTGATATCTACGGCACTTGTCATGCTGATGACCCCGGGGCTCGCCTTTTTTTATGGCGGAATGGTAAGGAGCAAAAATGTACTTGGCACCATAATGCACAGTTTTATAATCCTGTGTATTGTGAGTATTGTCTGGGTATTGTGGGGATATACACTTGCCTTTGGCCCTGACATAGGCGGGTTTGTTGGCGGACTGAAGTGGTTGGGCCTGCAGGGTGTTGGACAGGAACCCGCTCCACTGGCCCCAACAGTGCCCCACCTTGCATTCATGATGTTTCAGGGGATGTTTGCAATCATCACACCGGCCCTTATAACAGGGGCCTTTGCAGAGAGGATGAAATTTTCGGCATTGGTGATCTTTACTGTATTATGGACTACCCTTGTTTACTCCCCGGTTTGTCACTGGGTATGGGGAGGCGGATGGATCGGAGCAAAACTCGGCGCCCTTGATTTTGCAGGCGGCACAGTGGTACATATAAACTCAGCCATTGCAGCCATCACGGCTGCAGTCATTGTTGGAAAGAGAAAGGGGTATCTGGAGGAGACTATAATGCCGCATAACCTTCCAATGACCATCCTTGGGGCAGCACTGCTCTGGTTCGGCTGGTTCGGGTTTAATGCCGGCAGCGCCCTTACAGCCGGAGGACTGGCCTCCCTTGCCTTTGTAACAACAAACACCGCTGCTGCTGCTGCCGGCTTGAGCTGGGCACTTACAGAGTGGGGGCACAGGGGAAAACCCACGGCATTTGGTGCGGTCAGCGGTGCAGTGGCCGGACTTGTTGCCATAACGCCTGCAGCAGGCTTTGTAAGTCCCATGTCTGCCATCCTTATAGGTATTGGTGCAGGCATCCTGTGCTATCTTGCCGTTAATGTCAGACCGAAGATCGGATATGATGATTCACTTGATGTGCTCGGCATTCATGGAGTTGGAGGTCTGTGGGGGGCACTGGCTACAGGTCTTTTTGCATCAACCGCAGTAAATTCCGGTGGTGCCAATGGCCTGTTCTTCGGAAACCCGTCTCTCTTTACAGCCCAGGTTATCGCAAGTGTTGCAACCATTCTTTATTCCGGGATTGTCACCCTTATCATACTGAAGGTGATTGACTGGACAGTCGGCCTCAGGGTTAAAGAGGAAGAAGAGGTTGTGGGACTTGACCTCAGCCAGCATGGTGAGACAGGATATAACCTGTAAACAGAGCTGCAGGGCAGCAGGCGGATTAAAAATCTTATTAAGGAGATTATAAGGTTATGCCGGTATTGATTGTAAAAAACATCCCGGTCGAGGGACCGGGAACGATTGAGGACTTTCTCAAGGAAAGGGCTATCCCCTATACCATACTCGAACTCTCAAAGGGCGAGCAGATTGCCGACACAGGGGATTATTCGCATCTGATAGTGATGGGCGGGCCAATGGCTGTTTATGAGATGGACAGATACGCCTACCTCCGTCAGGAGACAGACCTGATAAAGGACTTCATTGACAGGGGCAAGGCTGTCCTTGGTGTCTGCCTGGGGGCCCAGATGGTTGCTCATTGCCTTGGGGCAAGGGTCTATCCCGGGGAGGTAAAGGAGGTTGGCTGGTATAAGGTTGACATAACACCTGAGGGAATGGAAGACGAGGTCTTCTCAGCCATCGCGATTGACGGGAAACCCGTTGCAGAGGTTTTTCAGTGGCACGGTGACACCTTTGACCTGCCTGAAGGCGCAGTAAGGATTGCCTCATCATCAGCCTATCCCAATCAGGCATTCAGGTACGGCAGCCGGGTATATGCCCTGCAGTTTCATATAGAGGTTACCCCGGAAATACTCAGGGAATGGTTTAAGGATGAAGAAGGGGTTGACGTTGAGGAGATGCTTGCGCACACGCAGAAGATATACCCTGAATATCATAAGAGGGCAATGAATTTTTATGACAATTTTTTTTCTTGACAAAACTTTGTCTTGACAAAGGCAAAAAATTTATAGTAAGTTTATCGGCAAACCCAATACCGATAAACCAATGAATTTTAATTCTTTAGGAGGTAGTCTATGACGCCAAAGGATGTATTAACGTTTGCTCAGGAAAACGATGTAGTAATGGTTGACTTCAAGTTCATTGATTTTCCAGGAGTATGGCAGCACTTTTCAGTACCTGTTGATGAACTGAAGGAAGAGACATTTGAAGAAGGTGTCGGTTTTGACGGTTCATCCATAAGGGGCTGGCAGGCAATCAATGCATCGGATATGCTGATTATGCCTGACCCTGAGACTGCAATGCTTGATCCGTTCAGAAAGTACCCGACTCTCGGTCTTGTCTGCAACATTGTAGACCCGATTACCAAGGAACCTTACTCAAGAGATCCAAGATACATCTCGCAGAAGGCAGTTCAGTACCTCAAGTCCACCGGCATAGGTGATACTGCATACTTTGGCCCGGAGGCAGAGTTCTTTATCTTTGACGACATCAGGTTTGACCAGAATGCCCAGAGCGGCTATTACTTTATTGATTCAAAAGAAGGCATCTGGAACTCAGGAAAGGATGAAGGTCCCAACCTCGGTTACAAGCCAAGACACAAGGAGGGTTATTTCCCTGTACCGCCTACAGACAGCCTTGAGGATTTAAGGACAGAGATGGTCGTCATAATGAAAAGGTGCGGAATACATATCGAGGCCCAGCACCACGAGGTGGCAACAGCAGGCCAGGGCGAGATTGACATGAGGTTCTCCCCCCTTGTACACATGGCTGACAAGCTCATGCTGTTCAAATACATAGTCAAGAATGTGGCCTGCACATGGAAAGACTGCTACCTTCATGCCAAAGCCTGTCTTTGAAGACAATGGCTCAGGAATGCATACTCATCAGAGCATATGGAAGGATGGCAAACCCCTGTTTGCAGGTAATGAATATGCAGGCCTCAGTGAGATGGCGCTTCACTATATCGGAGGACTTCTGAAACATGCCAGGGCACTTGCCGCACTCACAAACCCCACAACCAATTCATACAAGAGACTTGTCCCGGGCTTTGAAGCACCGGTTAACCTTGCATATTCAGCAAGAAACCGCTCTGCGGCAATAAGGATTCCAATGTATTCTCCTTCTCCAAAGGCTAAGAGGGTGGAGGTAAGATTCCCCGATCCTTCATGCAACCCCTATCTTGCCTTTGCAGCATTGCTGATGGCCGGCCTTGACGGAATAGAGAACAAGATTGATCCCGGAGAGGCACTTGACAAGGACCTCTATGAGCTTCCACCAGAGGAACTCGCAAAGGTCCCGCAGATGGTAGGCAGCCTTGATGAGGCACTTGAGAGTCTCGAAAAAGACCATGAGTTCCTGCTCAAGGGAAATGTCTTTACTGAAGATGCACTCACGACCTGGATAAAATACAAGAAAGAGAACGAGGTTGATGAACTGAGGCTCAGGCCTCACCCCTATGAGTTCTTCCTTTACTACGATATCTAAACTTTTAAAAACCCCCTGGAAAGACCATCTTTCCAGGGGGTTTTTCCTCTCCACAATTCTCAACTTTTCTTCTCTATCAGCCTGGCAATATCTCTCCCTGAAACAGCTTTCACACTGAGATATTCAAACCTTTACGTCTATAGACTAACAGGTACAGGACTCAACACCCTTTCCTGATCGTTGCCGAGCCAGAATAAGCCCTGTCTGACATACAATGTTAGTTTTATCATTATTGTATTGGATTTTTTTACTTTCACCACCCTTCTATTCAGATTCCAGAGCTTCGCGTACTTTGGCTGCGAGGTCCTTGATTGAGAAAGGCTTCTGGATAAAGTGCACTCCTTCTTCCAGGATGCCGCGGTGGGCAATGGCATCGGCCGTATAGCCCGACATAAACAAACATTTCAGTGCAGGCTTTATGGAACATAGCTGGTCAGCCAGACTCCGGCCGTTCATCTCCGGCATTACTATGTCCGTAATCAGCAAGTGAATGTCGCCTGGATAGGTCTCGATCTGATGCAGAGCTTCCGCCGGGGAACTGACCGCCAATACCGTATAGCCCAGCTTTTCAAGCATATGTTTTGCCATTTTCATGATCGTTCTCTCATCTTCCACTAACAGAATAGTTTCTGTGCCATGCTGAACTGTCTCGGGAGCGGGGGCCACTGGAGCACAGGAAGCTTCTTCGGCAAACCGGCTCAGGTAAATCCGGAAGGTCGTCCCTTCCCCAGGTTCGCTGTAGACGTTGATAAAGCCTTCATTCTGCTTTACGATGCCATATACGGTCGCCAGGCCAAGGCCGGTTCCCTTACCATGTTCCTTGGTAGAAAAGAAGGGTTCAAAGATATTGGCCATCGTCTCCTTGTCCATGCCGCAACCATTATCGCTTACCTCCAGCAGAACAAACTCGCCGGGGATAAATCCTAAATGATCGGCACAATAGGCCTCATCGAATACGACATTTTCTGTTCTGATGACAATCCTTCCAACACCGCTGATAGCGTCCCGGGCATTGACCAACAAATTTGCCAGTATCTGGTCAATCTGAGACGGATCGATCTTCACCTTGTAAAGATCGGAGCCAGGCCTCCAGATCAGCTCAATATCCTCGCCGATAAGGCGCTGCAACATCTTGAGTATGTCCGTTATAGTATCGTTCAGATCAAGCACCTTTGGGGCAATAATCTGCTTTCTGGCAAAGGCCAGCAACTGGCGGGTAAGTTCGGCAGAGTGCTGCGCGGCTCTCAGGATTTCCTGAAGGTAATCGTGCCGGACGCTGCCTGCTTTGGCAGCCTCCTCTAACGCCATTTCACTGTATCCCATAATCACACTAAGTTGATTGTTGAAATCATGGGCCACACCGCCGGCCAGTCGGCCCACGGCCTCCATCTTCTGAGCCTGCAGGAGCTGCTGTTCCAGTTTTTTCCGCTCTGTAATGTCAATCAGGTAACCCTGAATTTCAGTAAGCTTACCGTTGCTGTCAAATTTCCCAAAAACGTTCTCAATCACCTGAATGGGCTTTCCGTCCACTCGCCGCATTTCCAGTTCATGATCAAGCACTTTCTTCTCTTTAATAAGAAGGTTCAAAAGATCATCACTTGCTTCAGGTGAGGAAAACAGGGTTGTCATATTGTGTTTCCTGGCCTCTTCAAGGGATTTAAACCCCAGCATCCTGATAAACGCCGGGTTGCAATCCAGCAGCTCTCCCTCAGGAGTCGCAATAAAATCTCCGGTAATGTCATCCATGAAAAAATTACGATAGCGTCTTTCGCTTTCATGCAGTGCACGCCGGGCCTCACGCTCCTTTGTAACGTCACTGAAAACCAGCACAATGCCTATCAGTATATCCCTGTTTCCGTTTATTGGGGCTGCACTGTCAGCAATTGGATGTTCCGTACCGTCACGGGATATTAAAAGGACATCCTCGGGCAGTTTCACAATTCCCCCTTTAAGGAGAACGCTTTCCACTGGATCATGCAACACTTTGCGGGTTTTTTCATGGATAATGTGGAAAACCTCGCCAAGTGATTTGCCCCGTGCCTCGGCTTCATTCCAGCCGGTAAGCTTTTCAGCCACAGGATTCATATGACGAATTTTGCCGAATTTATCCATCGAGATAACGCCGTCGCCAATACTGTAAAGGGTAATGCGGAACTCCTCCAGGATATCATTGTGCTCTTTTTCAGCACTATATAATTTCCGGTAGATTCTTTCACGTTGGTGTCTGTAAATGAATCCGCTTCCTGTACCGGCCAACACTAAAAGAAGAGCCACAATCATCCCGATATAAAGTGAGCGTTCGCGGGCATCAGCCAGAATCTCACTTTTGTCCACCTTGGTGACCATGTACCAATCCGTATCCGGCACATGAGAAATATCGGCCACGACCGTTACACCGCGATAGTCTTTACCCTCAAAAAGGCCTTCCTGACCTAAAGCCGACTGAACCGGCGGATTAGTTACCCGTGTTAGCGGAAGGCTTTTGGTCAGAGCACTCTGAGGATTGTACCGCAGCTTGTTGTTCAGAAACAGCACCTTTCCATCCTTACTTACAAGCAGCGTTTCTGAACTCGGGCTCGGGTTCGGCCAGAACGTGATCAACGGATACAGGTCTTTTGCCGGATCGAGTTGTAAAACAAGCACTGCAACCGGTTGGCCGGCCGTGTTGAGAATCGGAGCTGTCACGTCAATATATATAGCACCGTTGGAGGGACTTCGAAAAAAATCACCAAAAACAACATCTTCCGTGGTTACTGCTTTATTAACCATCTTTCTTGTAAGGGGACTCAGCCTTGTTACATCAGGATTGAGCGATAATTTTATATTGCCGTCCAGGCCGGCAAGTATGATGTTCTTAAAGCCGTCAAGTTTTCGGGTTAATTCCCATTCTTTAAGGATTTGATCTTTCAGGCGGGGGTTTTCTCTTTCCTGCAGCCACCGCACGGCAGATTCCCTGAATAGAGGACTCGATGCATAGACCTGAACGCCAAAGATGGATTTATTGCGCCAGGCAACAATCTGATTAATTTTAAGCCGTGCTATGGATCTCAATTCATGATATTTCGAGTTGCAAACCATCTGGATCTGTTTCTGGTCGTACCAATAGCCTCCGGCAATGACCCCGATTGCCAGCACTGATACAAAAACAACCCAGAGCCAGAGATCACTTTTAAAGTTTGATTTGTTCATAGGACGCTTCTCTACTTTTGAGTATTTTTTCAGTTTATGCAAATATGCCGGTTATTTACGGCGTTGGCAGGTCGCTGGGCCTTTCAGCCAGGTTCCCCCTCAAGAACCGTACGTGATAGTTTCCCCCCCGACTGAACTCATGCCCCTCCAGGACTGCACGATATCAACAGACTTTTGAATGATAAACAACCTGTCAAAGGTGACACTAACACTACTGTGCTGTTATTTGTGCTCCCTTTTTAACCAGATTGGATACTTTACTGTAAATATAGCAAAAACATTGGCAATTAACAAGCTTTTTCTAATTTCTTCTCGATTTCATAACTGAATACCCCTTGTTATATAATTTTATCAAGAAAAGCGGATAAATGCAAATGTTACAAGTCTATCGAAGGAATTATGGTGCCAAGACAATGCTGTTTTCACTAAATAAGGTAATGACCTCCCTTTAGCCACAATTGTTCAACTTGATTTAATCTACAGTATTTGTTATTTTTCAATACATAAGTGTACTTGACCCTTCACCCCGATACCGAGAAGGATGCAATAGAGGGACATCTTGAGGTTTTAGGGGATGGCAGGAAGTCCGGAAAGAGGCTTAAAAGGGCTTCATGAGTAAGAATTGGAATGAAACAACTTAAAGGAATTGGACTGAAAGGCCCGTGACCTACCAGGTGCTTCAAAAAGGAGTCACTGATGCTACATCATAGTTTTTCACATATCCCATCTGTTGGTGTAACAACTGAAAGAAGAATCTGGAGTAGCGGAATTGGATCAATGGATGAATTTATTGAATCACCGCCAGACTTTCTTTCACAAAACAAGTCAAAGAAGCTTACGAATCACATTCAACTATCAAAAGAAAAAATAATAACAAAAGATGCTCGTTATTTTTATGTTAATTTACCATCAAAAGAACACTGGCGTATGTTTAAAGAATTTCAAGATTCAACTGTCTATCTGGATATTGAAACAACAGGTCTTGGTTCTCCTGGTGATATAATTACAACAATTGCCTTATATGATGGGCAGAGTATCAAATATTATATTAATGGAAAAAACCTAAATGATTTCAAGAATGATATAGTGAAATATGGAGTTATTGTTACCTACAATGGGAAGACCTTTGATATTCCATTTATTGAAAACTACTTTGGGATAAACATTTCTCATGCTCACCTGGATTTGAGATATATTCTTTATAGTCTCGGCTATTCTGGTGGACTGAAATCATGTGAACAACAATTGGGTATTGGAAGAACTGGTAGTCTTGCAGATGTCGATGGTTTTTTTGCTGTTTTGTTGTGGAATGATTACAAGAAAAAGCGAAACGAAAAATCGTTAGAGACTCTTCTTTCGTACAACATCGAGGATGTATTGAACCTCGAGTACTTAATGATTGAAGCTTATAACAAAAAACTACAAGAGATACCGTTAACCGTTAAGTTTAGATGCGCTGGATATTCCTTTAACCCCGGATAATCCATTTGAGATCGATGTTGCGACCGTTAATCGAATTAAGACTCAATATTACGCATATTGAGCAAGCATATGCGGGAGTTCAGTGGGTCCGTGTTGACAAATGTATATGTTTATCATATACTTTAATTAATGGACATATTTGACCTCTTGCTGAAATGCACCGGGTTTGAGTGGGACGAACACAATGCCAAAAAGAACAGGCAGAAGCATCATGTTACTCCGTCGGAGTGCGAGGAGATTTTCTTTAACCGACCCTTGGTGGTTGCAGATGACATCAAGCATTCTGAGAAGGAAAACCGCTTCTATGCCCTCGGCCATACTGACAAGGGAAGACTGCTATTTGTTGTCTTTACGGTTCGCAGGAGTAATATCCGAGTGATTTCAGCAAGGGACGTGAACCGCAAGGAAAGAAAGGTGTATCAATCTCATGAGCAAGAAAATGTCAAAATTTAAGAACGAAGACGAGGAGAGGGAATTCTGGGCCACCCATGACTCGACTGAGTATGTGGAGTGGAAGAAAGCAAAGCGGGTTGTGCTTCCGGAGCTCAAGCCTTCACTGAAGACCATCTCCCTCCGGCTCCCGGAGTCGATGCTTGAGGAATTGAAGCTCCTTGCCCACAAAAAGGATGTCCCTTACCAGTCGCTTCTAAAGATTTTTCTTTCGGAGAGAATACGGGAGGAGCTGAAGACACACTGAGACGGTTTGTGCTCGGGCATCTGTTTAACTGCTTTGTCAATGAAAAAAGATCTAAACCCCATCCCATAATAATTGTGTTGTTGTCCAAAATCATAAACTGTCACCCTGAACTTGATTCAGGATTCAGAATGACAATAACAGTCATCTTTCTATTTGGACAACAGCCCGTAAAGATTTGATCTCTTCGAC
>JAADGU010000138.1 GCA_013152195.1 Nitrospirota bacterium
CGGATTTTCCTCCCATGTGGTGAGGGTTTTGCATATTGGACACCTGATTTTCATATCTTCTCTTCCTTTTTTGTGTTTGTGTTTGTGTTTAATTTAGTTACAGTTATCTTTTCATCTAATTTTTTTAAAAGCAGGCCAGAGGCCATACCATTAATCATACCTGTTATTATACCAAGAAAGAGGATCAGAGGTGCAACGAAGAGTATGGCCTCTATGCGGCGGATGAAGAGCAGATAGGCAAGGCTGAGCTGTGTAAGGTTATGTGCCATTGCCCCGATAAGGCCGATCCCCACGGGGCTGAATATGCCTGAAAAGAGGGCGTATGCACCACCCATGATTAATGTGCTTGCAACACCTCCGCCAAGGCTCAGGACAAAGCCGGGGCCTAAAAAACTCCCTGTAAAGAGAGAGACTATAAGTATGCGTATAAGGGTTATTGTCATGGCTACCCTGAGGCCGTAGAGGATGAGGGCTGTCAGTGTTATGATGTTTGCAAAGCCGAACCTCAACCAGGGCACAGGGGCAGGTATCATTCTTTCAAGGCCATGGAGGCCGATTGCATATGCTGCAAGTATTGCTATTCTTAATCTATCCTGAGATTGCATCGACCTCTCTCATTCCACCCCCTCCGATTGTAACCACTACCCTGTTGGGAAGGCATATAATTGCCCCCCTCTCTATCCAGCCCTGACGGACGCAGAGCTTGTTCGGGCAGGGTGAGTCCACTATGCGTATCTTTCCCTGCTTCACCTCAACCCTGGTAACTCCTATCGGACCGTCAACCTCAACAGTTTTGTCTTCATTGAGGGATAGCCTGTAAAGGAGTTTGCCATTGACCTCAATAGTTGCTGTATTGCCGGACAAAGCAAGCCCTTTGACAAGGAATGACCCTGAAAGTGAAAGGAGTATTAGCACAACGAATAAGGCCCAGTCGTATATTGTGATCTCCTTAAAGGTTTCCTTTAATAAACTCAATATTACCTCTTGATATTTAAAAGTATAGTTCTTAAAATATAGTTGCGAGTTGCGGGTTGCGAGTTAAAATTCTATGCATAATCAATTGGTTTCATTCGTCTTCATTTGTCTTTATTCGTGGCTGGAGAGTTATTTTGTTTTTCAGGGAATCTGTCATATGTAGTTTACCTGTTTTATCAATCATTAATGCATCATAACCGAGGGTGCCGGCTATTTTAAGACCTTTATCAATGCCTGATATGAAGAGGGCTGTTGCAAGGGAGTCAGTATATACTCCGAGTGGACCCACAATAGTTACACCCATAACCCCTCCGGCAGGATAGCCGGTCTTGGGGTCAATGAGATGGTGATACCTCTTGCCGTTTTCAATAAAAAACCTCTCGTAATCCCCGGATGTGGATATCGCCATATCCCTGAGCTCAAGGGTTGCAATTATGTCATCCATGCCTTTCCCCCTTGGATCTCTTATCCCCACCCTCCACGGTGTTCCCCCGGGTTTTAATCCGTATGCCCTGATGTCGCCGGCCACAGCAACAAGGGCTGCCTTTATCCCCGCAGACTTCAGTACCTCTATGGCCCTGTCAGCGGCATATCCCTTGGCTATTCCACCGGCATCAACGGTCATGCCCTTCCTCCTGAGAAATGCAGTCTGTTTATCCTGGTTGAGCATTAAGTCCCTGAAGTTTACAAGTGGGAGTTTCTCCCTGATCAGTGCGTCGGAAGGACGTGTTTTATTATGAAAGTCATAGAGGTTTACTACCACTCCGACGGTCATGTCAAAGGCCCCGCCTGTTTCTGTTGATATCTCTGTTGCCCGTTCAAGTAGAGTGTAGGTATCCGGGGAGACTGCTACGGGTGAAATCCCGGCATTACGGTTAATTGCCGATATCTCGCTGTCAGGGGAGAAGAAGTTAATCAGTTTCCCCAGGCGCTTTATCTCTGCAAAGGCCTTGTCCATGGCATCCTCAGCCTTTCTCTCAGAGTCGGATACCACGGTTATTGTAACTATGGTATCCAGAAGGAACTCTGATTTCCTGTATGTCTCATCCTTCCTCCAATTACAGGAAAAAGTGGAAAGTATAAGCAGCAGATTAAAGGCTATAAATAAAAAACGTTTCATTTTTCACTCCTTTCCGGGTTTCAGATTACCTTAAGCCGTGACCCCGGGGGCCTGGAATTCTGTCAGTCCTTCCAGTACCTTTTTTAAGAAAAAGCCGGTATAGGACCGTTCGTTACGGCATACATCTTCAGGAGTGCCTGTGGCAACTATATAGCCTCCGTCCTCTCCTCCTTCGGGCCCAAGGTCTATCATATAATCAGCACACTTTATAACATCGAGGTTATGTTCAATGACAACAACAGTATTTCCTTTTTCCACCAGGCAGTTCAGCACATTAAGGAGACGTTCTATATCAACGAAGTGCAGACCTGTGGTTGGCTCGTCAAGTATGTATAGTGTGTCACCCCGGGACCTTTTGCCTAGCTCTTTTGCAAGTCTCACCCTCTGTGCCTCTCCCCCGGAGAGTGTGGTTGCAGGTTGTCCAAGTTTGATATATCCAAGTCCGACATCCACCAGAACCTGCAGTTTTTCTCTCAGCAGGGGTATTTTGGAGAAGAAGTCATATGCCTCGGTAATGGTCATTTCGAGGACTTCTGATATACTCTTGTCCTTAAACCTGATTGCCAGGGTTTCACGGTTATACCTCATTCCCTTGCACTCATCACATGGGACGTAAACATCTGGCAGAAAATGCATCTCAACTTTCTTGTAGCCCTCACCCTTACAGTTTTCACACCTTCCTCCCTGTACATTAAAGCTGAACCTTGAGGGAGAGTAACCCCTTACCCGTGCATCCTGAACCCTTGAAAAGAGGTCCCGTATATGAGTGAAGATACCTGTATATGTTGCGGGATTTGACCTGGGGGTACGGCCAAGGGGTTTTTGATCAACGCATATGACCCTTGAGAGTTTCTCAGTACCCTTTATTGACCTGAATTTGCCGTGTTTGACCCTGCTGCCGTAAAGTTCCTTCAAAAGGGCCTTGTAGAGAACATCGAGAACAAGCGTGCTTTTACCTGAGCCTGATACCCCTGTACAACAGACAAATATGCCAAGGGGAATCTTTATGTCAATCCCTTTCAGGTTATGTTCCGTAATGCCTGTAATCTTTATGTAGTCCTTTGGTTTCCTCCTCTGTGAAGGCAAAGGTATGTTTTTTCTGCCGGAAAGATACATTCCTGTTGGTGATGATTCGATCTCCTGGATTTCCCGTGGCGAACCTTCTGCCACTACCCATCCGCCGGATCTCCCGCCACCAGGGCCGAGGTCAACCACATAATCGGCCCACATGATTGTATCTGCATCATGTTCTACGATTATGACAGTGTTTTCTGCATCCCGGATTTCCGAGAGTGTCTCGAGTAGTTTTCTGCAATCCCTGGGATGAAGCCCGATGCTCGGCTCGTCAAGTACATACAGTACCCCGGTAAGAGATGATCCGAGTTGGGTGGACAACCTGATCCTTTGCGCCTCCCCGCCTGAAAGTGTTGCAGCAGGCCTGTCAAGGGTAAGATAATCAAGCCCCACCCAACGAAGAAAATGTAACCTGTCCCTGGCCTCCTTTACTATACGTCCTGCAATCAACCCTTCCCTTTCAGAAAGTGAGAGGTTATTTATAAACTCAAGCGCTCTCTTTACGGAGAGCCTTGAAAATTCTCCAATATTAATACCCTGGAGTTTAATGCCTAGGGCCTCCTTTTTTAGCCTTAATCCGCCGCATTCCTTGCAGGGTATCAGTTCATCAGACTCTGATATCTCCTCGATGAGGTTTTCATATCCGAGGCCGTGACATACTGGACAGGCCCCGAGGGTACTGTTGAATGAGAAGAACATGGGGGTAATTTCCGGATAGCTTAATCCGCACTTTATACACGCAAGCGTCCTGCTGAAAAGGATGTCCTCGTTCCGGTCTATGAGGTTTATAATCACTGTATCTGAAAAGTTCAGGGCGCTTTCAATGGCTGATTTCAGTTGTCTTTCAATCCCTGGCTTGACTATTAACCTGTCAACAACCATCTCTATGGTGTGCCGCTTCTGTTTCCTGAGGATGATGTCTCCTGTCAGATCAATCATCTCTCCGTCAATTCTTGCACGTACAAACCCCTCCCGTCTCATCTGCTGGAGTTCTTTCCTGTACTCACCTTTACGTTCTCTCACTACTGGTGAAAGTATCTGAAGCCTGGTTCCTGCCGGCATATGCAGAACTGAAAGAAGAATATTTTCTGCGTCCTGAACCGTGATAGGACTGCCGCAGTTGTAGCAGTATGGTTTTCCGATCCTTGTATAAAGCACCCTCATGTAGTCGTATATTTCAGTGATTGTTCCGAGGGTGGATCTTGGAGACCTTGAGACAGTTTTCTGCTCAATCGCCACAGAGGGAGAGAGTCCTTCAATGTAATCAACGTCAGGCTTTTGCAGTTCGCCGATAAATTGTCTTGCATAGGATGAAAGACTCTGGACATAGCGGCGCTGGCCTTCGGCATAGATTGTATCTATAGCAAGGGAAGATTTTCCTGAGCCCGAGGGGCCTGTTATAACAATTATCCTGTTTCTCGGTATTTTCAGGTCTATATTCTTTAGGTTATGTTCTCTTGCACCCTTTATAACAATAAAATCTTGCATACGTGGCATGGTGATGGACATGTAATCAATTAATATAACTCAAAAAGGGAGAGGGTTGCAATGTGAGGCCATAATTGCGCAAGGTTATCGGATGGAACAGAGAGTTTTTTGTATCCTTGAGTCTTAATTATATATAATAATATTATTATATCAAAGCGGTATTGCTGAGTTTGCTGTATAAACGGGAAAATAGCCACATAATACATCATTCCGGGTCCTGTATCCCGAATGTTTTAAGGAAAATGACTGTTATCAAAGGGGTTGCGGTATTCGATTGCCAAAGAAGCAAGGGGTGCCGGACAGAAATATCGTTGGCTTGCCAACCTGGGAATTTATGATGGATAAGAAGATACTGATAGTTGAGGATGAGAAGGAACAGGCTGATTGCCTTAAGGACCTGCTGACTCTAAAACCCGGCAATAGTTGGGAATCCGTTGATGTGCTCTATGCCGCGAGCGGGAAGGAGGCGATTAATCAGCTTGCCCCTGATATCGATATAGTTGTGCTGGATATAATACTGCCAGACATGAGCGGTCTCGAGGTCCTCAGACACATCAAGGAACGCTATCCCTCTATTCCTGTAATCGTTGTCACAGCTTATGGGACAGAGGATCTGTGCCTGAGGGCATTCAGGCTTGGGGCAAAGGATTACATAAAGAAGCCCTTCAGTTTTGATGAATTGCTGAAGAAGATCGAAGCAATTCTTGCCGGGAGTTTCTGCGAGATCAATGATGATTCCGAGGTGAGCGAATCCCCTATGATTCCACCGCAGATTCTATCAAAATTGGTGAAGGTAAAGACGTATATTGATTACAACTATATGTTGCCAATCACTATTTCAGAGCTCAGCTCTGTTTCCGGTCTGAACAGGGTTTATTTGTGCAGGTATTTCAGGGCACTTACAGGTTTTACCTGTAATGCCTATATAAGAAGATTGAGACTGGATCATGCAATTCAGTTACTGAAGGAAGGTGACAATAGTATATCCGATGTTTCAATGAAGCTTGGTTACAGCCCCAAATATTTCTCCACCCTCTTTAAGAAGACCTATGGTATTGTCCCAAAAAAGATAAAGGAATGATTTTTCTATCTCGAATTGCAAGAGAAAACCGCCGGGAGATAGACGATGTATTGCTCAGATTGAGGGTACTCTTTGAAGAAATAAGTCCATTAATCGAGAGTTATAACGCGGAGGTCTGTCCTTACTGTGAGGATGTCTGTTGTAAACAGAGGCATGCCTATTATGACAGTGAGGACATGATTTATATCTCTGCCCTTGGTCTTGCAGTTCCTGAATATAGTGAGAGGGGTCTTGAGGAGCCATGTGAATTCCTTTCCTCTAAAGGGTGTTCAAGGCCGAGATGGCAGAGACCTTTCAGGTGTACCTGGTATTTCTGTGAACCCCTCTTGAGCCATATGTATAATGGGCCTGGCAGACCACACCGGCGTTTTGTAAGCTTACTTCAGGATATTGTTGAATTAAGGGGTAATTTAGTTAGCTACTGTTGCGAAGAAACGAAAGTCCAGAAACTGTTGTTTTGAACTTCTTTCAGGGCCTACAGGCCAAGCAGTTTTTTCAGCTGCTGGTTAGATGACACAGAAAAGGTGATTGTATACAAATGAGACGGGTGGTAATAACAGGCATCGGCGCAGTTACTCCTTTGGGGCTTAACTTTCAGGAGACATGGAAGGGCTTGAAAAAGGGTCTCTCCGGGCTTTCCGTAAGCAGCAGGGTTGAGGTGGATGATATACCGTGGAAGGTGACCGGGGAGTTAAGAGGTTTTGATGCCCTGTCGTTCATGACTCCCAAGGAGAAAAACCGTCTTGACCCATTTATACAGTATTCACTTGCCGCAGCCCTGTCTGCCTTTGAGGATGCTTCTTTATCTTCTGAACCGAACATTATGGTTATAATTGGTTCGAGCAGGGGAGGGGTAAGCAGGATTGAAGAATCCCTGGGAGCATATTTTAAGGAGGGACGTCCCCTGTCTGCCTATCTGATGCCAGCTACAACAATAAGTATGGCACCGTCATATATTGCGTATAGGCTTGGTTTGAAGGGATACGGTCTTGGCATATCCAATGCCTGTGCGTCAGGCACCATGGCAATCGGTGAAGCCTTCAGGCTGATAAGATCAGGGGATGCAGATATAGCCCTGACAGGTGGAACAGAGGCGCCTTTATGCAGGTTATGTCTTGAAGGATATGGCAGGACTGGTGCACTCTCCACAGGTACAGACAGTAGTGCAAGCCGCCCCTTTGATAGAGACCGCAACGGGTTTGTCCTCTCAGAGGGAGCCTGTGTCATGGTTGTCGAGGAGATGCATCATGCCGTAAATAGGGGTGCTGTTATCTATGCCGAGATTATGGGTTATGCCAGCATTAATGACGGGTTTCATCAGACAATGCCCTCAGAGGCTGGTGAGGCTGCAACGATAAGTATGGCGCTTCAGAATGCGGGTGTCAGGGCAGAGGATGTTGAAATGGTTAGTGCTCACGGTACCTCCACGGTATTCGGTGACAGGGTGGAGGCCAATGCACTGAAGGAGGTCTTTGGCTTGAGGTTAAGGGATGATATCCATGTAACAGCAAACAAGTCCATGACAGGGCATATGCTTGCCGCCTCAGGTGCCCTGGAGGTGGCAGCCACGGCCCTTAGTCTTCATGAGGGAGTGATTCCTCCAACCATAAACCTTGCCCAGCCAGACCGGGAGTGCGGTCTCAATATCTCATCAGGCCTTGCAGAGAAGGATATGAGGGTAGCCCTGAGCACTTCTTTCGGTTTTGGGGGAATTAATGCAGCCCTTGTATTGAAAAAAATTTAGTTTTCCACGTTCCTTATATCCTCTTTTCGTATATCCGGTACCTCTTGTACAGGCTGCTCCCGAACATCTCGATAAGTCTTATAACCGGCTCATTGTCTTCCAGAATCCAGGACAGTTCCACCCGTTTATGGCGTTTTCTTCCGGCCTTAAATGCCTCTCTGAACAGCAGGGCATCCACTCCCCTGTGCCTGTATGCTGACTTAACGCCAAGGAGTAGAAGCCTGAGGTCTGTTATCGTTCTCTGGTAGTAGAGGGCCTTGAGAATGGATATTGCGGTCAGTCTGCCCTTCATCTTCCTGAGAAGGAGATTGAAGTCAGGCAGAAGGCCAAGGAATCCAACGGGCTTGCCATCCTTTTCTGCAATCAGTGTCATCTCAGGTGGGGCAATGGGTTTCAGACGTTTTCCGAGGTACTCCAGGTCGTCGTCTGTGAGGGGGATGAATCCCCAGTTCGTATTCCATGCATCGTTATAGACATCCTTGAATGCACGGAGTTCCTCGTTGAACCTCTTTTTTTGAATCTGTCTTATCTTTATGCCCCTGCGTTCGGCCAGACTGGCGACACGAAGTACCTTTTCGGGTAATTCCTCAGGTACGTCAAGAATAAATGCGAGGAGGTCCTTTGCTTTTGTCATTCCGTACTGCTGCATAAGCTCTGGATAATAAATGGGGTTGTAGGGGGTCATGAGCATGGGTGGTTCATTAAAACCGTCTATCAGAAAGCCGCACTGCTCATTTGTTGAAAAGTCCATTGGTCCCCTCATGACGGTCATTCCTGCCCCCCTGAGGTCCCTTGATACCGTATCCAGGAGGGTATTTGCAATATCGGGGTCATTGCGGGACTCAAAGAAACCAAAGAATCCGGCTTTTTCATTATGGTATCTGATGTGCTGTTGATTGACTATTGATGTGATCCTTCCAACTGTTTCTCCTCTCTGCCTGGCAAGAAAGAATTTTACGGTGGCATTCTTGAAGAAGGGGTTTGCAGTAGAGAAGTGCTCTTTCTGGTCCTTTATCAGCTCAGGGCTGTAAAAGGGGTCGTTTTTATATAACTCAAAGGGAAACTTTATAAATTCCTTTATTTCCTGATCTGTTTTTGCTTCACTGACCTCTATCATTTGTTACTCCCTGCTGCTGCTGAGTTATACTAAATCAGTCCCAGGCTATGTCCTACCTTCTTGAATGCCTTTAAGACTGTTTCAAGGTGTTCGTCTGTGTGTGTGGCCATATAGCTGGTTCTGATGAGAGCCTTTCCATTGGGAACCGCAGGGCTTACAGCCACATTGGCAAAGACCCCTTCATCCTGCAGCATCATGGCCATCCTGAAAGCGATTGTATCCTCTTTAACAATTATGGGTATGATCGGTGTCTGACTCGGGCCGACCTCAAATCCGAGTTCCTTGAAAGCCCTGAGCATTTTTGTTGTAATCTGACTCAGCCTCTGAATCCGTTCCGGTTCCTCATCGATTATGTCCAATGCTGCACTTACAGCAGCCACAGAGGCCGGAGGAGGGCTGGCACTGAATATAAGAGAACGGGCAAAGTGTTTGATAAAGTGTACAACCTCTTCATCTCCGGCAATAAAGCCGCCTATTGAGGCAAGGGATTTGCTGTAGGTTCCCATAACCAGGTCTATATCCTTCTCTATTCCGAAGTGTTCGCATGTTCCACGGCCTGTCTCTCCCAAAACGCCTATTCCATGGGCATCATCAACCATAAGCCTGGCCTTGTACTGTCTTGCAAGTTCCAGAACCCCGGGCAGGTCAACTATATCACCCTCCATGCTGAAGACGCCATCAACAACAATAAGTTTCCCTTTGCCGTTGCAGTTTTTCAGGACCCTCTCAAGGTCATCCATATCATTATGGCGGAATTTTTTTATCTCTCCATAAGACAGTCTGCAACCATCAATTATACTGGCGTGGTCCAACTTGTCGATTATGACAATGTCATTCTTTCCTATGAGGGCAGAAATCACCCCCAGGTTTACCTGAAACCCAGTGGAGAAGACCATAGCGGCCTCTTTCCTCATAAAACGGGCGAGTTTTTCTTCGAGCTCTACGTGTATTTCCAGTGTACCGTTAAGGAATCGTGAACCTGCACAGCCGGTTCCATACTTTTCTATAGCCTTTATGGCAGCCTCTTTAACCCGCGGATCATTAGTCAATCCAAGGTAGTTATTGGAACCAACCATTATCATCTTCTTGCCATTCGAGCAGACGACCGGGTCCTGGGCGCTTTCAATAACCCGGAAGTAGGGGTATAGTCCCAGTTCCATCAGCTCCCGTGCCTTATTAAAATGAAGACACTTTTCAAAGAGGTCTTCTTTTTTTACAGCCATCTGTTTATTCTGTACCAGTCTGCTGTCCATTTCATCCCTTCCTTTAATGTTACGGTTGATTTATATCCCAGTTCCTGTGTTGCCAGAGTTGAATCACATAGCCAATAAGGGTGATCCAGCTCACGTATTTTGTCTCTGTTGATTATGCCCCCTTTACTGAAGCGCTCACTGATGCCGGCAAAAAGAGGCATCACTGCCTTTGGTATCCGCAACTTTATAAAAGAACGTCCAAATGTTCTGGATATCTCAAGGGCTATATCTTCATTTGTATAGGCATTTGAGTCCGAGATGAAATATAGCTTGCCGGTAGCAATCTCGTTTGTTGTAGAAAATAGTATACCATTTATCAGGTCATCGACATAAACCAAAGAATAGATGGTCTTCCCCCAATATGGAAATATCCCCCGTTTTATCATCTTGAAGAGCATATGGAAATCACGATCCCTCGGCCCGTAAACCGCAGGAGGCCTAATAATTGTTACAGGTATCTTGTCCATTGCATTGCAAACTACACCTTCAGCCTCGAGCTTGCTCTTTCCATAAAAAGAGACGGGATGAGGTTCGGTGCTCTCTGTAACAGGTGTTCCGTTAATGCTCGGGCCTACGGCAGCAAGGCTGCTGAGAAAGATAAACCTTTTTAACCTTGAGCCGCTCCCTATTAAAGCATTGACGATGTTTTCTGTTCCCTTAACGTTAACAGCGAAAAAATCGTCTTCTTCAGCAGTTTTTGTAACTCCTGCGAGGTGGAAGACATAATCACAGTCCTTGACAGCCCCCTGCAGGCAGCTTTTATCCTGACAATCCCCGTAAAAGAGCTCAACAGATGAGGCTCCCGGAAAGTTTGTGATCTTCGAGGGGGAGAGTAGTGTTTCTATCCATCTAAGGTTTGAAGATGACCTTACAAGACATTTAACACTGTAGCCCCGGCCCGCAAGAGCCTCGACTAAATGGCTTCCGATAAAGCCTGTAGCACCTGTAACAAGTACCTTCATCGTGGTTGTAATAGATAATACATTAGCGCTTTATTCATGGCAACTCTCCATAATCATTTAGCCATGAATGATGGACGGAGATATTTTGATGTATAAGCAGGTCAAGAGTCAAGTTTTTGAGCTTGGAGAAACTCCACATAGAAATTAAAGTATGCTATAATAATTTCATTATGAACGAGATTGCAGTTGTTATAATAGCGGTGGTTGTCATAGTTTCGGCTGGTTTTCTAATCCCTGTGCTTATCGAGTTCAGGAAGACAATGAAGAGACTTAATGAGTTTCTTGATACCACGGGAAAAGAGCTTCCTCCTGCTATCGATGAACTTAAACAGACTCTTGAAAACCTCAGGAGTATTTCCGGAGATATACAGTCGGTAACAGGGGGGGTAAGGGAAATTTCCGATGTCCTTACAGATACAGCAAATAATCTCCGGTCAGTTTCAAACGTAATCAGCAGAGTTGGAAACGAGACAAATGCCGTTATTGCCGGCCTCAAAACCGGTGTTAAAACAGCACTTGGTGTCTTTGTAAAGAATTTATTGCGTAAGGGAGGTTAATATTATGGAGGACAGAGAGGGATATGGTGTCGGCTCAATGTTTTTTGCCTTTATGCTTGGTAGCATTGTTGGTGCCGGGATGGCCTTGATTCTTGCCCCTCAGTCAGGACCTGAGACGAGAAAGCGGGTAAGGGACCTTGCAGAAGATGTCAGGGAGAAGACATCCGAGCTCAAGGAGAAAGTTACAACGGGGGTTGAGCATGGTAAAGGAGCAGTTTCTACCTCCCTTGAGAAGGGCAAGGAGTTTATAGAGGAGAAAAAATCAGCCCTCAGCTCTGCTATTGAGGCCGGAAAAGAAGCATTTGAGCAGGAAAGGGAAAAGCACAAGAAGACCTGATGCACGAGGTGTCCATAGCCCAAAGCATTCTGGATATAGCAATAACAGAGTGCAGGAAGGCTGACTACAAGAGGATAAATTCTATTTCATTACGTATAGGTAAGGTTTCAGGAATAAAGATACAGTCTCTCCTTTTTGCCTTTGATATAATTAAAATTGACACCATTGCTCAAGGTGCAGCCCTGATTTGTGAAGAAGTTCCGGTAGTCGGATATTGCCCTGAATGTCATGATAATTTTGAGGTTGTCTCTGAGTTGATCCTTGCCTGTCCTGAATGCGGCGGAGCCCGGTTCAGTATTAATGGTGGAAGAGAACTTGATATTGTGGAGATTGATGTTGACTGAGGAGGGGCTTTCATGAAGGTAAAGGTAGTAAGGCGTATACTTGAAGCCAATGAGAAGATTGCAGAAGAAAACAGGAAGCTATTTGAAGAGAAAGAGATTATTGCAATAAACCTGATGAGCGGTCCCGGTGCAGGAAAAACATCTCTTCTTGTGAGGACCATAGAGGCATTGAAAGATAAGGTTTCAATAGGGGTAATAGAGGGCGATATTACCGGCACAGATGATGCTGAACGGATAAATGCCCTCGATGTACCGGTGGTTCAGATAAATACGGAAGGGGCATGTCACCTTGATGCGGACATGATAAGAGAGGCTCTTGATGAGATTCCCCTAAATGATATAAGTCTTCTGTTCATTGAGAACGTAGGCAACCTTGTCTGTCCTGCTGAGTTTAATGTTGGCGAAAATATGAAGGCAATGGTGCTTAGTATCTCAGAGGGTGATGACAAGCCTTTAAAATATCCATTGATGTTTCAGGAATCCGGGGTGCTTATCATCAATAAAACGGACCTTCTTCCTTATACGGATGTAGATATGGAAAAGATAAAAAAGAATGCACTGTCCCTTAATCCCGGGTTAAGAATATTTGAGATCTCCTGCAGGACCGGTACAGGTCTTCCGGACTGGACCAATTATTTGACCACGATGTTAGCTATATAGCAAGCGTTAGCCTCGAATTATCACGGAAATATTTGAGGCTTATTTTCTTCTCTTTCTTTTAGACAGGTCTAATCCTGATATTTTCTGCTTTTCCCTGTATCTGCGTGGTTTAACAAACTCCGTTCTAACTTAAAGATGAAAAAAGAGATTTTCAGGCATTCATAATCCCAATATGACTTAAATCATAACAAAATTTCTCTTCAGACATTAAAATAGAACTATGATTGAAATTAAATTGAAGGAGGAAGAAGAAGATGGCAACGACCAGAAAAGAAGTTAACAGGAATACCATAATCGGGAATATAATCAAGGAGAGGCCAGAGGCCACGAAAGTTATTGAGAAATATTTTGGAAATGGTTGCTTTACATGTCCTGGAATTAACGTGGAGTCGATAGCCTTTGGTGCAACGATGCATAACGTTGACCCAGAGGTGGTGGTAAAAGAAATAAACGAACTGGAGGACTGATTATGGAAACGAAGTGTTTTGTATGTGGTGCGGCTGATAAGGAGAGAGTATATATCTCCTGTGTTAAGGGTGGCGAAGAGAAGCTGGTATGTGTGCTCTGCCTGCCGGTATTGATTCACGGAGCCCATTAATACACCGTCTATTGTTGACCAGGGACTACTCATTCCCTGGTCAACCCTCACCTCAATTAATATTATTCAATACTTTTACTCCTGTAAATTTATAGAGTCTGGCTATAAATTACTGTTATTTCTCCATCCCTCTGGTGAAACGTGTCCGGGTTCCTTCTTGAAGAACTATTTCACGAACGCTTTTGGTGTTGACAGAAATTTGACAGGCTATCCTGTTGACGGTCCGGTCAGTGTGCGATTGCCTCAATGTTTGTAGTAATGTCAGAATACAAACGAGCCTGCGAATCTTCCCAATCACTACAGCCTGGGTAGGCAGGCCTGATTGTCAGATTGTCAAATAACCGGAGCAAATATATCAGGAGGTAGCATGAAGAAACTCACGGAGTATTTCTTTAAGGGTCTTTTGTTTTTAGTCCCGTTGGTGGCAACGGTCTATGTTGTTTATCTTGTTTTTATAAAGATAGACAGGCTTTTCAGTTTCAGTATCCCCGGGGTTGGTTTTGTAGTTACAATACTGACAATAACCGGAGTGGGATTTATTGCTTCAAATTTCCTGACAAAAGGAGTGGTACTCCTGGTAGACAGAACCTTTGCCCGTCTGCCGTTCATAAAGATGATTTACACATCCATAAAAGACCTGATAGGTGCATTTGTTGGCGATAAAAAGAGTTTTAACAAGCCTGTATTAGTTACCATTATTCCAGGGAACAAGATACAGGTTATAGGGTTTGTAACTCGTGAAAGCCTGCATAGCTTTGGGCTTTCAGATAGTGTTGCCGTATATCTTCCCCAGTCATATAACTTTGCAGGAAATCTGCTAATCGTACCAAAAGAACAGGTTGCTCCCCTTAGTGCTGACAGCGGTGACGTTATGGCATTCATCGTATCAGGTGGTGTGACCGCCAACTAAAGTCTACCCGGAATAACTGCTGTAAAGAGATCCATATACCCCGGGCTATGAAACCGATTACATAATTTGTGAAACAGACTATGTAATTTCCCCTGTCCTGAGATAAAAGCGATGAAATACAAGGAAAGTTTTTTCGGCATTGAACTTGCATATCCAGGAGTAAGGTTAAAAAAAATCAATAAATTAAAGATTTTTTAAAATCCGGGGTATTAACCTGAAATACTCTGCGTTTATAGAATGATATTGAAGGAGTGCCTATGGAGTTTTGGATGACAGAACAATCTCAAACGAATAATTCACACTGCTATTGTTGCCGGCAACTCGAATGCCCCGGCATGCGGGCTTGTAATGCGTATACAATAGCAGGAAAGAAGGAGATGGATTGCAGATGAAGTATTTATATCTCTCATTAATGTTTTTACTCCTTTTTGTATCATTTCCACTTCACGCCGGGGCAGAAGATTACGAGTTGTATATTGCAGAGGGTATCCAGAAGATAAATCAGGGGAGAACAGAAGATGCTGTTGTCTTACTCAGGAAAGCACTTCAATTATCACCGGAGAACCCTGAGGCCCTGTATTATGCTGGAATTGCCTATTCAAGAAACGGTGACTATGAGGAGGCGGAGAGTCTGTTCTTGAAGACACTGCAAATGGATGAGACCGCTGCAAATGTGTATTTTGAACTTGGCCGTATATATTATGTTACGTCAAGATGTGATGAGTTGGAATCTCTTCTTTCAGGATTTATGGAGATTTCAGGAGACAGTTCATTAAAAGGGAAGGCTGCTGAATTAGTGGATGGTTGCAGGAAAAAGGCTGAAGAGAAACCCTACAGGTTTAATATTTCTGCAGGTAGTCAGTATGACAGCAATGTAATACTCGAGCCCTCCAATCCCCCTGTCAGTGCAGAGAGAAAGTCGGATACAAGGGCTGTGCTGTATCTGACGTCCGGAGCCGTTCTCCTAAAGGACAGGGTTATAAAGCTGACACTGGATTACAACTTCTACCAGAGTCTTCACATGAACCTGACTGAATTCAATGTGCAATACCATAAGATCACACCTGTCCTGGATGTGACTCTTTCCGAAGCACTCCGGTCTTCAATTGGATATTCCCTGGAGTATACACTCCTTGGCAGTGAGCTTTACAGCAGATTTAATAACTTTTACGTCAAGTTTATCGTGAAAGAAAATGAGAATCTTTCAACAGAGGCAATATATGAATACAGGAGTCATAAGTACTGGGACAGCGATATATTCAAGACCAATTCCATACGCTCAGGATATCAGAACACCATGGGAATAAAACAGAGTTTTTATTTGAAGCGGCTAAAGGGGGAGATGTATTATTTTAGTGATTTTAACAGGGCAGGAGAGGGCTATTGGGCTTTTAATGGACAGCGGTTAGGTGCTGAACTTGCCTACAAGGTAATTCCTCCTCTTCATATAAATGTTTCAGGTGAATACAGTGAAAGGCGGTACCGTGATGAGTTCCCCGGTTTTCAGAAGAGGCGGCTGGACAGGCTGCAGCAATATTCTCTAAGAGTGACGTATTTCATCTCTGAGAGGATGAGCGTATCCATAACAGAGAGCTACATTGTTAATGATTCGAATATAGGTATTTTTGATTACAGAAGGAATTTAACAGGAGTATTCCTAACGATAGGTGTACAGTGAGGTGTATTATGAAAAAGAACGGACTGATAATACTCATTTGCCTTGCCCTGATTTTCATTGTCACATCAAAGTCATCCTCAGCTTCTGATACTGAAGATGATACAGAGGCTGGACAGGTCTTGACGGTAAAAGGAAGTGTTTACCTGATAAGAAATTCTCAAAAAAACAATGCAGAGCCACAGATGCAGCTTTTACTCAGGGATGCAGTAGAGACAGACAAGGGTGCAAGAACAAAGCTGTATTTCATGGATGACAGCATCCTTAATCTTGGCGAGTCGAGCAGGGTTGAGATTAAAGAGTATTTATACACTCCGGAGAAGAAGAGGTCGAGGTCAGTATACAGGCTGATTAACGGTTCTCTGAAGATGGTGGTAGGCAGGTCAGATCTTGAGATTCATACACCGACTGCAGTGGCAGCGGCAAGAGGGACGAAGTTTATAGTATGGGTTGAAGGCAGTGGCGATGATATGTATACAGGAGTAATAACTCTGGAGTCCGAGGTTGTAGTCAAGAGTATTGTCAAGGGCATAGCCGGAGAGGTTACTGTAAAGAGTGGTCAGATGAGCCGGGTTTTCATGCATAAGCCGCCTGAGGTAGTACAACCAATGGATATGGAAATAATGAGACAGTTCAGTAACCAGACCATGGTTCTGGGAAATACAATAAAGGGTCCGGATAGATTGTCCGGGGGGATACCTATGCAACGTACCGAGGGTTTATACATGTTTCAGCCGCCGGTGTTTCAGGAGCCAGTGGAGACGTCTGTCCCAGTAACCATAGATGTAGTTTTCCCATAGGAGTATAAAATTATGAGATATACACTATACATATTTCTGATGATTTTTACCTTGGCCGGAGCCTCCTGTGGAGGAGGCAGTGGTGGTATTTTCGGTTCAGACAATACGACCGTTGTGATCGGTCTTGGACAACAGTCAACTGAAGGTGCTGCAGCTCCATCCTCTGTAATTCCTTCATCGATAAACTATATAAGGATTGCCATATCAGGGCCGGAGATGAGTCCCATAGAACGAACGATAGACGTTACCGGGTGTAATTCCGTTGAAGAGGTGTTTCAGGTTCCAAATGGCCTTAACAGGCATTTTACAGTCTTTGCCTATGATGACACCGATACCCTGCTCTATTATGGAGATGCTCATAAATCCCTCAATGGAATACCGACAACTGTAACCGTGACAATGATTTCCATGGCAGACCAAACACCACCAGCTTTTGGAGGGGTTGAGACAGCGACAGTCGTTTCAAGTACAGAGATAGACCTGACATGGACAGCAGCTACAGACGATGTAACTACTTCAGCAAATATAGTCTACCTCATATACATATCAACAACACCCGGAGGCCAGGACTTCCTGGTGCCGCCGAACTACACTTCGACACCCGGAGCTACATCCTATACAGTAACAGGACTTGCCTCTTCAACGACCTACTACTTTGTTGTTAGGGCAAAGGATGAGGCAGGTAATGTTGAGACCAATACTGTTGAGTTTTCAGCTACTACCCTTGATTCAGTTCCGCCGACCTTTGGGGGAGTTGAGACTGCCACTGCCACTACAAG
>JAADGU010000069.1 GCA_013152195.1 Nitrospirota bacterium
GGAAGCACCAGGGCCTCCTGACCCCACTCCTTCTCAATGTACTTCATCGTCTTTACCGTTGAATACTTTTGAAGTGCAATAGTGGCCGTGGCATTTACGGAATCAGCGGCCTCTTCCAGGGGGGTACCGCCTGGATACATCTTGTACTCTCCGGTATTCGGGGAATCAAAGACATCACTCACATCCGAAAGCAGGGTGAAGTCAACACCCATGATCCCGAGAAGCCTCTTCACCTCGCGGTAGTTCCCAGTGTAGGTATCAAAGCCGGGGATGATGTTTATCTTTCCGTTCGGCTCACCCTTCTTTCCTTCTGTAATGGTGGTGAGTATTCCCTTCATCATATTGTCATACCCGGTAATGTGCGAACCGACAAAACTTGGCGTATGCGCAAAGGGCACCGGCAGGTCCCTGGGAATGATGTCCTTATCCTTTGCCTGTCTTATATAGGCATTCAGGTCGTCACCGATAACCTCTGCCATGCAGGTAGTGCAGACAGCAAGCATCTTCGGATTATACAGGGCATAGGAATTACGCAATCCCTCGAGCATATTGTTCAGCCCTCCGAATACCGCTGCATCCTCGGTCATGGACGTTGATATGGCTGCCATCGGCTCCTTAAAATGCCTGTTCAGATGACTCCTGAAGTAGGCAACACAACCCTGCGCACCCTGAACAAAAGGCATGGTACCCCGAGGCACAGAATATGGCACCAAGTGGCTGGCACGCCTTTACAGGATTAATCTTTATATTCTTGCGGGCAAAGTTCTTTTCCTGATACTCTTCCGTCTTTGTCCACTCAGCCACCTCCCTGACCTTTTCTGCAGGCCAGGGATTCTCAAACTCCTTCTTCTTCTCAAACTGCTCAAGGTATTCCTTTTCCTGAAAGAGTTCATTATGGTCTTTTATCTTTATCCTCTTCATCTCTTCCTCCGTATCAAACTCCATGTAGGACTGTTCACCGTCATATCCATATCCCTGGCAAAAACAGGGAAACCGTCAAAGCCATGGTAAGGACCACTGTAGTCCCAGGAATGCATCTGCCTGAAGGGCACACCCATCTTGTGATAGGAGTATTTTTCCTTGATGCCGGATCCCACCATGTCAGGCCTGAGCCTCCGCGCAAATTCCTCCATCTCGTAGAGCGTGGCATCATCCATTATCACAGCTCCCTCTTTCAACTCAGGATATGTCCTCTTGTAATCATCGTCATGCCCGAACTCATACCCTGCGGCCACAACCTCCATCCCAAGGTCTTCATAAGCGCCAATGGTATGCCTCGGCCTCAATCCTCCCACATAGAGCATCACCTTCTTGTCCTCAAGCGTCGGCTTGTAACGCTCTATCACCGCATCCATCACCGGCTTGTATTTCTCGATCAACTTCTCTGCGTTCTCCTTGATCCTGTCGTCAAAATAGGACGCGATCTTTCTGATGCTCTGGTATATCTTCGTGGGACCGAAAAAATTAAACTCAGTCCAGGGAACACCGTACTTCTCTTCCATGTGCCTGCATATATAGTTCATGGACCTGTAACAGTGGATGAGGTTCAGCTTGGACTTGTGTGCAATGCCAAGCTCGTTTACCGAGGCATCACCCGTCCATTGTGCGATAACCCTCAGGCCCATCTCTTCAAGCATCTTCCTTGAGGCCCATGCATCTCCACCTATATTGTAATCCCCGATCAAAGAGACATCATAAGGGGTTGATTCCTTCAACTCACCCTTGCCAAGCACAAAGTCCCTTATGGTGTCATTGGCAATATGGTGACCGAGGGACTGGCTGACCCCCCTGAACCCCTCACACCTGACAGGCACTATCGGGTAACCGAAATCCTTTTCGGCATTTTTTGAAACCGCCTCAATATCGTCTCCGATGAGACCCACAGGGCACTCCGAGAGTATGCCGATACCCCTTGCCAGAGGGAACAGCTCTTTCAATTCCAGCAAGGCTGCCTCCAGACCCTTGTCACCCCCGTAAACAATGTCTTTTTCCTGAAAGTCCGTTGTAATGTGCATTGTGCCAAAGGTATCAATACCTGTCTGGCCGTTGTAGTAATTCCTTCTTGCCCACCAGCTGTACTGCCCGCAACCGACAGGGCCGTGACTGACCGTAATCTGGTCCTTCACAGGGCCCCAGACAACACCCTTTGCACCGGCATATGCACATCCCCTGACAGTCATGACGCCAGGCCTTGACTTTACATTGGACTTGACCTTGCATGTACTGCATTCGCCGGTTGGATCATTAGGCGCTAAATGCTTGGCCCTGTCCTTCCGCGTCTTTTCCGGATATGCCTCCAGTACCTCATCAATTATTTTCTGAGTCTCTTTAATGGCATTACTCATCACTCCTCCTTGTTATATTTTATGAAAGTCGGATTTCTTTAATCTTCCGGCTCGGCTTCAAGTATTCCGAAGTCCATAAGCAGGTCTTCCAGTTCATCCATTGACATCGGAGTCGGAATAACAAAGTTTTTATTCTCGGCTATCTTTTTTGCCAGTGTCCTGTACTCATCCGCCTGGGGATGGTCAGGAGAGTACTCGACCACTGTCTTCCTTCTCAACTCAGCCCTCTGAACCTCGTTGTCTCTCGGCACAAAATGTATCATCTGGGTATTAAGTCTCTTGGCAAGCTCGGAGATCAATTCATATTCCTTGTCCGTCTTTCTGCTGTTACAGATAAGGCCCCCGAGTCTTACACCTCCGCTCTGGGCGTATTTAAGGATACCCCTTGAGATGTTGTTTGCAGCATACATTGCCATCATCTCCCCTGAGGTAACTATATATATCTCCTTTGCCTTTCCTTCCCTTATCGGCATTGCAAAACCACCGCAGACAACGTCACCAAGAACATCGTAAAAGACAAAGTCGGTATCCGACTCATAGGCGCCGTTCTCCTCAAGGAAGTTTATGGCGGTAATAACACCACGGCCTGCACATCCCACACCCGGCTCAGGACCGCCTGACTCAGCACATCTGATACCCCTGTAACCGGTAAGCAGCACTTCTTCAATCTCGAGATCCTCTACCGAACCCCTTTCCCTTGCCAAATCCATAACCGTTACCTGAGCCTTTTTATGGAGTATCAATCTCGTTGCATCCGCCTTCGGGTCACAACCAACAATCATACACTTGTAACCAGCCTCCGAAAGGCAGGCAACTACATTCTGTGAAGTTGTTGACTTTCCGATTCCACCCTTACCATAAACAGCTATCTGTCTCATCATCATGTCCTCCTCTGAAATTTTTTCAGTTTTTAGTTATTTACTTAATATTATAGATAGCAAGAGTCGTGCCAATCCTGAAAGCAAGCAAAATCAGTGCTTTTGAAGGAGTCGCTCTTTTTGTAGATACATTATTGTTTCTACCCGGCGCATTTTTGTACGACCATTAAGCTTTGCCTCTTCAGGAGGATAAATGAAAACAAGGAAAGGAACACACCCCTTAATCCCCTCTTGATAGAGGGGAAAATCCTTGACATAACAGGCCTCACCAGAAGGAATGAAACGAGGTTAGGGATGGTGGAAAAAACAGGAAGAGTGTAACTCCCCTCTAAAAAGAGGGGGCAGGGGTGTGTAAAGGGTAGGGGACAGCAAGATGTAATGAACAACACAAGTTGACAAAGACATCAATAAAGTAATACTTTTATTTAGAGCAGACATCTAAATAGAGTCTGTGTATAAACTGCTGTTTTTTATTTTTGTCATACCCGAAGTCTGTAATCGGGTATCCAGAACTCACTGAAAAGACTGGATTCC
>JAADGU010000014.1 GCA_013152195.1 Nitrospirota bacterium
GGCCTCACCCTGGCTGAAGATGTTTCAGAATGCCAGGCAGTGGTGTGAAGAAAAATAGTTTTTTGACCGTGCTTTTCCAAGCTCCAGAGATGAGAGGTTTTAAGGAGAGACATGATTAACCCTTCACACAACTATAACCCCAAAAAGTCTGACGACTTTCCGGGGACCCCGATTCTCGTCCCGGCGTCCGGCCGGGACTCCGATCCCGAAGTACTTCGGGAATCCGAACCTTTGTGATAATTAAAACCGTTCAGGGTTAATCATGTCCCTCCTTTACATTGCCCGACGCTGGTTTATTGCTGGGCCTGGTTTTTATATGCTGAGGTTTATGCGATTTTACCCGAATCCGGAAGTGAACGGTTGTTGGAAGCTATATGATAGACTCTTCACTCATTCTCAACAGACATCCTGTCTGTCTCCGAGGATCCCGAAGTATTTCGGGACACCATCCGGGTGAATATACTGCGAAATTAAAACCGTTCAGAGTCCATCATATAGCTTCTTTCCCATGATTAAGGTTTTTTATCGCTGAATCTTGGTGTTGGTATCAGTAATTCTCTTCGAACAATTCATAGTATGACCTTGGATGTTCGCATGCCGGGCATATTTCCGGTGCCTCGGTGCCTTCGTGTATGTAGCCGCAGTTTCTGCATTTCCACTTTTCAGAGGTATCCCGTTTAAAGACCCTGTCCTTCTCAATGTTTTCAAGTAAAGACAGGTAGCGTTTCTCGTGCTGACTTTCAACAGCTGCTATCGCCCTGAACGCTGCGGCAATTGCAGGAAAACCCTCTTCGTCTGCAATGCGGGCATACTCGGGATACATCTTTGTGTGCTCAAAGTTTTCCCCCTCAGCCGATGCCTTGAGGTTTTCCTTTGTGCTTCCGATTACACCTGCCGGGAATGCTGCGGTTATCTCTACCTCACCGCCTTCGAGGAACTTGAAGAACCTTTTTGCGTGCTCTTTTTCGTTCTCCGCTGTCTCCAGGAATATGGCGGATATCTGTTCGTAACCTTCCTTTTTGGCCTTTGATGCAAAATAGGTATAGCGGTTCCTTGCCTGTGATTCACCTGCAAAGGATGTCAGAAGATTCTTTTCTGTCCTGGTTCCTTTTAAACTTGCCATCTCTTCACCTCCGGTATAAATTGAGTTATTGGGACAATGCCTGACAGCAGGGTCGCGCTGCACCATAAATTGTAGGGGATTATCAATATCAAATGCAACCTGTATTCTTCCTGAACCTTCTGTTTTTGATTCTTCCGTTCGCTTAAAAAGAATCGATCATTTTGAGTATAATAAAAAACTTGATATATCTGTACGGTAACTATAATAAAACAATAAAGGGAGTGATAGTATGAAATTATTCAGAAATGCCATGTTACTGGTTTTAATGTTGTCAGTGTTAGGTGTGACTGCAGCCTCTGCCGGTACGAGGATTCGCTGTGCATCCACCACAAGCACTCAGAACTCAGGGCTCTTTGACTATCTACTGCCGATTGTGGAGAGGGAGACCGGTGTGAAGGTTGATGTTGTGGCTGTCGGCACAGGGGCTGCACTGGAGATTGGCAAGAGGGGAGATGCGGATGTGCTGCTTGTGCATGCAAAGGATGATGAGTTGAAGCTCGTAAAGGAGGGCTATTTCGTAAATCGTCACGATGTCATGTATAATGATTTTGTTGTTGTCGGCCCTCCTGACGATCCTGCCAAGATTAAAGGGCTTAAATCTGCTGTTGAGGCGTTCAGAAAGATAAGTGCGGCTAAAGTGCCTTTTGTCTCAAGGGGAGACAACTCGGGGACCAACAAGAAGGAGTTGAAGATATGGAAAAAGGCGGATATGACCCCAAAGGGCAACAGGTGGTATCTTGAGGTTGGCCAGGGGATGGGGAAGACCTTGAGAATTGCCAATGAGAAGAGGGCCTATACGCTTACCGACAGGGGGACGTGGCTTGCACTGAAGGACAGGGAAAGACTTGATTTGCAGGTACTGGTAGCAGGGGACAGGATGCTCTTTAACCAGTATGGTGTTATGGCGGTCAATCCGGAAAGGCACGCGTATGTGAAGTACAATGAAGCAATGAAGTTTATTAATTTTCTTGTTTCAGAAAAGGGACAGAAGGCGATCGCTGATTTCAGGGACTCCCGGGGGAATCAGCTCTTTCATCCGAATGCAAAGTGACTCTGGTGAAGCATAGCAGTCACTTGGTAGGGCATGACTTAATTTCACGAATCCGGAGATTAAAGGTTGTTGGAAGGGATATGACAGACCCTGAACTCATTCTCGTCCCGGCATCCAGCCGGGACTCCGAGGTAATTTCGCAATTCACCATCCAGGTGAATTTAGTGCGAAATTAAAACCGTTCAAAGTCTATCATATCCCTTCTTGCCAACTTGAAAAGTTATACTGTATACGATGTTTTTCTATTTAAATTAAGGTAATCGACCGTTAAACCCTGAAAAACTTTTTCTGAAATTCAGTCGTGTCAAGCCTAAGAGCTGTGACTGAGTAGTTACAGGGAATGTTAATTCAATGATTGAAATACTGCTTTCTTTTAAAAAGGCCTTTCACCTGATAGTCTCTCTGGATAGAGAGCTGATGGAGATTATATTCCTGTCGCTTTATGTCTCCGGCGTGGCCATCGCCATTGCATCCATTGCAGGGATTGTTTGTGCTTATGTCTTGTCGTTCAGGGAGTTTCCCGTTAAGGGGGCTTTTATAAATGTACTGAATACTTTTATGGGCCTGCCGCCGGTTGTGGTCGGGTTGTTCCTGTATCTGATGCTTTCAAGAAGCGGGCCGCTTGGATTTATGGGGCTCCTTTATACTCCTTCGGCAATGATTGTTGCTCAGACAGTGCTGGCTTTCCCCATAATAGCTGCGATGAGTTATTCATCCATCACATCTGTCAGGCCGAATATAAGGCTGGCAGCCCTTGGTCTCGGGGCCACGGAAATACAGGCATCAGTAGCTGTAGTGAAGGATGCAAGATACGGAATAATATCATCTGTGATGGCAGGTCTCGGCAGGGTGATGGCAGAGGTTGGGGCGGTTTTGATTGTGGGTGGAAACATTGCCGGGTATACGCGTGTGATGACAACAACAATAGCCCTTGAGTACGACAAGGGTAATTTTGATCTTGCAATAGCTCTCGGGATAATTTTGCTCTTAATCTCCCTTGGGATTAACTCTGCCATGTATCTGTTTCAGAGGAGGGTGTACAGGTAAACATAAC
>JAADGU010000098.1 GCA_013152195.1 Nitrospirota bacterium
CAGGCTGAATACCAGCCAGCCTTGATGAAACAATTGCATACTCGGACACCGTACCTTCAACGATAGTCTCATTCGGAAGAACGGTGACAGATGCACACGAACCAATCATCAGGAGAGTAAAAAAGAGCGACACACAAAATACAACCGTTAGTCTTCTCATCATATCGCACCTCAAGAATCTTTAAAGGGTCTATTTAGTTTACTGCATAGTCTACTGTAGTTGCACCTTGTGAAATCTCACGGTATCCTCTCCGGCAAAGACAAGATATCCCTCCACTGCAGAAAAACCCTCGCTGAAGCACTCCCTCACTATCTGCATATAATTACTGACCTGCTTTATGTATCCGTCCAGGAGTGAGTTGTCATAACCTGTCTTAAAGTCCATAACCTTTATTATCTCATCATCAAAGACAAGTAAGTCAACCCTGTACAGAGAGTCACTCCTTGCAAACGGGACCTCCGGCAACCGGACCTGTCCGTGTGTGAGGCCAAGAAAAGTAGTGTTACCAACAAGGCTTGACAGCCGCCTCTCAATGGACATTATTGCTCCATCAGACAGCGACACATATCTCTGCCTGACCCTGTCAACCGCTCCCGGGATTGAGGCTGCAGAAAAATCCCCCAACATTTCCACAGCATAATGGAACGCCTCTCCGAAAAGCCTGTCCCTGTATTCATCCGGATTCTCTATATCGCCCTCATCATCCAGTGAGGGAACTTCGATACGGGAAGCCCCACCCTGGAGCATATCTTTCAGGGAGACTTCCAACCCGGCAAAGGAGGCGGGTCCGGAAGGGGGGGTATTATCTTTGTCAGTCGTTGTCGACTTCAACCCTTTTTCTTCATCAGGGAGTGAGCCGGACTGGTATATGCTGACTGCCTCCTGCCCCCCTGTCTCCAGAACCCTGCAAAGAATATCAGACAACTGCCGTGTGTCTGCTATCTCTGACTTCTCTGCAACCACCATAAGACCATCCCTGGCCCTTGTCAGTGCGACATAGAGATAATTCAGGCGGTCCGTCCTCACCCTCACCTCCTCCCTAACCCGCACGTCATTAAGCTCGGTAACAAGGGAGGCAATGTTTTTGTTCTCGCTCAGGTACAGCCCTTTTACTGTCATATCTTCGTTATGATCGATTATGATGGGTGTATTCCTGGCATCAAACGTCATCCTGATATCCAGCTCTGGCAGGATTACATATGGAAACTCAAGCCCCTTTGCCTTATGAATGGTCATGAGCCGCACAGACTTCTCTGAGACACCCGAGGGAATAAGGGCCTTTGTGGAGGAACGGCTCTTCATAAAAGCTATAAAATCCTCAATGCCTAACGGATCTGAAACCTCCTCTGAGGTCGCCATACCTGCAAGATAGAGAAGGTTGGGATCGTAATTGAAGACCCTGTGCAGGTCAAACTCCTCGATAATCCTCTCTACAAGCCTGTAAACGGGGAGAAGACCCGAGAGACTTTGCAGCCTGGAGAGTTTCTCTGAAAGGGCAGGGGATATTGCAGAAAGATTACCCCGGGATGGGCTTTTATGAAAAAACCGTCTGATATCTTCCTCATCAAGGAGCCCCTCAACAGTGAAGAGGAACCCAAAGAGATAGACTGCCTGCTGTGGGTCTGCAAGCCATTTCAACAGATTCATTACCGCCCTGACCGAAGGCTGCTCTAAAAGACCCTCTGAGGACTCTGTCAGCACATCGTATCCCCGGTCCCTTAAAAAGCCGGCATACTCCTCGCAGGTCCTGTTCTTCTGACAGAGTATGGCTATGTCACCCGGAAGGACACCCCTGTTGAGAAGAGTCTCCACAAAAGAGAGCACTGTCTGCATCTTCAACTCCGTGAAACAAGCCATGTCTGAACCAGCTCCCTTTTCCCTTGTGATAAACCTCACATCAACGTATCCTTCCCGCTCGAGTGTGGACTCCTGCTCCTCATAGTCATATCCGTAGTGTGATGAGAGATCGGAGAAGACCCTGTTTACAAAATCCACGACAACCCTGCCGCTACGAAAGTTTCTCCTGAGGCTCCGGGCCTTCAGCTTTTCAGGATAATGGGAAAGCACGGCATCAAAGAGCCTGCTCTCACCACCCCTGAACCTGTAAATCGACTGCTTTGGATCACCAACATAGAAAAAAGACCCTGCCCTCTCCTTCTGACCCATTCCCGAGGTCAGCTCATCTGCAATAGGTTTTAAAATCTTCCATTGAATAATACTCGTATCCTGAAACTCATCGATCAGCAGGTGCTCTATCCTGCTGTCAAGACGGAAGTAAAAATAATCGGGATTTTCATCGATCAGGGCATTGCCGATAAGAAGGTTGTAACATATCCTCGTTACATCATTGAAGCTCAGGGCGTTTAGTCTCTGCTTTGTCCTGTCCGGGTACTGGAGAAACCTCAGGAAAAGATAAAGAGTTATGCGCTGAAATATACGGTTTTTATACCTGAAGTAATCCCTCATCTCCTCCTTGAGCAGATCAAAGGCATCCTGTATCTCCGGTAAATACTCAAGAGAGGAGAAGTATCTGTAATCCGTGTACTGCTCCTTTGCAAGGCTCGTAAGGGCGGTCAGGTTTTTTATATGGGCTTCTTCGTATTTTTTAAGTTCTGAAATCGCCATCTTGCCCAGGTCCGGATAGACGCTCCTCATTCTTGCGGCAAGAGATGCTGCATCAGCCCTCACCTTCTTCTCAAGCCCTCTCAGCACATCAAACTCTTCAAGCAGCCCTTTGACTCCTGACTCCCGACTCCTGACTTCCTGATCTCTCCCCTCGATCTCCGTCCTTATTGAAAGCAGCTCCCTGAAATAACCATCAAGGATCCTGAAGGGTGAAAGCTCGGCAGAGCCGCTCAGAAGTACGAGGTTCTTAAGGAGCTGATTCATGGAATCATCAGAATGAATCCCTGCAACAAATTCATCATAGGCCTTTCTGTAAATCCCGTCTTCTTCAGACTCCGTAATTATCCTGAAGTCCGGCAATACCCCCGCCTCAAAGGGGAAGAGCCTGAGAACCGTGTTGAAAAAGCTGTCTATCGTAGAAACCCTCAGCCGTGAAATCTCCCTGACGGTCTTTTCATATACGATCTCCGCCTTTTTCTTCAGATATATCAGGGCTTCGGCACGGTCCTTGCCCGCTCCCCGCTGCATCCAGTACTCTGCAAGCATAAGTGCTTCCTCTTTTGGGAGGGACCCCTGAGCGCTATCCGGAAGCTCATGTGCAAGATATGTGAGTGTCCTGATTATCCGCTCATACATCTCATTGGTAGCCTTGTTTGTGAAGGTAAGGCAGAGTATCCTGTCAGGCTCGACACCCGCTAAAAGCAGGTTCACCACCCTGAGGCTCAGATTGAAGGTCTTTCCGCTTCCGGCAGATGCCTTGAGTGCTATGCTCTTGTCCGGGGAGAGTATATCGAGTGCGCCTGTATCCATATTCACCGGCATATATCCGTATAGGAGCAGTATTTACAGTTCTTTTCCTGAACCGTCTTCTCAAACCCCTGATCCCTGTCTCTCAACTCCATCACAAGCTCCTCAATATGACCTGCAAACTCCCTGTCCGTCAGGTCTTCAAAGACCCTCCTGAGCCGAAAGCTCCTCTTCAGGTCATAGTATGCAAGGCCCTCCACGTCTATTCCCTTAATCGTCTCCCTGAGCATAAGGCGGTAGAGGGGGAGCTGAAACTCCTTAAACTTTTCATCCAGGACCGTCCTGTCCCTGACGTTTATCTCCGAGAGCTTGTAATCAATAATAACACCCCTGGTGCGCGCGGATTCAGCTGGGCCCTGAAAGATGTCAACCCTGTCTATCTTTCCCCTGAACCTCATCCCTTTCAGTTTCATGGAAACAGGAAACTCAAGATATGCCGGCATCCATCCTGCTTCAAATACCGCATTTTCCGAGTCCACAAAATCCCTCAGCTTCTCAATAAATACCTCAAGCTCAAGCCTTGCATGGGGGCTTTTTCTGAATATATCGTATCCTTTTGCCTCTCTGAGCACCTCGCTTTTGAGCTCACTTGTCAATTTCTCGCAGGAAACAACGGGGAAATCAGATGGTTGGGATTTAAAGAGACTGGCCTGTCTTCTGACTCCCGACTTCAGACTTCCGTCCTGTAGAGACGACCCAAACAGTCTGCTGTAGACATTCCTTATCGCACTATGGAAGATATTGCCGATATCAACCCTCTGTAACTCCTCTGACATCTCCTCCTTTTCCCTGAGCTTCCTTATGTATTTCAGGTAGAATCTGAACCTGCACTCCCTGTATGTCCTGAGAGATGTAGGAGTCAGCTCCATCGCCTCAATCAGCCTCAGGACATGGCTGTCCTTTACCGGAACAAGAGACTTTGCCTGGACAGAGACAGTCGGCAATGAAGGAGCCACTTTCCCGGCACTGTGTGGTCGAATTGTCTCGAATTGCCCCCCTCCACGCTGTATTGCTATCTCTTCAATGAACCTGCTCCCTGGCCTCCTCCCCTCAGAGCTGGCATAACTTAAAAAGACCGCCCTTGCCTTCTTCAGGAGCCCGTTAAAATACGTCCTGCTCAGCGCCTCCCTGTCAAGGAAGGTCGGCAGCCCCACCCGCTTTCTTATCTCTGTATTCAGGAACATATCCTTTTCACTTGCCGGGGGCATGAACTCCTCGTTCATATCAGGGATAATGACAGCCCTGAACCCCAGTGCCCTCGTCTCAAGCATACCCATCACGGTAACAGGTCCACCCCAGGTATGCGGATAGGTTATACCCTTCAGATATTCGTTCAGATAGACGAGATGCCCCAGAGGAGAACCCTTGGGCCAAAAGACCTCATATGGAAGCATGCCAAGCATGATCAATCTCTCAAAAAAGACCTTGCGTGCCCCCACAAACTCGGGACTCTCCCGAAGTCTCTCAATCAATGAGGAATTCCTCTCCATTATCCATCCCAGGAACTCTCTGATACGGCTGCTGAACTCCTTAAACCCTGTCTTCCTGCTGAATATCCCTTCAATCTCCTGAAAAACCTCTTTAAGTTCCCCTGTCATACATAACTCATCCGCATCAACAAAGAGCCTGTTCCTCCTCTTTACATCCCTTAAAAAGGGCTCATAGCCTTCACCTGCAAGCCCTCTTACAAAGGGATGGCTCAGGAAGTTCAAGGCAGCCCTTGTGTCGCAGGCACCCCTCTCGTCGCGTGATGTGAGCATTGCCTCAAGGGACTTAAGGAATGAGTAGAAGACCGTATCCCTCATCTCAAAACCCATTGCAAAGTTTAATATGCCGTCTCTGTCAAATGCATAAAGGGTTCTTTTTAATCCATCGTCAGGAAGGACCACAACAGTCTCTTCAGGACTTATCCCCATCCCGATCGACTTCCTGATGGATTCCATTATAAACCCTGCCTGCTCCTCGGGAAGTGAAAACTCTTCAACCTCAATAAAGGCAGGATAGGGGGCTGCGGGTATTTCAGGAGGCAAAGAGGCCTTACTGTCAAGGGTCCGGTATATCTTCTTTATCTCGTTATCCGCAACACCCTCATAATGGATAAACACCTTGATATCCACCACCTCCGAGGCCTTTTCCAGGAGTCTCAATTCAAAACTGCTGAGCCTCCCGACAGTGAGGATATAAATCTCTTTGAACCTTTTTAAAAAGGTGGGGTTATAGAATCGTGACATCCCTGAAGAAAGGAAGTCTCCTTTGAGAAACATCAGATCAATGAGGCCGTTTCGCCCTAATACATCCCTGTAAATGGATGCAATCTCCTCAAGTATCACCACATCCTTTTCGTAATCCGTATACAGGGCGTTCATCCTGAGGTCTTCAAACCCGACCCCCTCGGCAAAGACCTCTTCATAGAATCTCAGCAGCCTCCTGCCGACTGAGGCAAACCTCATGAAGTCTTCATAATACCTCGCATGTTCCCTTCCAAAGAGCCTCAGGAGGTTCTCTGTATCAAGACCTCTGACAGCCTTTTGCAGATAAAGGAGCCTCAGTTCATCCGGAACAACACCTGAACCGCCTGAGTCAAGACATCTGAGGGCAAACTCCTTCATCTCAAAGCAGTATGGCAGGGCAACAGGGACTGAAGAATGTTTGGCAATTAATTGGATGAGGTGCCTGACAGACCTTGTTGTCGGCATAACAAAGGCAGACTCAAACGGGGAAAACGGCCCTTCCTTCAAATAACTCAGCAGGTATCTTACGGGCGGTTCCTTTAAGGGAAGACTCTCTATCTCGATCATTACCCTGGATTACACAAGGGCATATCCTCAACCCCCTCTATCTCGACAACCTTGTTTTTGGAGGTCTCTCCCCTGAGGATATGAACTGCACCCTTTCTGATGCTGAAAAACTTTGAAAGCACTTCTATAAGCTGTTTGTTGGCAGCTCCGTCCACAGGGGCTGATGTGAGCTTTACCTTAAGGGCATCACCCATCAGACCGACTACCCCGGCCCTGGAGGAGCGGGGCTCAACCCGGATATTCAGAACTATCCCTTTTTTGCTCTTTCTGAAAGGAATATTATTGCCCATACACCTGTTTTACCGGTTTTTCCTGAGGCCTTTTGAGACCATAGAATCGATAAAACCAACATTGGCCTTTATCCACCGCGAATCCCACCAGTACAAAGGAGAGACCTCGATTCCCTGGACAAGGATTCCGAAATGAAGATGGTCTCCACCCGCAAGCCCGCTTGATCCTGTCCTTGCAATCAACTCTCCCTTTTTGACCGGTTGACCCTCTTTTACCAGGATTTCAGACAGATGTCCATACAGACTCATCAGTCCGAGACCATGGTCTATTATCACGGTGTTTCCATATATGCCAAGGTCACCTGCAAATCTCACAATACCTGTATTTGCTGCCTCAACCGGGGCATTTGAGACCGAGGCAAGGTCATACCCAAGATGCACGCTCCGGCTGATGGGTTTTCCCTTATACAGGTACTCCCTGCGGTCCCCGTATGCAGCCATAACCTTACTGTTCCTTAACTGCAGAAAACGCCCCTTCCAGAGCATAGTGGGTTCGGATTTACGGCCTATTGTGCCAAGCCTTTTGACGTCCCTGTCTCTCCATTCCCCGTTGACCTTCAGGAAGGCACTGACCGGATCGGGAAGTTCGGATGCATTAAACAATGGATAAACCACACGGTTTATAAAATCATCACTTATCCTGATAGACGACCTCCGGAAGGTCTTTTTCTTTACCTTTGCAGGCAGGGTCCTTACGGTCTGATTACCGGCACGGTCTCGAGCTACAGCATAAAAGACCGCCTTGTCTTTTATATCAAAGGGAACAGGGAAGAAAACAACATAATCACTGTCTGACCCGTCAGAAGTTTTGTATGCCTTAAATGGCTCTCCTTCATCAATCCTTATGAAGACGGAATCAGCCCCTTCTGCCCTGAGCAGGGCAACCGTGCCCATACCCTGGTAAACTACGGATGGTGCATTCACTACCCTCAGTTTCGGAGCCACTGTATCAATCAATGCATCTATCTTGTACTCCACTTTCTTTAAAATCCCCGACTTTGCCCGTACTGTAATAACTGCTGGGCCGTCCCTGAGCCCCAGGTCCTTTGGTTTTATCTGCAAAATGTACGTCTTCTCCATAACTGCAGGCTCATCCTGCAACAATTCCACGGATTTCAGGTCCTGGGCAACAGTAACCTCAATGGATTTCAGGTTTTTACCATGAACCGTTATGGTTTTGTCAGCAGGCAGGAGTTTAAATGCATCTATCCCCTCTACCACCGGGGGCGGGATAAGAAATAATTTATATGCCGTGTAAGAGAGAACAAGTATGATAAATGGCAGCAGCAAAATCACGGCCAGTTTCTTGATCCTGCTCCCCTTCTTTTTCTGATAACCGAAACCGTTCAAAAACATCCTCCTTCTTTAAGGTTTTATTACTGTGTAATCTTTAATTATAATACCTTGGAGTTACTAAAGCAAAGGCAAGGGAACAATTTAACCGCTGACACAAGGGAGCTTTTGAAATGGTCTGTCCATCGTGGCTGTCGTTTATGCTGTATAACCCTGTCAGGAAGGTGCTGACCAACAGGGAGAAGGCTTTGGAGGAATCCGGCATAACCGGGGAGAGCGTTGTCCTTGAGGTGGGTGCAGGAAACGGCTTTTTTACCGAGATACTTGCCCGGACGGCAAAAAAGGTATATGCCGTTGAGCTGCAGGACGGGATGCTGGAGAAATTGAAAAAGCGTATTGCAGGGTGTGCCGGAAACGTGAAGATACTGCAGGGAAACATCTCGGAGCTTGATCTTCCGGACGAGTTTGCTGATGTGGCCTTTATTTATTATGCCTTCCACGAAATAGAGAGGAAACCGGAAGGCGTAAAAAAAATCGCGCGGGCTGTTAAGGTCAACGGCATCCTCTCCATCTATGAGCCTGCAATTGAGGTTGGAAAGGAGGCAATGGATAAGACCCGGGATGCCTTTGAATCAGAGGGTTTCAGGACTGAAATACGAAGAGACACGCTGTTTACCAGGTTTCTGCGCATGAGGAAAGAAGAGGGCAAATCCAGCCGCTAAAGGTACCCCTCTGTAACATAACGGCGCATCATCCGGTGTGTATTGAAATAGTATGCAAGCTTTCCTATGGCATGCTGCATCATCCGTATCCAGCCATCACGGTCATTATAGTATAGAGGAATAATCTCATGTTCAAGCTTGTTGTAAAGGTCCTCTGAGTCCCTTCTGTCTGCAGCGTTCTCATCAGGAATCAACTCTGAGGGTGCAGCACCTATGGACCAGCCCGTATATCCCTCAATGTATCCCTCAATCCACCAGCCATCAAGGACACTGAAATTCAACACTCCGTTATGGGCAGCCTTCATACCACTCGTCCCGGATGCCTCCAGGGGCCGTAAGGGGGTATTAAGCCATACATCCACTCCTGAGACCATCCTGAGTGCAATATCCATGTTGTAATTTTTCAGATAGGCAATCTTTATATCGTCCCGAAGTTGCCCGATGTAGGAAAATATCCTCTCTATCGCCTTCTTTCCCGGTTCATCCTGAGGGTGTGCCTTGCCTGCATAAATGATCTGTACCTTCCCGCCGGCAATCTTTTTCAGTCTTTCAATATCCCTGAAGAGCAGATCGCCCCTCTTGTAAGCAGTTGCCCTTCTTGCAAACCCAATCGTCAGGGTATCATGATCCATGCCCGTCCCGGTTGTCTCATTAACGTAATCTATCAACTTGTTTTTCGCAGCCATATGTGCCTGCCAGATCTCTTCATGTGGGATCTTTTCAACACGGACAAGCAGCTCCGGCTCATTGGCCCAGCCTGGGAAGTAGCTGTCAAACAGTCTCTTGAAGCTATCCGATGTCCAGGTAAAGGAATGGACACCGTTTGTAATCGCGTGTATTTCATATCCTGGAAACATAACCCGGGAGACATCACGGTGCTTCTTTGCAACACCGTTTACATAATCACTGAGATTAAGGGCAAGGAGGGTCATATTGAGGTTTTCTTCCTCTCCGCCAAGCTCCCTGAGTACGTCAAGTGGAATAAAGTCACCAAGGCATCTTTCCACCAGGTCAAAAGAAAACCTGTCATGTCCGGCCTCAATCGGGGTATGCGTGGTAAAGACACACATTTCCCTCACCTTCTCTGTATCCCAGACCAGCTTTTCATCCCAGACCTCCTCAATACTTCTCCTGTACCGTCTGAGAAGATCAAGGGTAAGAAAGGCTGAGTGTCCTTCATTCATGTGGTACTTCTTTATTTCAAAACCAAGGGCACTAATCAGCCTGACCCCGCCTATGCCAAGGACTATCTCCTGCTTTATCCTGTATAAACGGTCGCCCCCGTAAAGATAATCCGTTATTGTCCTGTCCTCAGGGCTGTTCTCCTCTATGTCGGTATCAAGGAAAAGGACAGGCACCCTGCCGCCGACTATACTCTCTACTATATAGAGCCACGCCCTGACAAAAACCTCTCTGCCTTCAATCTCAACTGTCACCTTTTCAGGCAGCATCTCCATGAAGTCAGAAGGGTTCCACTCTGATGGGTACTCAACCTGCCTGCCCTCCGGGGTAATATCCTGTTCAAAAAAACCTTTCCTGCTCAACAGGGTTACAGCAATCAGCGGCAGTTTCAGGTCTGCAGAAGACTTGATGGTGTCACCTGCTAACACACCCAGACCACCACTGTAAGTAGGCATCTCCCGGCGAAGACCTATCTCCATTGAGAAGTAGGCTATCTTCGGCTCATCTAAAAAATCTGTAAGTAATGACATGACGGCATATTATAGCCCAAAAACCATCCATATATGCAACACTAATTTATCTCACTCCCTTTTTCTTGACATTTTCTTACATTTTTGTTTTAAAATAAGGAAATAATGCTACGGCAATATCAATGCCGACCTCATACAAAACCAGTGCTCAAATCATAACTTGATTACATAACGGGATGCTTCACAATTTTATGGACAACTTCACTACAACCCCATTAATGCAGAAACAACACAGATAACAAAGAAATGAAAACCCTTATGGATAAAGAAAAAGAACTGATAGTCAGGAAAAACAGGGAACTGAGCGCTATCCTCGAAGTGAGCCGTGTCCTTACCGCTTCTTTTGACCTTGAGGAAAATCTCCGTGCTGCAATGAAAATACTCGGAAGCCTTCTCGAAATGCAGCGGGGGTGTGTCTTCCTGCTTGACCCGCTTTCTGATGAGCTGCGCATAGTAGCCGCCCATGGACTGACAAAGGAGGAAGTCAAGCGCGGTAAATACCGGATAGGTGAAGGGATTGTCGGCAGGGTCATAAAGACAGGCTCCCCCATGTTTATACCCAATATCGGAGAAGAACCAAAGTTTCTGAACAGAACAGCATCAAGACCAAAAAAACACGGGGTCTCTTTCCTATGTATTCCTATTGAACTGAAGGGCGAGATACTTGGAGTGATCAGTGCTGACCGGATATATGCTGAAGAGCATGGCAGCGTGGATGACGACCTGAGGGTATTGAAAATAGTGGCATCACTGATTGCCCAGTTTGTAAAGCTCTGGGAAAACTACAGAAAGGCCGAACAGGAGAGGGAGTCTCTCAGGTTCCAGTTAAAGGAAAGATACAGCCTGCCAAATATCATAGGCGAATCCGAGAAGTTTCAGAGTGTGCTGAAGGCTGTAATGAAGGTTGCCAGCACAGATACAACCGTCCTGCTTTTAGGTGAGAGCGGAACAGGAAAGGAACTCATTGCAAGAACGCTTCATTATCAGAGCCACCGTGCAAAAGGGCCTTATGTGGCTGTAAACTGTGCAGCCCTGCCTGACAATCTCCTCGAGGTTGAGCTCTTTGGTGTGGAGAAGGGGGCTTTTACAGGAGCAACAACGAGCAGGACAGGCAGGTTTGAACTTGCCAGTGGAGGGAGTATCTTTCTCGATGAAATAGGCGAAATTCCTTTAGGACTCCAGGCAAAGCTGCTGAGGGTACTGCAGGAACGCACGTTTGAGCGTGTCGGCTCTTCCAAGTCCATAAAGGCCGATGTAAGGGTTATTTCTGCTACCAACAAAAACCTGCTGGAAGAGGTTAAGCAGGGAAACTTCAGGGAAGACCTTTACTGGAGGTTGAATGTGGTCCCCATTGTCCTTCCGTCCCTGAGAGAGAGAAAGCGGGATGTTCCCTTGCTCCTGAATTATTATCTGGACAAGTTCAACAAAACCTACAATAAAGGGGTGCGGATTTCAGAAGATGCGCTTTCAATCTTCAGTGAATACTCCTGGCCGGGCAATGTAAGGGAGCTTGCCAACACAGTGGAAAGGCTTGTCATAATGACGGAAAAGGATATAATTGCACCTGAAGACCTCCCTTTTAATCTTGCATCCACCGACACACGAACCTCCACCAAGAAAAATTCCTGTTTTTATGAAGAGAATACCCTTGGTCACGAGGTTCAGAACCTTGAACGCGAGAGGATTATACGGGCATTAATGGAACACAATCATATTCAGCACAGGGCTGCAAGGGCACTTGGCATCACCCCCAGACAGCTTGGATACAGAATAAAAAAGTATGGAATTGAACTGCAGAACCTGAAATAAAAAGGGGGGCGGTTCAGCCCCCCTCTTTTAAAGCGCTGTTTCTCCTTTTTCTCCGGTCCTGATCCTGTAAGCTTCCCCTACAGGTATGACGAATATCTTTCCGTCACCGATCTTTCCCGTCTTTGCACTCTCCATAATCTTGTCAATAACCTTTTCTGCCATATCATCAGGAACCACTATCTCTACCTTTACTTTTGGCACAAAGGTGACTTCATACTCTGCACCCCTGTATACCTCAACATGGCCCTTCTGCCTGCCAAAGCCCTTTACCTCTGTAACGGTCATACCCTGAACCCCCAACTTATGCAACTCATCCTTTACTTCATCGAGTTTAAAGGGCTTTATTATTGCCTCTATCTTCTTCATCTTCTCCTCCTGTTCACTTTTCTACCACGCCCGTCATGACTTTAAACCTTTTGCAGACGGATGAATCTGAAAGTCAGGATATGCCTCAATGCCGTGTTCTCCTACATCAAGACCTTCTAGCTCTTCTTCAGGACTTACCCTCAAGCCGATAGTTGCCTTAACCAGCTTGAACAGGATAAACGCAGTTGGGAATACCCACAGGAATGCAGCCCCTATACCTATAAGCTGTACCCCGAGTATCTTTAAGGTAACACCCTCGGCATTGAATAGTCCAGCTGCAAATGTGCCCCACGCGCCACAGACTCCATGGACAGAGACTGCACCGACAGGGTCATCCACCTTCAGTACCTGGTCTACAAAGACTACCGAGAGAACGACTATAAAGCCGGCGATGAGGCCTATGAGTATGGCGCTGCCCGGAAGGACATTGGCGCAGCCTGCAGTTATGCCCACAAGACCGGCAAGGGCACCGTTTAACGTCATGGTAGCCTCAGGCTTCTTGAACATTACCCAGGACATCAGCATTGCACCCAGTGAACCAGCCGCAGCAGCCAGAGTTGTATTGACCGCTATCAGGGCTATATCCTTGGTGGCGGTAGTGGTACTGCCCGGGTTAAACCCGTACCAGCCGAACCAGAGGATAAAGACACCCAGTGCGCCGAGTGCAATGTTGTGACCCGGGATGGCCTTGGCCTTACCGTCAACATACTTTCCGATTCTCGGACCCAGAACAATGGCCCCTGCAAGGGCAGCCCATCCGCCCACAGAGTGGACAACAGTAGAGCCTGCAAAGTCAATAAACCCGAGTCCTTCGAGCCAGCCGTTACCCTTGTAGAGACTGCCCCATGCCCAGGAACCAAACACCGGATAGATCAGTCCGCTTATCACCACCGAGTATGCGAGATAGGCCACAAACTTGGTCCGCTCTGCCATGGCTCCCGAGACAATAGTGGCGGCAGTGGCGGCAAAGACCACCTGGAACATCCAGAAAGCAAGCGTCCACGGGTCCTTGTCCTGTGCAAAATCACTCAGGAAAAAACCTGTGGTTCCAAACCAGCCGGTTGTTGTAACTCCAAACATTATTGCAAAACCGACTGCCCAGTAAGCAAGTGCACCCATGGACATATCCATCAGGTTCTTCATCAGGATGTTTACAGTATTCTTTGCCCGCGTAAAGCCGGCCTCCACCATGGCAAAACCTGCCTGCATGAAGAAGACCAGAAACGCAGCTATCAGGGTCCAGACAAAATCTGCGTTTGTCTGCACTTCAGCTGCAGTTATCGCCGCTTCCTCAGTTGCCGGTTGAACAGTCTCGGACTGTTCAACCACGACAACCTCAGGAGGGTTGGAACTGCCCTGTTCTTCAGCAAACAGAATGCCTGCCGAAGATAACAGTAGGGCTATTATCATTACAACTAACAATCGTTTCATTTATTGCCTCCAGACCTCCGGTTTTTAAAATTACTACTCTCTGCTCTTATTTAAAAATCTATATCCAGCTGCAGTGTTGCAGTTGGTTTGTAGCTGCTTTCGTTATAGATGTCATAGCCGACAATTACTCCAACGTTAGGGGCGAACTTCCAGGCAACTCCAAAACTCAGTGCACCGTAACCATTATCCCCGCCCTGATAATCTATAGCGGCCCAGAGTTTGTCCGATACCTCGGAAATCGTCCTGTCCCATGAGAGTAAAACACCGGTATTGTCCTTATCGCCATTGATGTCAACCAGGACCTTATCATTACCAACGTAGTAGCCTGCAGAGAGCCTCCCGATCTTGTCAAAGGTCTTTGCTACAAGGCCATAGTATATGTTGGAGTCAGAAACATCCTTCTCTGTGCCAAAGTCATAGCCGCCGACTGCAAGTGCAGGGGCTCCTTTGAAAAGTACCCCTTCCGGAACTCCAAGCTTTGCATTGAACAACATTGGAGAATCATGCGCTCCGTCTACATCCCTGTAATCGATCCCGGCTTCCATCTGAATCTTCTCAAATGGTAACACGCCGACGGTCAATCCAATGTTTGTCACTATTCCGGTTCCCGCTGTTCCAATATACGAATCAAACCCATAATGAGGCGTTTTGTATGGCTGAATATCCGTTGAAGGAATCCATATCTGTGTTGATGGGGTGGCATTGGCAATGCCGGAAAATAAAACCAAGGCTACGATGCTTACAGCTAATATCCTGAGAGTTTTCATGCTGTTATCCTCCTGTAATCTCTTATTTTTTAATTTTTGATTTTGATTATGCCCTTCAAATACTATTACTATTCTTCACACAAAAAATTCGCAAAAGTCCTTCTGCACACCACCTCCTTAAATATTGTTGAACAGGCCCCAGGGGTCCTATTTGTCAAGGGAAGTCCCCTCCGCCTTTCCCATTCCTGATTTAATACCGTATTTTCTGATCTTGTAACCTATCATCCTCTCGGTGATGCCAAGGGTCCTTGCTGCCTTTGCCTTGACCCAGTTACTCTCCCTGAGGGCATTGAGTATCTCCCCCCTCTCCAGGACTTCAATTTTGTGCTTCAGGGAATCCATTGTTTCTCACCTCATAAATACAATTAGATAATGCTCCTATTCCTATAGCTAAAAGCGTGCCACCTGATAACCTCTTGATTTATTTGACTTTTAACTTTCAACACAACCATACAAAATTGTATGAGACGACAATTTTGTTATCATTATACGTTTTTGTTCCCTTCTCAATGCTGTCAACCAGGCAGCTGACTTATCACTATATTTTAATAGTCTGGCAAGACAGGCTGGCGACTTGATATAATCAACCCCATGACAGAAAGCAGGAAGATTGCAAGGTCAGCCTCCCTTATCTCCTTTGCTACCTTTATCAGCCGTATCCTCGGATTTGTCAGAGATGTGGTAATAGCAGGGTTTTTCGGTGCAACCGGCCTTTCCGACACCTTTTTTGTAGCCTTCCGTATCCCCAATCTCCTGAGGGAGCTGTTTGCCGAGGGCTCAATGTCGTCAGCCTTTATCCCGGTGCTCACAGAGACCAAGATAAAAAAAGGGGAGGAAGAGGCCCGGAGACTTGCGAGAATAACCTTCACATTCATACTCATTGTTGTTGGGTCAATATGCGTTGCAGGGATTATCTTTGCCCCTGTAATAGTCAGGGTTATAGCCCCCGGATTTACCCAGCCGGAGCAGTTAGCCACCACAGTGCTTCTGACGAGGATAATGTTCCCATTCCTCCTGTTTGTCAGCCTTGCAGCCCTGACAATGGGTGTCCTTAATGTAGAGAGGATATTTTTTGTGCCTGCCCTTTCATCTGCATGGTTCAATATAGCGATCATCTTTACGATAATCCTGCTGTCATCCCATCTCAACAGGCCGATCCTTGCAGTTGCCATCGGGGCCACTGTAGGGGGAATCGTGCAGTATGCCACACAGATACCGTCATATCTGAAAAAGGGCTACTCCTACGGGATAGATACCAACTTCAGGCACGAAGGGCTTAGGAGGATGGCAGTACTGGTCCTTCCGTTAACCCTTGGACTTGCAGTATCACAGATCAATATATTCGTGAGCACTATTCTGGCATCCTTTCTGCCGCAGGGAAGCATCGCCTACCTCTATTACTCCATGCGTCTCATTCAGTTTCCTGTAGGGATATTCGGGGTTGCCATGGGCATGGCCGCCCTGCCTGCGCTCTCATCACATGCTGCAAAGGGGGATATGGAGTCACTGGGAAAGGACTTTTCCTCCACCCTCAGACTCCTCTTCTTTATAACCGTTCCGTCAATGGTGGGACTGATCGCCCTGCGATATCCGATCGTCAACCTGCTCTTTCAGCGGGGAGAGTTTGATTATACTGCCACTAAGGGCACCGCCTTTGCCCTTGTCTTTTATTCACTGGGCATATGGTCCATGGTGGGTGTGAGGGTTGTGGTGGCGGCATACTATTCAATGCAGGATACCCGCACGCCGGTAAAGGTGGCCCTGCTCTCCCTGGCAACCAACATTATCCTGAGCCTCCTGCTCATGGGGCCGCTGAAGCACGGCGGACTTGCACTTGCAAACTCCGTATCATCAGGTGTCAACTTCTCCCTCCTCTTCTACCTCCTCAACAGGCGAATAGTGAGTGTGGAGTACAGGAGGGTTTTGACCTCTTTCTCAAAAACCCTCATTGCCTCAATCATAATGGGCATCATAGCATGGTCAATACTGCATGGCCCCCTGTGGAGAGGCAGCGGAGAGGTGCTTAAAAAGAGTCTCTACCTCGGGGGAACCATCCTCTTATGTGCAGGTCTATACTTCCTCCTTGCCCTGATA
>JAADGU010000141.1 GCA_013152195.1 Nitrospirota bacterium
CCGCAGTTGTTCAGGGGGTTATTGAAAAACAGCAGCCGGACCTGATAGGTATCCTTACTACAGGACTTTCAGAGGTCAAGGGCGACGATGTAGCTGGTACGGTTAAGGAATTAAGGGTTCAGGATTCAGGATTCAGGATTATTAATGTTTCCACGCCTGACTATGAAGGTGGCCTGGAGACGGGATATGCAAAGGCGGTAGAGGCAGTCCTTGAGTCTGTAGCTGGAAGACGGAAGGCAGAAGGCAGAAGGCAGGAGGCTGAAGTAGAAGACCTTGCGGACTCTCCTGATACAGGACGCTTAAGCAGAAACTGTAAAGTAAATGTCCTTGTTGGCTCGCACCTGACTCCTGCTGACTTTACAGAGTTGCGTGAGATGATAGAATCTTTTGGGCTGAACCCGGTTATCCTGCCCGACCTTTCCGCACTTGACGGGAGCAGACAGGAATTCTCGGCACTCTCCTCCGGTGGTACAAGGATGAGCGAGATAGAGACGATGGGTAGTGCCGGATTTACACTGGCTATAGGGATGAGCATGGAAGGGCCGGCAAGGCTTTTGAAAGAGAGTTTCGGGGTTGAATACAGACTGTTTGAGAGTCTTTCCGGTCTTCAGGGAGTGGATGCATTCATGGAGATACTTTCAACCTTGAGTGGCAGGCAGGTGCCTCCTAAATACGAAAGGCAGAGAAGGGTGCTGATTGACGGAATGAGGGATGCTCATTTCTATTTTGGCAGCAAAAGGGTCTGTATGGCCCTGGAGCCTGATCTGTCGGTCCAGGTCTCAAGGGTGCTCAGTGAGATGGGTGCTGAAGTTGGACTTTCGGTTGTTCCGTCCCGTACGGAATCTGCAGGGAGAATTTATGCGGGGAGTGTCCTTGTTGGCGACTTTTTTTCAATAGACGGGGATTTCGACCTTTTGATTGCAGGTTCACATGGAACGGATACGGCAAAGAGGCTTGGCGTACCGTTGTATCAGACGGGGTTTCCCGTGTATAAGGTTTTGGGGAATAATTCAAGAGTTGCCATAGGGTATAGAGGGACGCTTGTGATGATTAACGAGATGGCAAATCTGCTGCTTTAAAATTTTATAACAGGGATTGTCTGATTTAAAATCTGCATCTTGATTAATTAAAGTAAAGGAGGCCGGTGATGAAGATAGCATTTGCAACAACAGACGGTGTAAATGTTGACGAGCATTTTGGCAGGGCTGGCAAGTTTGCCATATATGAACTGACAAGAGATGCTTATCAATTCATCGAGATGAGGACGTTTGCCGAGGGCAGGGATTTAGAGATAGAGGAGACAAAGGGAAAGGGACAGATACACGAGGACAAGGTACAGAGTAAAGTGGAAAAGCTTGCAGACTGCAAGATTATATACCTTACGGATATCGGGGGTCCATCAGCTGCAAGGCTTGCGAGAAAGGGCATAATGCCCGTAAAGGTTAAAGAGGTGATTGCCATTGAGGATGCCCTGAAAAAACTCCTTGAGGCCGTGAAAACATCTCCACCGCCGTGGCTTAAAAAAGCGTTGAACAGTGACTGAAGAGCAAGAGTATACAGGGTGGCAGCATATCAGTTTATACTGCTGCTCCTGAAACAAAACACCAAACAATAACCAAGGAGGAAAAAAAGATGAAGATGATCAGGGCGTTTATAAGACCGGAAAAGGAGCAGGAAGTGGTCTTGGCATTAGAAGGAGCAGGGTTTCCATCTGTTACAAAGATGCCGGTATTTGGCCGGGGGAAGCAGAAGGGACTTCAGGTAGGTCCAGTGCATTACGATGAACTTCCAAAGACACTGCTCATGATAGTTATTGATGATGAGGACGAAAAGAGTGTAGTGAAATTAATACAGGAAAAGGCGAAGACAGGATTTATCGGTGATGGTAAGATATTTGTCAGCCCGGTGGATACTGCCTATACCGTCAGGACCGGGGAGGAAGGCCTATGAAAGAGATTGTTGCAATTATCCGGAGAGACAAGGTCCCCGAAATCAAGCAGGTTCTCGAGGATCTCGGATATCCATCACTTACGATTCAGAGCGTTGATGGAAGGGGTAAGCAGAAAGGGGCCATGTGTGCAGAGATGGACTCGGAGATGCCGGATAGCTACTGTACTGCGGCTAAACTGAAGCCCACACCTTCCACTTATGCCCTCGAGCATACACTGCCGAAGGTGGCCCTTTACGTACCCAAGAGGATGCTTACAATAGTGGTGCCAGATGATGTGGTCACCAAACTTGTCAAGTCAATAATCAAGGTTGGCTACACGGGCAAGCACGGGGATGGAAAGATTTTTGTTGCACCAATAGGCGGTGCTGTGAGGATAAGGACAGGAGAGACGGATGGAGAGGCAATAGTGTAAATTCCGGGTGTAATTAGAGTCTGTGTATAAACACAACAATTGAGCCGTCATTCCCGCAGTCTGTTGAGCGGGAATCCAGTCTTTAGAGTGAGTTCTGGATGCCCCGAAAGCGTTCGGGGCATAACTAAAATAAAAAACAGCAGTTTATACACAGACACTAATTAGTTGCAGACTGATTGAAGTTTTTATTTTTTAATGCTTTTCAGGAAAGGAGAAGATTTATGGCACAGGCAAATTGTTTAACAAGGGGTGGCACTCCGTGGACCCCGAAGTTTATTGAATCAATTGATGTTGAAAAATGTCTGGGTTGCGGACGCTGCTATAAGGTTTGTAGCCGGAATGTCCTTGAGCTTATTGAAAAACCCTTTGAGGGTGAGGATGACTATGGAGACGATATGGGGAACAAGGTGATGTCTGTTGCAAACCCGGATGACTGTATCGGCTGTGCGGCATGCTCCAAGATATGCACAAGGAAATGCCATGTACACGTGGAGATATGATTGACCTGAAGATACGTTGAGGAGACCACAGGAACAGTGAATCACTGTTCCTGTGGTGACGTTCAGACTATCTGGCCCTGCTGCTCCAGTATCTTCTGTTTAAATCTCTTTGTCAGCATCTGTGTTACCCTTCCCGGAGTTCCATTGCCGATAACCCTGCCGTCAATCTTTATTACAGCTATAATTTCAGCCCCGGTACCTGTCATAAAGCATTCCTCTGCGTTATACAGGTCATAACGGGTGAGGGTTGTTTCACAACTTCTGATGCCAAGGGATTCAGCTATGTCCATCACTGTCTTCCTGGTGATACCGTCAAGGGCACCATGACAGGGGGCAGGAGTAAGTAGCTCGGAGTCTTTCATAATAAAGATATTGTCTCCTGTGCATTCTGCCACAAATCCTTCCCTGTTAAGCATAACGGCCTCAAGGCAGCCGGCCTGCTCTGCCTCGATCTTTGCCATAATATTGTTGAGGTAGTTTAAGGACTTTATCCTGGGGTCAAGGCCGTCCGGGGATATGCGTCGGGATGAAGCAGTGATTATCTCGATTCCATCCTTGTAATATTCCTCAGGGTATAACTGGATGTCGGCAACAATGATTATCACCATGGCCTTTTCGCATGGCGACGGGTCTATACCGAGAGGTCCCTCTCCCCTTGTGACAACGAGACGGATATATCCGTTTTCCTTCCGGTTTATCTCAACGGTCTTTAATACCGCTGCCTGCATCTCTTCAATGCTCATGGGTATTTCAAGCAGGATCGCCTTTGCACTCTTATAAAGTCTCTCGATATGCTCTCCGAGCCTGAAGACCTTTCCGCTGTAAATCCGTAAGCCCTCGAAAACACCGTCTCCATAGAGAAGTCCATGGTCAAAGACCGATATCTTTGCGTTAGCCTTGTCATAGTATTTACCGTTAATGTATATCTTCATAAGTACTGAATAATATAAGAAGGAAATATTTTTGTCAATGTCTTTGTTCAGGTTTGTCATCATGCAAAATCCATGACAGCTCTTTATTTACCCGGAGGTAAAACGCTTTTGTTATAATATGGCTGTTTTTTTGATTTATCGAAGGAGAGAATCCATCAACAGGTGAACCAGCAGAGGTTTTGTAGATGAGAATACAGAGTTTTATAGGGTTGTTTGTCCTGGCAATGATTGCGTGGGGCTTAAGTGAAAACAGGAAGGCGGTCAGTTGGCGAATCGCCATCTACGGTATCCTTGTCCAGCTTGTGCTTGCTGCAGTAATGCTTAAGGTGCCTCTGTTCAAAGAGTTCTTTATGGTCTTGAACAGGCTTGTCTCCTCCCTTGAGGAGGCGTCAAGGGCAGGGACTTCTTTTGTGTTCGGCTATCTGGGTGGCGGCGCCCTTCCGTTTGATGAAAAAACTCCGGGGGCAAGCTTTATCCTTGCCCTGCAGGCTCTCCCCCCTCTCCCCCTTGTGCTTGTGGTAAGCGCTTTATCGTCCCTGCTCTTTTTTTGGCGTATTTTACCTGTGGTTGTAAAGGCTTTTTCCCGTGTGCTGGAGAAGACCCTGAATATTGGCGGGGCACTTGGGCTTGCAACGGCCTCCAACATATTTATAGGCATGGTGGAATCTCCTCTTGTTATAAAGCCCTACTTGAGGGAGATGTCACGCAGCGAGCTCTTTTCAGTGATGGTATGCGGAATGGCAACAATAGCAGGTACTGTGATGGTATTGTATGCCAGTATCCTGAGGGGGGTTATTCCGGATGCAATGGGCCATATACTGATTGCCTCCCTGATAAGTGCCCCGGCTGCCATAACTGTTTCCAGATTGATGATTCCCGAGACCGGGGAGCAGACTGCCGGCAAATTGATGCCCCCGCAAGCTGCCACAGGCTCAATGGATGCAATCACCAGGGGGACACTTGACGGACTCGAGCTCCTTCTGAATATAGTGGCGATGCTTATAGTGCTGGTTGCACTGGTTCATCTCGCCAACCTGACCCTCTCCCTGCTGCCGGATATAGGCGGGACTCCAGTTACCCTGCAGAGGCTCCTTGGTTATGTCATGGCTCCCATAGTATGGCTTATGGGCATACCCTGGGCTGAGGCGAGTACGGCAGGGGCACTGATGGGCACAAAGACAATCCTCAATGAGTTTATAGCATATGTAGACCTTGCAAACCTTCCCGGGGGTGCATTGTCTCCAAGGAGCAGGTTGATAATGACCTATGCCTTGTGTGGTTTTGCCAACTTTGGAAGCCTGGGAATAATGATCGGAGGCCTTGGAAGCATTGTTCCGGAGAGGAAAGAGAAAGACGAAGTAGTAGCACTCGGTATGAGGGCCATTGTGGGTGGGACACTCGCCACCAGTATGACTGGGGCGATTGTAGGGCTCTTTTATACTGGCTGAGTCCTTTTACCTGAAATCCATGATGACCTTGAGAGAGCCTTTCTCTTCTGCTTTTTCAAACGCCTCCTTTGCCCTGTCAAAGGGGAATGTCCCTGTTATAAGGGGCCTTACATCAATGCTCTTCCTCTCAAGAGCCCTCAGTGCTGGTTCAAAGGGACCGCACCTTGAGCCCACAACCGTTATCTCATCAATTACTAAAGGTGCAAGGTTCATCTCCCTGCCTTTTGCAACCGTGCTCTTTAAAACAACGGTTCCCCCCGGTCTTACCAGTTTCAGGGCCGTCTCAAAACCATCGGCTGAGCCTGTTGACTCGACAACAGTGTCGTAATCCTTTTCCATCGCCAGATTATCAAGAAGAACGGTCTTTACGTTCTGCCCTCTTGCAATCCTGAGTTTGTCTTCATGCTTTCCAACGAGGGAGAGGTCCGGATGAAGGAGATTAAGGACAAGACAGCAGAGCAGGCCGAGCTTTCCATCCCCCATAACGAGAATTTTATCAGTGGGTTTGATGTGGACTCCCTTTGTGATTTCAAATGCAGCAGCCAGGGGCTCGGTAAAGACCGCCTCTTCGTCTGTAATGTTTTCCGGAATTTTAAGCAGGTTCTTTGCCGGCAGGGTGATATATTCAGCCATAGCCCCGTCCTTGTTGAGGATCCCAAGGACTTTTCTGTCCGGACAGTGGTTTTTCAATCCCCCCAGGCAATAGCTGCAAAGGCCGCATCCACAGTTGATTTCACCGACAACCCTCTTGCCGGTTAATCCCCGGTCTCTGCCGTTTATCTTCTCCACCACCCCCACAAACTCATGTCCGATTATCCCTTTAAACCCACTGTAGCCTTTCATGATTTCAAGGTCAGTATTGCAGATCCCGGTCAGGCTAACCCTGACAAGTG
>JAADGU010000149.1 GCA_013152195.1 Nitrospirota bacterium
AATCGAGTCCAAGCTGATGGCAGAACTCAACGGATTTTGGCTCTCCTCCGTGCTCACCGCATATGCCTAACTTGAGCCCCTTCTTGACCTTTCTGCCCTTGTCAACAGCTATGCGCATAAGGGCGCCGACTCCATCCGTGTCTATGGATATAAAGGGATCATCCTTGAGGATCCCGTTTTCTAAGTAATAAGGGAGGAACCTGCCTGCATCGTCCCTTGAAAGACCATAGACCGTCTGGGTGAGGTCGTTTGTGCCAAAGGAATAAAAGTCGGCATGAACTGCTATTTCATCAGAGGTTACACATGCACGGGGCAGCTCTATCATAGTCCCCACAGTGTATGCCACCCTCGCCTTGTATTTCTTCTTCACTTCCTCTGCCACACTTACAGCAAGGTCCCTCATTACTTCAAGCTCCCTGACATGTGCGACAAGGGGTATCATTATCTCCGGGATAACCTTTCCCTTCTCTTTTGAGACCTCACATGCAGCCTCCATAATGGCCCTGACCTGCATCTCGTATATCTCAGGGAAAGTCACCCCAAGACGGCATCCGCGGTGTCCGAGCATGGGATTAAACTCGTGAAGTGATTTATTTTTGGCGCTCAGTTGTTTAAATGAGACGCCCATCTCTTTGGCCAGTGCCTTCAGCTCAGCATCAGTATGGGGCAGGAACTCATGAAGCGGTGGGTCCAGAAGCCTTATGGTTACAGGGAGACCATTCATTGCCTTGAATATTCCTTTAAAATCACCCTTCTGCATGGGGAGAAGCCTGGCAAGTGCGTTCTTTCTTCCCTCAACAGTCTCAGAAAGTATCATCTCCCTTACGACCATTATCCTGTCAGCCTCAAAAAACATATGCTCTGTCCTGCAAAGACCAATCCCTTCAGCCCCAAAACCTCTTGCTGTAACAGCATCCTTCGGAGCATCGGCATTTGCCCTGACCTTTAGTTTTCTGAACTTGTCTGCCCAGGTCATTAATTCCTTGTACCACTTGTTGCGATCTGGATCAGCTGACAAAAGATTCAATTTACCTTCATATACACGGCCCTTCGAGCCGTTCAGGGTTATCCAGTCACCCTCTTTCAGTACCCTGCCATTTACATAAAGTTCTTTCTTTTTCAGGTTTATCTCGAGTTCAGAACAGCCCACAATACAGCATTTACCCCAGCCCCTGGCAACAAGAGCTGCATGGCTTGTCATACCGCCTTTGGCAGTAAGAATTGCTACTGCGGCGTGCATCCCGTGTACGTCCTCAGGTGATGTCTCGTTTCTGACAAGTATCACGGGCTCACCTTTCTTTGCCCACGCCTCTGCATCATCAGCAGTAAATACAATCCTTCCTGTAGCACCGCCCGGACCGGCAGGCAGACCCTTTGCGAGTTCCACGGCCTTCTTTTCGGCCTCAGGGTCAACACTTGGATGTAAAAGCTCGTCTATCTGATCAGGCTTGACCCTCAGGATGGCTGTTCTTTTGGAAATTAATCTGGATTTGGCCATATCAACAGCCATTCTTATGGCAGCCTGACCGTTACGCTTGCCAACCCTTGTCTGGAGCATCCAGAGCCTTCCGTTTTCGATTGTGAATTCGATATCCTGCATATCCTTGTAATGCTTTTGTAATGCTTCTCAAGCTTCCTCTGAATGGTGTATAACTGTTTATATACCTTTGGCATCGCCTCTTCAAGAGACGGTAGATGTTTTGTATCAGCTGTTTTACCGGCATTGTTAACAGGGTTTGGTGTCCTTATACCGGCCACAACGTCCTCTCCCTGTGCATTTGGCAGCCACTCGCCGAAAAATACGTCTTCACCTGTGGCGGGATTACGCGTAAAGGCAACACCGGTTGCAGAATCATCACCTGTATTACCAAAAACCATTGCCTGGATATTTACTGCAGTTCCCCAATCCTCGGGTATCTTCTCAATCTTGCGGTACGAAATAGCACGTTTTCCCATCCATGACTGGAAAACAGCGCTTATAGCGCCCCAGAGCTGCTCGTGCGGGTCGTCGGGGAACTCCTTTTTAAGGGTCTTCTTTATTATTACCTTGAATTCTTTGCAGAGTTTCTTCAGGTCATCCACTGTCAGGTCAGTATCATTCTTATACCCCTTCTCTTCTTTCAACCTGTCCATTGCCTGCTCAAGTTTCTCACGGATACCGTGCCCGTCTTCTGTCTCTATACCGGCGGCCTTTTCCATAACAACATCGGAGTACATCATAAGCAAACGGCGGTATGCATCATATACAAAGCGTTCGTTGTTAGTCTGTTTTATGAGTCCGGGGATGGTCTTTGTAGTAAGGCCGACGTTCAGGACTGTCTCCATCATGCCAGGCATGGAGGTGCGTGCACCTGAACGGACGGAGACAAGAAGCGGGTTATCAGGGTCTCCGAATTTCTTCCCCATAATCTTCTCAATCCTGGCTAATGCCTCCTCAACCTGTTTTTTCAGCTCCCGGGGATATTTTCGATTATTCTTGTAATAAAGGGTACAAACCTCTGTGGTTATCGTAAATCCAGGTGGTACCGGAATGCCAAGGTTGGTCATCTCTGCGAGGTTTGCCCCCTTGCCTCCCAGAAGATTCTTCATGTCAGACCTTCCGTCAGCCTTGCCGTTACCGAAGAAATAGACATACTTTTTAGCCATATAGATTGCCTCCCTAAGTAATTTTCTGATTAACCGTATTTTTTTCAAATAATGCAGACAATGCAAAATACGATAACCCAAAATTGATATTTTTTTCAAGTTTTTCAGGCAAAAATTACCAAAAATATGGCATTTTATCCCGGACACAGCGACAAAAAAACTTTATCGAGTAAAAAAAACAAAGTAATCAACCCTGAACAGGTTATTTTTTTCTCTCTGGTATGGCTTGTTTTAATAACTGTAAGGCGTGCCTTGCTATGGATAGACATGATAAACCCTGAACGGTTTTAAGTATAATATTTGTTATGCATTTATGCGACATAGTATTTCCCCAGAATCTGCCGCCACTTACCTACTCAGTACCGGAAAAACTCCGCCCATCCGTAAAAGCCGGAATGATGGTGCTGGCACCGTTGAGGGGGAAGATTAAAAAAGGCGTGGTTTTACGGCATTATCCTTCGGGCAGCGGAACCTTTAAGGGCAGGTTGAATGAAATACTTGAAATTGTTATGCCTGCATATTCTCCTGCAATGACTGAGCTGCTTGACTGGAGTACAGACTACTACATCACAAACCATGGAACCATGCTTAAGAGCATGCCTTTCAAGGAGATACTCAAGGCTGCAAGAAGACCCCGCCACAGGCCCCCTGCTGCATTTGAATTTACCCCCCCGTTACCATCTGAAGAAGAAACTGATTTTATAAATGAGATATCGACTTCAGTCCAAAAAGGAGTGTACAGGACCTTTCTGTACCATGCACCGGGTGATGAACACGAGAGCGGCTTTGTACTGAGACTTCTGCAGGGAATACGCAGCGCCCTTATACTTGCACCTGAGGTCAGAGATGCAGAGCTCCTTTACTCGCTCTTGCGGGGGCTGCCGGACGGCAGCAGGGTCTGTGCATACCATGGCGAAATGAAGAGAACCGAGAGGTACGATTCCATCGAAGGCATATACTCCGGAAGATACGACATAGTGGTCGGGACAAGACCTGTTGTGTTTGCCCCCCTGTTCTCCCCCTCGGTAATTATCGTAACAAAGGAGCACAACACGGCATACAAACAGGAAGAGTCCCCAAAATACCATGGGAGAGACGTTGCCGTAATGAGGGGATTTATTGAAAAGATACCGGTTGTGTTGACCTCTGTCACTCCTTCTGTGGAATCCTGCTACAACTCCTTTAATAAGAAGTACATCCTTCTTAGCCAGAAAGAAAGGGTCGCCGGGCCTGCCGTCTCCCTGATTCAACTAAGGAAAGCAAAAACGGTTGCCCCTTTTTTATCAGTAAAGCTTCTGAACAGTTTAAAGACTGCCATTAGTAAATCAGAAAGACCTGCAGGTGCCATGGTGGTTATACAGCGCCGTGGTTATTCCATGCTGAAATGTGATGACTGTGAAGAGATAGAGATGTGTGCTGAGTGTCAGATTCCACTTGTTGTGCACAGGGGAGAGGGGCTTGTCTGCCATCTCTGCGGCTACAGCAAAGAGATACCCCACGCCTGCAGCAGATGCGGCAGTTTTAAACTCAGTCATTTTGGGGCAGGAACGGAAAGGATTGAAGAGGAGTTAAAAAAACACCTCGCTATAAACGTAATCAGACAGGACAGCGATATCTCCAGGAAGTCTAAAACAAAAAAACAGGAGCCGGAATCCGTGAATGCATCATCAGAGGTCTTGATTCCTGATTCCACAGCCCGGCACATCGTGGTGGGTACCCTGAAGGCAAGGAGGATACCACAAAAGAGTCTGGACATTATTGCATTCCTGAATCCGGACCTGCTGCTGAACCTCCCCGAGGTGAGGGCCCCTGAAAAACTCGTTCAGGAGATATACTCTTTAAGAGGGCTCCTCTCTGAAAAAGGACGGCTATTGCTCCAGACGGAGA
>JAADGU010000044.1 GCA_013152195.1 Nitrospirota bacterium
CAACAGGGGTTCAGCCAAAAGTTGAATATCCCGTACTGCCTGCTCCTACAGCAGACACGCCGAGACCAAAACTGGATTAACCTGAAACAGAGTCTGTACAAAAATGACAGTAAAAAAACAATAACCAACAGATAGAAATATTTAATTGAAGCTTGAAGACTTCTATGCTACAATGGGCTTATCAAAAATCTGAAATGGAGGAGTTTACAAAATGAAGGCTGTTGAGATTAAACCGGACATCTACTGGGTCGGAGCCATCGACTGGGCAGTAAGGGACTTTCATGGCTATGTAACCCCAAACGGAACAACTTACAATAACTATCTGATTCTCGACTCTGAGGTTACTCTGGTCGATACTGTAAAGCATGACTTTGCCGATATCGGGATAGGCAATATCAGGGAACTGACAGAACCGTCAAAAATCAGGAACATTGTTATCAACCATATAGAGAACGACCACTTAACTGCGCTTGGCAGGGTGATGGAGCTGGCCCCTGAAGCCACCATCTATATAACAGACCGCGGCAAAAAGGGGATGGACAGGTTCTTTGATACCTCAAAATGGAATATAAAGATTGTAAAGACCGGCGATGAGCTCAAGACCGGAAAGTACACCCTTCAGTTCATTGAAACGCCGATGCTGCACTGGCCGGACTCCATGATGACCTATGTAAAAGAGGCAAAGCTCCTTATCTCACAGGATGCCTTTGGTCAGCACCTCGCATCAACTGCAAGGTTTGATGATGATTTTATCGATTGCGCCTCTCACACAGAGCTTGAAACCTCTGTAATCGATTACTATGCAAACATCCTGATGCCCTTTGGCACACTTATAAAGTCAAAGATTGCACAGATCCAGAAGCTTGGGCTGGAGATTGACATGATTGCCCCTGACCATGGGATTATCTGGAGAAAAGACCCGCTGAAAGTAATCCGGATGTATCTCGAGATGGCAGAAGGCAAGGCAGACCTCAGGGTGGCTATAATTTACGATACCATGTGGCACAGCACAGAGCAGATGACACTGCCCATCACGCAGGGTATTATGGACGAGGGAGTTGACTGCAAGGTTATCAAGTTGAGGGCCACACCGATGAGTGTTGCCATAAAGGAATTCTGGATGTCGAGAGGTTGTCTTGTGGGTTCGCCCACATTGAACAATGAGGCATTCCCGTCTGTTGCTGAATTCATCTATCATCTCAGGGGTTTGAGACCAAAAAACAGGATTACAGGTGCCTTCGGAAGTTATGGATGGGGCGGTGGTGCGGTAAAGTGGATTTACAGTGAACTTCAGAACATGAAGCTTGAAACCATGGACCCGGGGATAGAGATACTTTACAGACCGTCAAAAGAGGATGAAGAAAAATGCTACGACTTTGGCCGTGACTTTGCCCGAAGGGTAAAAGAATACCACAAAAACTACGAGTAAGAGGAGGGACATCCATATGTACAAATGCAGTGTGTGCGGTTATATTTACGATGATGCAAAAGAGGAAGTGCCATTTTCAGAGCTGCCCGATGACTGGGCATGCCCTGTATGCAATGCACCCAACCAAAGAGGCCTTTGAGCCGGTCTAAAGACAGTATTAATACGAGGAGGCACAAGCAATGTCGGAAAAAAGCTTTTTTTGCGGAATAAACAGGCCCCAGGACCCTGCAAACATGACAGACCTGGAAAAGAAACATACGCCGGTGATCGATTGTCCTGATACGGTAAAATCAGGTGAACCCTTCCGGGTTAGCATCAAGGTTGGCGAGATGCCACACGTGATGGATGAAGGACATCACATACAGTGGATCGATGTATATTCCGGTGAGAATTTTAATGCAAGGATTGACCTGACCCCTGTATTTACAAGGCCGGAGATAACCGTGACACTCCTGAAGGGAGGCAAACACAGAACATCAACGTTAAGGATTATTGAAAGGTGCAATCTTCACGCGGACAGTGGGAGGCAACAAAGGAGATAACCATCACTGAATAAGAAAACCGGAGGGAACAAACCATGGAAGAGGTGTGCTGTTGTTTAAAGGTCGGACAGGATGTGCCGGATTTCAGCATTGAAACCTATGAACCGTCAAAGGGGGATTTCGGAGAGATCAGCCTCGAGACACAAAAGGCTGACAGGAAGTGGACAATCCTCTTCTTTTATCCGGCAGACTTTACCTTTGTCTGAGCTACAGAGTTTGCTGCTCTGGCAGAGCAGTACGAAAGATTCAGCAAGATGGGGGCTGAGGTAATTACCGTCAGCACAGACACAAAGTTTGTGCATCTTGCATGGCAAAGAGAAGAGAAGATGCTGGAGAATGTCAGGTATCCAATGGGCTCGGACCCAACTGGAAACCTGTCGAGGCTGTTTGGTGTATATGATGAAGAGACCGGACTTGCACTAAGGGGGACTTTTATAATCAGTCCCGGGGGAAAGCTCCTTAATTCCGAGATCAATTTCTATAACCTGGGCAGAAACATCGACGAGTTGATGCGGAAATTCAAGGCGAATTTACACCTTGCAAAGCATACAAACGAAGGTTGTCCATCGAAATGGAAGGACGAAGGGGACAAGACACTTACACCATCAGCAAAGCTGGTTGGTAAGGTCTATGAGGCATTAAAATAAGGAGGGAACCAAAATGGCGGTTAGAAGCGTAGGAGAAAAGTACAAGTGCAATGTATGCGGCAATGAGGTTGTGGTTACAAAGGTCGGGGGCGGAGAACTGGTCTGCTGTGGCCAGCCCATGGAATTGACTGAAGAAGGATAGAGCGAGGAAAGTCATTACAATTCTTGGAAGTCCGAGGACAGAAGGAAATACCGAACTCCTGCTGAGAGAGAGCATAAGGGCAATTGAAGAAGAGGGTCACTCGGTGATCCTCTTCAGGCCCTCACAAATGGAGCTCTCACCCTGTCTTAGCTGTGGTGCCTGTGAAGAGACCGGGGAGTGTGTAATAAGTGACGATATGGACGATGTCTACAGCGCAATCCGTGAAGGAGACCGTTTTATTCTCGCCTCCCCTATATTCTTCTTTGGCCTTACTGCACAGGTCAAGGCCCTTATCGACAGATGCCAGTCCTTCTGGTGTGAGAAATACCTGCTTAAAAGACCAGTCCCTGAAAAACCCTTCGGCAGAAAAGGATTGCTTCTGATGGTTGGAGGCATGAAAAAAGAGGCCGGGTTCAGATGCGGTGACGCCACAACAACCGCCTTTTTCAGGAGTATCAGTGTCCCTGAGCACGAAACCCTCTTTTATCCCGGCATCGACGCCAAAGGTGCTATCAAAAAACACCCCACGGCCCTGAAAGAGGCTTATGAGGCAGCAAAGAGGTTAGTTTACTGAGGTCCGATCATAAAGCCGACTTCAGCAGCTTGTCAGGTCATATTTCTCCAGGAAACCATCAGGAATATCAGAATGTTTTCTTCCTGACAGACCAAAATAGTATAAAGGCTTACCATCCATCGACATTCTGTGACGGTAGCGTTCCAAATGGTAAATATCCAGATACTTTGAAAATATCAGTTCCCGAATCATTCGTGAAAATCCCGATGTGTCCGTATGATCTAAAAAAGTCTCCTTGATATTAAAAGCAATCCATCCTTTACTCTGGATAAGGTTGAAAGCTGTAATAAAAGCCTTGGGCGGAATATCACCAAAACCAAGAGCTGCAACTGTTGTCAGGCAGTCCGGCATCCACGAAGCTATTTCATCATGGAGATCTTCATTAAGATTACAGAAATCTGCAACATAATATGCGTCATAAACCCCTAACCTATCCCTTTCCGCTGCCTGTTGTGCTTCATCAATGATATCCACTCCAATTAACCTTGAAACACCATGCTTTTTTAATGCTTCTCCCATCATTCCATTGCCTGCGCCAAGATCCAAAACCCGCAATTCGCTAAGGTTGTATTCAGATTGACTAAGGCTGTGCTTCAGGATTTCCGATATCTTTGCAGGAGATTGACATTTCAATCGCTCATAGAATAGTTGTTCATACAGGTCCGGCTTATTATAGATGACATCATAATCATGAAAACGGACCTTCTTCTTTCCTGCAGGCTCAATTAAATAAAAGAATGCTTCATCCTGTTCAAGGTTTTCCGTTTCTCTTTTGGGAAACTGAATTCTGTAACGTTTTTTCATTATTTTCCTCTTCTACAATAGTAATTTTAGACATAAAACATACAGGATAGCCAACAACGAAGCACCTAATAAGACAGTGACAAAAGAGCTCAGGAAACAACAGGGAATCCAGTGCTGACGCGTGGCAGTCGTTGTGTTCATCCTGAAGAGAAAAGAGATCACACCATAAATCTCAATCTTTTCGATATAAAGTTTACCAGACCGAGCCAGCAATTAACAACTCTTCTGTTGGTCTTCGGTAATTATTCAAAGGAGAGGACGTGACAAAAACATCCCTACAACCGGGAATTCATGGTATAAAAATCTGTCACTGCGAGTGAAATGAAGCAATCTAACGGCATTACAGATTCACCGTGAAGTGTGAAGTATTGTGGCCTCCATATCCACTTTCAGGGGAATACCAGAGGAGAAGATAAAAAAATCGATGCGTCACACTCGGGACAGGTGCGGTGGAGATTAAAACAAAGGCTTAAACTCCTCTCCTGTCGCCAAATACGTATTTATGTAACTGAAGGTTTAATCTCACGTTCAGGTGGTCCTCAATTATCCATTCAACAAGGACCTCGGGGGAAAGAAGTTCAAAGGAAGGGGAAAGGAGGATATTTCTATCCATGAGCCCGAATTTCTCGATCACACCCTTTGTCCAGAGATAGTCAGCCCTGTCTGCAATCACAAACTTTATCTCGTCATGTGGCCTGAGTATCTCAAGGTTTCCATAGAACATCTCCTCTGCCATTCCGCTGCCCGGTGTCTTTATATCAAGGATTGCCACTGCACGGCTGTCTATGAGATCAATCTTCATTGAACCATTCGTCTCTACCAGCACGCTGAAACCCTCATCACAAAGACTCTTTATAAGGGCCGGGGTCCCTTTTTGCAGCAAGGGCTCACCTCCGGTAATCTCAACCAGCCCTACCCCGGAGTCTCTTGCCCCGGACAGGATATCCTCTATAGCCATCTCTTTACCCTCAGAATAGGCATAGGTGGTATCGCAACAATGACACCGGAGATTACACCCTGTCAGTCTAACAAAAAAACAGGGCTGCCCGGCATAACTCGACTCACCCTGTATACTGACAAAGGTCTCACATATCTTAAGTCTTACACCATCATCCATATTATTTGACTTTAAATACCTCGCTCAGCGCCTTCTCGACAATTTCAGGCACAAGCCCTCTGACAGACCCGCCAAAGGAGGCGATTTCCTTAATCATTGTTGAGGTCAGAAAAGAATACTCCTCACTGGGCATCATGAAGACCGTCTCGATCCCGGTGTCGAGTCTCCTGTTCATCAGGGCCATCTGCAGCTCATACTCAAAATCCGATATTGCCCTGAGTCCCCTTACAATGGCAACCCCGCCTTTCTGTTTCACATAATTTACCAGTAACCCGTCAAACGATTCAATTGTAACCCTCTCCAGGGCCTTGAAAGACTCCCGAATCAGGGCCATCCTGTCTTCAACCCCCTAAAAAGAGGCGTCTTCTTGGGATTCGGGGCAACAGCCACTACAATCTCATCAAAAATACTGAGACTCCTCATGACTATATCAATATGCCCGTTGGTGATGGGATCAAATGTTCCCGGACAAATAGCAATTCTTTTCATTCAAACTCCTTCTTAATTCAGTCTGTCAGCTTATTTAGAGTCTGTGTATAAATATAAGAATTGAGCCGTCATTCCCGCGGTCTGTTGAGCGGGAATCCAGTCTTTTCAGTGACTTCTGGATACCCGATTACAGACTTCGGGAATGACTGAAATAAAAAAACAGCAGTTTATACACAGACGCTACTTAACTGAATATCCCTTCCA
>JAADGU010000135.1 GCA_013152195.1 Nitrospirota bacterium
AGCGGCAGGTATCCCGGTATAACTGCATTGACATTTATATTGTATTCAGAAAATTCCTTTGCAAGGGAAGAGGTAAGCCCCAGGAGTGCTGCCTTTGATGCACTGTATGCTGCCTGTCCCTCTTTTCCTTTCAGTCCGGAGTAGGAAGATATGTTGACAATATGTCCGCCCCCTGATTTTATCATGATCGGAGCAAAGTTTCTGATACTGTTAAAAACCCCTTTCAGGTTTGTCCTTATCACGTCATCCCAGTCAGACTCGGGATATTTCAGTAACAGGGCATCCCTTGTAATGCCGGCATTATTTACAAGCACATGCAGTCTTCCCACGTCTCTGTCAAGAGCTTCCGCCATTCTCTGCACATCCCTGAAGCTCCTGATATCCCCCTTCAGGAGGTACGGGTCATTTTTCAGCATCCCTTCAAGCCTTTTGGCCTCTATCTCTGCCCTGAAATAATGGAGAATAACCCTGTAGCCTTTGCTGTCAAGCCCCTCAGCAAGCCTGCTGCCAAGCCCGCCTGCTGCTCCCGAAATCATAACAACCCGCAATCCCGCGCCTCCCTGAGTCTCTTTACAAGAATATCCATATCCTCTTCTGTATGAACTGCGGACACCGTAAGCCTTATCCTTGGAGTCCTGACCGTCGGCTGCCTGATTGCAGGCACATAAATCCCCCGGCTCATCAAAAACTCTGAAAGACCAACGGCTGACCGGTTATCCTTGAGCACAACAGGCACAATCGGAGTCTGAGACAAGCCTGTATCCACGCCAATCGAATGAAGCCCGTGGACAAGGCAGTTCCTGTTTTCCCATAGCCTCTCCACCAGGGAGGGGTTGTTAAGAATAATATTGACTGCCTCAATAGAGGCTGAGATGAGATGGGCCGGAAGAGCAGTAGAGTACATAAGCGTCCTTGAAGTGTTTATCAGCCATTTGATTACATCCCCTGTAGCTGCAACAAAGGCACCACAGGAGCCCACAGCCTTTGAGAGTGTTCCCATCTGTATTATAAAGGGCTCAGGTGAAAGACCGAAGTGACTGAGCGCCCCCTTCCCTCCCCCAAGAACCCCTGTGCCATGCGCATCGTCTATATAGAGCACGGCATCATACGTGAGGGCCAGCTCCCGCAATTCTCCAACACGGGCAATATCTCCATCCATGCTGAAGACAGAGTCCGTAATTATCACTGCTTTCCCCTTCCGGTGCCTGTGCAGCAGTTCATTGAGGTGTTCAATATTATTATGCCTGTAAATAAAGAGACGGGCCCTGCTGAGACGGCACCCATCTATAAGGCTGGCATGATTGAGCTCATCACTGAAGATTGTTGTACTGCTGTCGGATATTGCAGGGATAGCCCCGGTATTTGCTGCATAACCGGAGCCGAATATGAGAGATGCCTCCGTACCCTTGAACCCTGATATAAGAGATTCAAGCCTCTGGTGAAGACATGTTCCACCTGATATGAGTCTCGAGGCACCGCTGCCAGTGCCGTATTCTTCAACAGCCCTGACAACGGCCTTTCTTATGGAAGGATGATTGCAAAGGCCAAGGTAATCATTTGAGGAGAAATTAATCAGGGCACTCTCTCCCGTCCTTATTATCCTGCCCTGGGGGGAATCCCTGTCGTTTATACTCCTGAAAAGCCCATCCTGCATTAATCCTTCAAGTCTTGTTTCAAACATGGAATATTTTACCAGAAGAGACCACCGTATTGTTCAGCATTACAAATAACCCGGGGGAACAGGACACAAGAGGCTGGCATGCTATATTTTGTGAAAAATATGATATAATGAACTTTAGTATGTACCCTCAAAACCTTCTCAGGAAACAGGTAGTTAATGAGAGGAAGAAGCAGTCGCTGGTCTGCTTTACCGTTCTGCTGACGTTTATCTTTTACCTGGTCTGGGTTCTCCTGTTCGATGAAAATGGTGTTGTCAGGTTCTTTGAGCTCAAGGCAAGACGTACAGAGGTAGTCAGTGAGGTTTCGGAGCTGCAGAAGGAAAATGTAAAGCTGAACGAGGAGATAACGTTGCTGAAAGAAAACCCCTTCTACATGGAAAAACACGCCCGTGAAGATATGAATCTCTCCAGACCCGATGAGTATATTTTCATTTTTGACAAATAACCCCCGGATGGAGGCAGTATGGGAAAAAAGAAGTCTGTTCTTATTGTAGATGACTCTCTCACTGTCAGGAGATTGGTAGAGCTTGTTCTGTCAAGGGAAGGCTATGAGGTGTATACAGCCCCCGATGGTGATGAAGGACTTGAAATCGCAAGAAAGGTCATACCTTCAATAATCCTCGTTGACTTTGTAATGCCGAGAATGAACGGGTATAAACTCTGCAAACTCATACGTTCCGACCGCAAGCTGAAGGATATTCCCCTGATACTGATAACCTCCAAGGGGGAGGATGTAGGACAGTCCTTTGAGGAGAAATTCTGTGTCCTCCATTATTTTCAGAAGCCCTTTGAACCTGACGAGCTTATAGAAAAGATAAACGAGGTTCTTGGTGTTCAGGAAGAGGCTCCGGACAAAACAGTTGTCTCTGCACCACTGGACACAGAGGGGGAGTTGATTGAAGGCATAGACAAACTGTTACGTTATTATTTCGAGAAAGAATTCAGGGTTCTGCTCAAAACCCTTATGGTTGAAGTCCTCAAGGAGACCGAAGTTGCCCGTTCTACCGGACTGATAATATCAGGGGAGTTGAGGTATCTTACAGTTGCAGATATCCTGCAATTCACAGGAATGCTGAACCTGTCCGGCAGACTCTCGGTAGTCTCAACAAACCTTAACTCCGAGATATACCTGGAGAGGGGACAGATTGTCTTCTCCACCATAAGCAAACCCGGATACAGGACATTTCTTACAGACCTTCTCATTGAAGAAAAGAGGCTGAAAAAGAAAGATCTGAAAAACATAGTTGCCGAGGCAAAAAAACTGAGCCTGCCGGTGGGCAGGGTACTCGTCCAGAAAGGCTCTATTACAGACGACGAACTTATGGGCTACCTGAAACGCCTGACTGAAGACGCAATATTTCATACACTCGCAGCGACTTCCGGCCACTTCTATCTCGAAGAGACACCACTGCCCCTGAACCTGAGTGACATAAAATTCAGGCTGTCAACGAGTGCAACCATTCTTGACGGGCTCAGAAAGCTGGATGAAAGCAGGCTTGCTGCTGAGATATTCAGAAGTGACGATATGATCCCCCTGAGGTTAATAACCAATGAGGATGCACTTGAGGGCATTAACCTTGAGGATAAGGAAATCAGGATATTCTCACTCATTGATGGGAAAACAAGTTTGAAGGATATTATAATCAAGAGCAGGCTTGATGAACTGGAGGCAAAGAGGATTTGTTATTCCCTGCAAAAGATTGGGCTGTTAAAGATAACGGATGAGAGGAGGTGAGTTTAAGTGGCAAGGATTCTCGTAGCAGAAGACAGTATCACCGACCTTCAGTTTATAAAAAATGCCTTGAAGGAAACCGGATATGAGATACTGACCGCATCAAACGGTGATGAGGCCGAACAAAAGGTGAGATCGGAAGTGGTGGACCTTATAATACTTGATGTGGTTATGCCCAAGAAAAATGGTTTTCAGGTATGCAGGTCTCTTAAAAGAGATGAAAAATACAGACATATCCCGATTATAATGATTACATCCAAGACACAGGACAGTGACCGGTTCTGGGGATTAAAACAGGGGGCTGATGAGTATGTGACAAAGCCCTTTGAGCCAACAGACCTTTTAGAGGCTGTGAAAAAACACCTCACGAGTGGATAACAGTGAAAGTCAGACCAATGAGGAAGATACTGCAAGATGGATGAACAAACAGAAAACTCAGGCAATCCGGAAGAAGAGTATACTACTCCCGACTTAAAGGCTTGTACATTCTCTGTTGGCGGGCAGGAGTTTTCAGTAGACATGCGCTATCTCAAGGGGATAGCTGAGCTTTCAGAGATCGTCCCCCTGCCGCTCACTCCCCCCTACATAGAGGGGATTACATCTATGAGAGGAGTGGCAGTTCCAGTTGTGAATCTCGCCACTCTGAAAGAGATCCAGGAAGAAAAGGCTGCAGAGAGGTGGCTGATAGTGCTTGAGGTAGAGAGGACTTTTTTTGGGATTACTGTAAATGAAATGCCGGATCTCGTCTCAGATTACAGGGGTGAGCTTATCGATGTCCCGGAATTTTTTGAAATATACAGGTTGAGGTAATGGCAGAAAAGGGTTTACGCGATTTCTTTCTTGCAGAGGCAGCAGAACATCTGGTTATCCTTGAGAAAGGATTCCTTGAACTGGAGAAGAGCCCTTCAGAGCTTTCCGGAATACAGGAGCTATTCCGGGCTGCTCATACCCTTAAGGGTTCCGCATCACTTGTCAAACTTGAGACAACAAGCAAGGTTGCACATAACCTCGAAGATGTCCTTGAATCAATCAGGGACGGCAAAACCCCTGTTACCAGACCGGTCGTTGACTGGCTTCTCCATACCCTTGATGCCATCAAACTCCTTGTATCGGAAATAACACTTGGTAACCCTGAGATAAGCGAGATTGCCGCTGAAGTAGAGGAAAGCCTTAAAGAGATCCTTCCGGGGGAAGAGAGTGCCGCTAATGTCTCCTCCAAGGGTAAAAAGGCTGTACCCGAAAAGAGACAGGTGCCCCGGAGAAAGGAAGACATTGAAGTATCGTCAAATTACGTCAGGGTTCATGTTGATAATATAGAACAGATGATGAACCTTGTAGGTGAATTAACAATCCTGAAAAACTATCTGCTTTCCGAGACAAAAGGAGTATTGGACCTCAAAGACGAGATCGATTATGCGAGTAAAAGGTTACTAACGGAGATAGATGACTTCAGCAGCAGATATGCCTACTCCATTCCGGACAAGATTACATATGTGGATGCCCTGCTTGAGGACTTCAGGGAACTCGAGTTTGACAGGTATGATGAGCTGAATCTCTTTACCCACAAGCTCCACGAGATAATGGACGATATAACCGAAGCTCTTAAGGACTCGGGCAAATTCCTTGTTCGTTTTTCTGATCACATCAGAATGATCGACAGGATCAACATGGATATGAGAGAGACCATTTCCCGGTCGAGGATGGTAGAGGCAGGCAGGCTATTCCAGAGGTTTACAAGAACAATCAGGGATCTGGCACACCGGTCGAACAAGAAGGTCAGGTTTATTGTAAGCGGCACGGAAACCCGTATCGACAGGGTAATCTTTGAAAGGCTCTTTGATCCGCTCCTGCATATAATCCGTAATGCAATATCTCATGGCATAGAAAGCCCGGAAGAGAGGGTTTCAGGGGGCAAGCCAAAAGAGGGGAGAATTTCCCTTGCGGCAAGAAGAGAGGGCAACAGTGTCGTAATAGATGTAAAGGATGACGGACGGGGGATTGATCTTGGAGCAGTATACAGAAAGGCCATAAGGCTTGGAATTCTGCAAAAGGGTGAACGGCTTACCAAGGGGCGGCTCCTTGGCATCCTTTTCAGCCCTGGATTTACAACCCTCGAAGAGACAGATATGACATCAGGGCGTGGCGTGGGACTGGATGTTGTAAGGGAGACTATTGCGGAAATGAATGGAAAAATAACCGTCGCCACATCCGAAGGGAAAGGAACGATCTTCAGGATAAGACTCCCTCTTACCTTTATAATTGTCAATACCGTAAGATTCACTGCAGGAGGGATCGAGTTTGTCGTTCCATCAAGCCTTATTCAGGAACTGGTCGAGGTGGATACGCAGGAGTGCGACCTGGAAGCTGAGACCATACCCCTGAGAGAGTTCCATGTACAGGCAAAGGACCTATGCAAACTGCTGAGGCTCAATCCGGAAGGCAGGGGCACAAAGGTACCTGCAATTGTATTCAATCTTATGCCAGGATCGCAGGTAGCCCTCCTGGTGGATGAAATAACCGGGCAGGAAGAAACAGTCATAAAGCCGCTTGGGAAGTTTCTCGAAGGTCTGAAATACTACTCAGGGGTGAGCATCTCGGCAGGGGGAAGACTGATGCCTGTCCTTAATCCGGTGGCATTGATAGAACAACCTGTTGAGACAGAATTCCTGCAGCCCGAGATACAGGAACTGAAACGGAAACATAATATACTGATAGTGGATGACTCCCTGAGTATCCGCAAATTTGTAAGTATTATCCTCCAGCAAAATGGATACAGGGTATATACTGCATCCAATGGTATGGAAGCACTTGAAGTGATTGATGAACATCCTGTTGACCTCATCATCACAGACCTTGAAATGCCTGTCATGCACGGTTATGAATTCCTGAGAGAGCTCCAGCGGAGAGGGCTTGCCGAAACTATCCCGGTCGTGATATTGACATCAAGAGGGAGTGAAAAACATAAAGAAAAAGCTGCTTCACTCGGGGCAAAAGAGTACCTTGTGAAACCCTTTGAAGAAGCGTCACTGCTGGAAACAGTGCGAGAACAGCTGTCGCCCCCTCAATTCAGTTAAACCCGGAGGCGGAACAAACCTCAACCGTTTACCCTTCCTCTGATATCCTGAACTTTTCAACAGATGAGAGAAGTTCTTTTGAAGAGCCCGAAAGCTTCCCGGAGATCTCGGTTGAGTCCTGTACCAGCGTTAACAGCTCAAGAGAGATGCCGTTGACAGATTCCATTGAAAGGACAACATCACCAGCCATCTCCCTCTGTATCTGTGATAACTGAAATATTTCCGAAACTATACCCTTTGTTTTGTCAACAGAGCCTTCTATTTCTGTAAAGGCAATACCTGTCTCAGAGGCAAGGATAGCCTGTTTTTCGACTATCTCGGTCTCATCCTCCAGCGATGTGGTTATTTCACTTGCCTCTGTCTGTATTGCACGTATTATATTGGTTATCTGTTTGGTTGCCTCTGCCGACTTGTCAGCAAGCCTTCGTATCTCCTCAGCAATAACCACAAAACCCTTGCCGGCCTCACCGGCCCTTGCTGCCTCAATCGAGGCATTCATTGCCAAAAGGTTTGTCCTTGACGCAACTTCTGCAATAAGGCCTGATATCGTTCCAATCTCTATAATCCTCTCAGAGAGCATCTTCATCTTCTTATTAATGGTTTGAACCGTTGCCCTGACAACTTTCATACCTTCAATGCTCTGGTTGACCAGCTCTCCACCCTTTGATGCTGCATCTGAGGCCTCCTCAGAAATCCTTGTTGCCTCCCCTGTCTCATCAGAGATTTTCATTGTGGCATCAACCGTCCCATTGACTGCTTCCGTGGCTCCTTTTAGCTGAACCATCTGGTTTTCAGCCCCTACTGCCATCTTCTTCAGCATATCAAGGAGTCTGAAACTCTCCTCACCAACGCTGCGGGCAGTGTTTCTGACATCCCTGAAGAGGAATGAAAGCTCATCCACCATCAGATTAAAGGCATCGGCAATCGAGCCAAAAACATCTGCAGTAACAGGTGCCCGCACAGTAAGGTCACCCTCTGCAGCAGTACTGACAACCTCAAGGAATTTGATGACATTTTCCTGAACCTTTTTTCTCTCCTCATCTGTCTGGATATATTCCCTCAGCTTGTCAAGTGTCTCATTGAAGACAACCGCTATCTTGCCAAACTCATCTGATGACTTGACAGGCAGTCTGACATCGGACTCTCCACGGCCAACGGCCTCAATACCTGCCATCAGGGAATTTAAGGGTTCTACCATCCGTGAAGATATAGTCATGGAGACCACCGTTCCGATAAAGAGGGCTACCAGGTAAAACAGGGCAATCACCATTGAGCGTTCCTTAAGAATATCCAGAAAACTCACCTTGTAAAATCCTGCTGTCATGGTTCCGTATATGTCTATTCCGTATGATGCCAGGGGATAGCTGATATTTATTACTTTTCCAAAGGGCTTGATAGCGAGTTCCTGTACGGTCTCTTTTGGATTAAGACCAACATTCTTCAACTCGGCAGGGATTTTCCCCTTAAATGAATGCTCAAATATTTTTCCATCGCGGTCCCTGAATATATAGTATGCAAGGTCAGGCGAGGATTTCTTCAGTTGAGCAGCAAAAGTCTTCACAGCGTTTATATCCTCTGTTGCCATAAGATCACTTACTGTGGCAGACTGCTCGGCAACAAAGAGTTTCTCTTTTTCAATTGTTGTCTTTACACGCTCTTTCCATGTATCGTACAACTGGTATGCAAAAATTGCAGTGACCATTAATAATATAACGGCCAGGAACGTAATGGTAAGTTTCACCCTGATACTTGTGCCCTTTTTAATAGCCATAAATCCTCCCCAGAAGGAATTTTTTGTTTATCTGCTTAAATCCGGAATTTATTAACCATTCAATGAGACAGGTAACAATCACCCTTCTTCAGCAAAATACTTAACCCTGTCCTGTTATAATTTATGGTGAATTCCCTGTTCGGTGAGGGTTGAGAGGACAGAAGCTCTCTGCAAAGCAGGGTATTATCTGTTGAAACACACCATGCTCAATACCTGCACGAGCATAATATACATTATAGTGAAACTCATTGAAATATACAAGTATTTCTCCCAAGTCTGAATCCCTGCAGCACCTCGCCCTTACATTTACTTCATAGTTTTTGTGTTTTTTATGGTATTATAAATAATATGCAGGGATACAGAATACTCATAGTAGAAGATGAAAAAAAGATAGCAGACGTTGTCAAGGCATACCTTGAAAATGAAAGGTTCAAGGTAGCCACTGCGGAAACAGGACAAAGGGCTTTAGAGTTACTGAAAGACGGGGTTGACCTTATAATACTCGACCTGATGCTCCCGGACATGCCTGGTGAGGACATCTGTCAGGCAATCCGTGAAGACTCTGAAATACCGATCATCATGCTCACGGCAAAGAGCGAAGAAGAAGAGAGGATAAAAGGGCTCGGCATCGGGGCTGATGACTATGTGGTAAAACCCTTCAGCCCGCGGGAACTCGTAGCAAGGGTCAAGGCCCTGCTGCGAAGGAGCAAAGGCATAAAAAAGAAGATCAGCTTCAACAATAACAACCTTATAATCGATGAATCGCGATTTGAGGTTGTAAAAAACGGCTCTATAGTCGTCTTCACACCCACAGAGTTCAAACTCCTCCTCAACCTTGCTGAGCGTCCCGGACAGGTCTTTACAAGAGTTCAGCTTGTAAACGCAATCCTCGGTTATGATTTTGAAGGTTATGACAGGACGGTCGATGCACACATCAAGAACATCCGTCACAAGATCGAAGACGATCCAAGAAACCCTGTTTACATAAAAACAGTTTATGGAGTAGGTTACAGATTTATCGGCTTACCTGATGAGGACTAAATTATTTCTATCATTCATACTTATAATTTTCCTTGCCCTCCTTTCCAATGTCGTCTTTGAACGGCTCACCCTGAAAGATTTCGATGAGTTCGTAAGGGGAACAAAAGAAGACCAGATATACTGGGTACTGGCTTCAATTGAAGGGAGCTATGTAGATAATCAGTGGGATATGGAACACCTCAGCATGGCGCTTCACTGGGGGTTAATGCTCGGCTTTGAAACCTATGTTGATGACACATCCGGTGAAAAAATCCTATCCTCAACAGAGGTCCTCCTCAGCCTGAATCCAAACATGTTCAAGAGGATGCTTTCCATCCTGAAATTACCCACTGGTGAAGGGAAATACGTCTGGTATCCCCTCTACATCAAGGGCAGAGAGGTCGGAAAGCTATATGTCAGGCCACTCAAAAGACTCGGCGCCATTGCCCTCAAGGAAGATATATTCAGAAACAGGGGAAGAGAGTTTCTCATCACCTCATTCCTGATAGCCGGCGGCGGGGCAATCTTCCTGTCCGTACTATTCACCATATACCTCTCCACACCGGTAAGACGACTGAACTCTGCAGCGGAAAAAATAGCAAAAGGAGACCTCTCTGTAAAAATACCCCCGTTACACAGACCCTTCGGAAGCCTTTACAGCGCATTGAAATGCCATGACGAAATGGACAGGCTTACAGATACATTCAATTACATGGCAGAGGCCCTGAGGAGGGAGGATTCCCTCAGAAAGCACCTTACCTCCAACGTGGCCCATGAATTGAGAACACCTCTGGCCATTATCAGGGTAAACCTCGAGGCGATTGAAGACGGAATAATAACAGATACGCACACGGTGATAAATAATATAAACTCCGAGATACAGAGACTCATCTCCCTCGTGGAAGGTATAGAGGATATAACAAGGGCTGAGGCGAGCTTCTTCAAGAAAGGCCCCCAGACAGAGATCGACCTCAAGGAGTTTATCGAAACAATCACGAGTGGAATGGCCAAGATGATCGAAGAAAAGGGGCTATTCATAAAGACAGAGGGACCTCGTGTAACAGTAAAGACCTACCCTGAAAAACTGCATATCATACTGAAAAACCTTCTCACAAATGCTTACAAATTCACGCACAGCGGGGGGATTACCATACGCTGGGACAAGTATAAAAAAGACGGCGGGACAACAGGGTTTCATATCACGGTTGAAGATTCAGGGAAAGGGATTGTACCCGGAAATATTTCAAAAGTATTTGAACGGTTTTACAAGGGAAAAGATTCCGGTGGCAGGGGACTCGGACTTGCCATCGTAAAGGAACTTACTGAAGTAACAGGGGGAAGAATCGAGGTGGAAAGCACACCTGATATCGGTTCACGGTTCACGGTCACATTCTGAATACAGGCCATTTTCATACTTTCTTCATCTTTTTGTATTATTCTTGAAACTGAGGACAAAGGCTTTAATTTTTAACCGCAGAGAACTCAGAGGTCACAGAAAAAAATAAAAAACAAATGGGAACAATGTCAAGTAAAATGAAATACTCAGCAGTGTTGGCACTGATTTTAGTTATCCTGACAGCGCCTTCAATTTCTGCGCAGCAGCCTGCACAACAAAAACAACAGCCTGTAACTCCCTATGGCGATTTCTGCTCCCTGTGCAGCACTTACGGTATCTGTACAATACAGACAAGCCCTGAAAAAGCAGAACGTGCAATAAGGGACTATTACAGCAAAAAAGGGCTTGATGTGGAGATAGAAGAGATAAGTGGAAGGTTTATAAAGGCAAAAGTCAAGGACAAGGGAAAGATTGTCGACACCATTCTCTTTGACAGCAGCACGGGCAGGTTCAGGTCAATATATTAAGATCAAATCCTCTTCCACCTGCGGTGAATCCATAACCATTCAGCAGGATTTTTCATTATATATCCCTCAACAAAAGATGTAAACCTTTTCGTATCCTCAAGAACCGCTTTTTCGAGCTCTTTTGCATCAGAGAGTTCTACCTCAGGATGTATCTCCACCACGTGACTCCCGTTATCCCTCCGCCTTATAAAGACAGGCACCACCGAAGCCCCGGTCTTTCTTGCAATGAGGCTCGGCGACTTGATTGCCCAGGCAGGCCTGCCAAGGAACTCAATCACAACACCCTCAGCGGGCAGGACACTCTGGTCAATGAGTACTCCCACTGTGCCACCCTTCCTGAGCTGGGAGATGATGGCCCTGAGAGCACCCTTCTTGTATATCACCGTGTTGCCGTATCTCTTTCTGACCCGCTCAATGAGAGCGTTTAAATAGGGATTATTTATGGGCCTTGCCACTGCTCCGACCGGAGAGACCTTACAGGAAATAGCAAGTGCAAGGAGTTCCCAGTTACCACAGTGTCCGGTGATCAGGAGTATACCCTTTCCCTTCTCCCTTGCCCTCTGATAATTATCGATCCCCTCAACCTCTATCCTGTCCAGTATCCTGCTTCCAAACCCGTGGTAAATCCTGGCTATTTCAACAGCAGACATTCCAAGGTTTCTGAAATGCTCTTTTGCTAACTCAGTGGCAGAAACGCTGTTATCAATAAATCCTGCCCGGATGGCATGGCTGATGTTATCAACAGCAATTCTTCTCCTGCTCCCCCATACAGAAAACCCCATCTTCCCTATCAGGGAACCCACTCCGAGAGCCAACCTTAAAGGCAGAACAGCTACGGGAAAAGTTACGGCATACAAAAGGCCCATCTGCAACAACCACAGGACATTCCTCATTCCCCGTTCTTACCATCCTCCCCATTGTTGTTATTCTTCTCTCCCTTCTTCTCTTTCAGTGCCTCCCTTATCTCTGTCAGCCTCTTTTGCACAAGGTAGTTCAGTGTAGCGTCAGGATATGTCCCGTCAGGCTTAAGCTCACCGGCAGGCATACCCATAAGGATCTCTATCCCTTCCTCCACACGTTCAATCGGGTAAATATGGAAGCTTCCATCCTTTACTGCGTCAAGAACACCCCTTCGGAGCATAAGGTTCCTGACATTTCTTTCAGGGATGATGACCCCATATGTCCTGTCAAGTCCCCTCAGTCGGCAGAGTTCAAAGAAACCCTCGATCTTTTCATTCACACCTCCGATAGGCTGAATATTGCCATTCTGATCCATCGAACCTGTTATGGCTATATTCTGCTTGATGGGCACACCCGAGATGGCGCTCAGGAGTGAATAGAGCTCAGCACAGGTGGCACTGTCCCCTTCTATCATCCCGTAAAGCTGCTCAAATGTAATAGATGCCGAGAGACTAATCGGTTTTTTGACTGCATACATCCTGCCAAGGTAATTTGAAAGTATAAGAATGGCCTTTTCGTGTATCTTTCCTGAAAGCTTTGTCTCTCTCTCAATGTTAATAACCCCTGCCTTCCCGGTATACACTGTCGTCGTAATCCTTGAAGGTTTGCCAAAACTGTAATCTCCAAGGCTCATCACAGCAAGACCGTTTATCTGCCCCACTCTTTCACCGGAGGTCTCGACAATCAGGGTCCCCTCAGCCATCAACTCCCTCAACCTGTCCTCAATCCTGTTATGACGGTATATCTTCTCATTGAGAGCCTTTTCCACATGTACACCGGCAACAACTTCGGCCCCATCCTTTTTTGCCCAGTAATGGGACTCCCTTATCACATCTGATATATCACTGAACTTTGAAGAGAGTTTTTCCTGGTGCTCTGCCAGTCTGGAACCATATTCAACAATCCTTGCGACACCCGAGGGGTCAAAGGACAGGAGTAATTCATCCTTTGACTTGGTTGCAACAAAGGTTGCGTACTTAAGTATATTCTCCCCTGTCCGGTCCATCTGGTTATCAAAATCCGCCTTTACCTTGAAGAGTTCCCTGTATTCCTCGTCAAGATTATATAGCATGTAATAAATATACGGATTACCAATAAGGACAACCTTAACGTCAAGTGGAACCGCTTCCGGTTTCAACATTGCTGTTGTTATGAGGCGGTACTGTTCCCAGATGTCCTCTATCTTCAGCTCACGGTTCCTTATCGCCCTTTTCATGGCATCATAGGAGAAGAGGTTCCTCAAAAGATCCAGGGCATTTATTACCAGGTATCCCCCGTTTGCCTTATGAAGAGAACCGGACTTGATCATCGAGAAATCGGTCACAGCCACCCCATACTGAAATTTGTGTTCAATACGGCCAAAGAGATTATAATATGTCGGGTTGCTCTCAAACACACACGGAGCACCCTCCCGGGCACCATTGTTAACAATTACATTTACTGAATACTTCACAAAGTTCGGCTCCTGTTTCGGCATCTTCATAAACGGAAGCGGAGGTGGCGCTGCCTCTTCTGAAGATGATTTAAAGTCTTCAAGGTGATCGAGTATATCCTCCCTCACCGCATCGAGATAAACCATAATCTTTTCATTATCCTTATACTTCTCTTTCAACTCGTCTATCAGGTGACCGAGCACAGATATGGCGGCCTCTCTTTCAAGCCTCCTGAGAAGTTCCTTGACGAGTTTCTCACCTTCCCTCAGGGTTCGTACCACATCATCAAGTTTCTCCTGAAGCAGTTTGCCAATCTCTTCTATCTTCTTCCTGGTCGTTTCATCAAGAGCGTTGAACTCCTCCTCGGTAAGGGGCTCTCCGTTTTTTTTGACCGGAACGATTAAAAACCCTCCCACGGTCCTCTTTATTGTGAATCCTTTTGCCTCTGCCTCTGCCTCAAGACTCGAAAAAAGCTCTTTTTGTCTCTTCTGAAACTCTTCAAATATACGGCCTCTCTGTTTGTCATACTCCTTTGACTCAAAAACCTTCGGGATCTCCACCTTGAGAGTATTTATGAGTTCTGACATGTCCTTTTGAAATTCAACTCCCCGTCCCGGGTCAAGTGATATGGCAAGAGGGCTGTCAGGCTCCTTAAAATTATAAACATAACACCAGTCAGGCGGAATGGGTTCCTGCCCCGCTTTTTTTAACAAGAGGGTCTTGATTGCAGAGGTCTTTCCTGTCCCACTCTCACCAAGCACATAAATATTGAACCCCTTGCTCTCAAGACTGAGCCCAAAATCAATGGCACTCAGAGCACGGTCCTGACCAATTGTGCCTTCAAACGGAGGAAGTTCATCTGTTGTCTTAAAACTGAAGAGTTTAGTGTCACATCGCCTGTACAGGTCGTCCACTGTCAGAGACTTCACCATTTTTCCCTCCTTTTGTTACAGATCGGTTTATGCCCTGGGATGATACTTTTCATACACCTTTTTAAGCCTGTCGGATGTAACCTTTGTATAAATCTGCGTTGTAGAAATATCCGAATGTCCAAGCATCTTCTGTATAGAGCGCAGGTCAGCCCCGCCCTCGAGGAGATGGGTTGCAAAAGAGTGACGGATAACATGGGGAGAAACATTTAATCCCGCCCGTCTTCCGTATCCCTTGATGGTCTGCCAGAACCTCTGGCGGGTAAGTGACGTCCCCCTCAGAGATATAAACAAATAGGGAGACTCCTTACCCTTCAGCAGGCTCATCCTTAACTGTTTTATGTACTTTCGTATATTGTCAATTGTCCCCTCACTCACAGGTACAACCCTCTCCCTGGACCCCTTGCCAATCACCCTGACAAAACCGGCCTCAAGGTTTACATCCTCTACCCTGAGTGTAACAAGCTCACTCACACGGAGACCGGAAGCATACATGAGCTCGAGCATGGCAAGGTCTCTGAGTGCAAGCTCTCCGCCTTCAATTACCTCAAGCAGCCTGCGCACATCATCAACAGAAATTGCCTTTGGAAGCCGCTCCCACCTCGCCGGAGTCTGCAAATTTTCCGAGGGATCCTCTCTTCTCAACTTTTCGAGGATAAGATACCTGCAAAAGCTCCTTATTGCAGAGAGCATCCGTGCAATTGAGGCAGAGGTATAATCTTCATTCCTTAAAAGGCCGATGAAATTGATAATTTCGCCCTTATCAAAAGTTACAAATCCCCTGGACTCGTTCTGCAAAAAAAGACCAAACTTCCTCAGATCCCGCTCATATGAGATGACAGTATTTGCAGCCCTGCCCCTCTCCACAGACAGGTATGTCAGAAAACCCTCAAGAAGAGCTGTTTCCACTCAGAAACTCCTCTATACCGGTAGCTGTCTTGAGCAATTTATAAATCCTCTCAGCCAGGGGGAAAAGGTTAACGGTATCCTCCCTGTTATACTGTAGAAGAAGCTCAAGGGCACGGGAATCGCCTCTTATCCAGCGCCGCCATAAAAGTACCGCATCATAGCCGTTCATTCCCTTCACATCTTCCGCCCTTGAAAGCCCGGAGGAAACCTCCAGTTTTTTCAGTCCACCCTTAAGCCCGACGCGCCTTGCACCATAACAGACATCAAAGTGAGGCATCGTGAGTCTGAACCCGGGAAAGCATTTCTTCAGAAAGGGTAAATCAAACGAAGAGCCAAAAAAAGTAACAAGGAGTTTGTATCCTGCAAGCTCCTCCTGCAGTTTTTCAGGCGTCAGGCTATCTCCCTTTATCAAGCACCTCCACTCACGGCAATCGTAGAGTCCAACCACTGTTACATTGCCCCCCCTGTCAGGAGGCAGACCATTTGTCTCTATGTCCAGACAGACTATATCAGACCTGAAAGTATCAAAAAGTCTCCAGTGTTCCCGAGGTTTCAGAAAGGACTTGAAAGGTTCGGGATTGCTCCGGTTGAGCTCCTCGGAAAAGTACAGGATTGTCTCTTTCATTAAAGTACTCTTTTGCCGGGAGATAAACGGGACCGGAGCTTCCCTGATAAAGTCATCCCACGTCAGAACGCCCTCGCTCCAGAGTTTCCTCTCCAACCTCTCACCAACACCATCAAGAAC
>JAADGU010000089.1 GCA_013152195.1 Nitrospirota bacterium
CTCGGTGCTGCCGCAGACCAGCCCCACCGCATCAAATACCGGCACTTGACCAGGGGGTAAGTAGTGCGTCCTCCGCGGTTAATATTTTTTTTCATCTGCGGAAAATCTGCGGCCAGATGTAGTCTTTACTTCTCTTCTTTAAACTCTGAGCTCTCTTTGGCTGATTGTAAGGTTGTGAAATCTGCGGATTCAGTGGGTCTTTAATTGTCACAAATCTTGCATCTTTCCTTACGGCTATTTGAATTTATTGCCATAAACAGGAGTTTAAGAGATAAGCAGTCACGGCAGGCTGAAAGCCAGTATTGACGGGGGATCAGCCGTGTTTTTGCTGTAAGACCCCACTGTCATCCACGTAATGGCCAAAGGCCGATAGGACTTCGGCTTGTGTCTTCGTGGGAATCTCAAGACAGCGTTTTGGTTTTCTTGCCTTGTTGCTCAACATCAAAACAGAATGAAAATGCCGTATATCAGATTACCACCAAACGAGCGGGTTCCCCTCTCTAAGGTGTAATCCTTTAACAGGTCATGTCGAAACCGTACCTCGCCATACGGAGATTTCTAATAAGTTAGCCCGGAAAATCTGTAAGGCATTATCAATCAAAAGTGATTGGATAATCGGGTAGGCGGTTCTCTCTTCTCTTTTCTCCTCCGTGCCCCACTGTAACCCTGCAATATCAACCACTTAACCAGTTAAAAACTTTATGTTTTTAGCATATAAGACTGAATACTTGAATCTCTGCGGTATAAATGCTCCGTATAGTGTTATAGTAACAATATGTGTATTATGGATAATTGGAAAAATTTTACAAAGGAGTTTCAATATGGACGATGGATTTGAGTTAAGAGTATCTGATAGAAAAGGGGAAGGTATTTTTGCGACGAGATCATTTAAGGCCGGTGAAACCGTGATGGTCGGAGTAATTGAAAAAAGACTGAAGAAGAATCACTCTCATGCCTCACAGATTGGCGAAAATGAATATGTTTTTCACGCTGGATCAATAAGTAAGGTCAATCATTCCTGTAACCCTAATTGTGGTATCAGGATCAATGAAACCGGTGCCCATGACTTTGCAGCCATAAGAGAAATTATTGCTGATGAGGAGATAACCTTCGATTATGCCATGAGAAATTATGGGGTTGATTATTTCCCGAAAGAGTGCATGTGCGGCTCGGAAATATGTCGTGGTAAAGTTACCGGCTGGAAGGATTTACCGGAGGCGAGGAAAACAATATACGAAGGGTTTGTTGCTCCTTATCTTCTTGAAATGGATATCAAGTATTGCGCTGAACAGGCATAATACTTGATTCATAAGTCTTGCTTCAGGTTTCCTCTTCTCCTTGGGTGAAAACAGATGATTCTTATGTCAGGCATTACAGAGATTTAAAAGAGGCGGCGGAAGGATCATGTGGTTGTACACAGGTTTATGTATTTCCATAAGCATATGGATAGTACTGGGCATATATGTTTTTTCCGAGATAAAAAAGACCTACGACAGAGGCGGAGTATTCACTGACAAACTTCTGAATATCTGGTTTGTTATGTGGGCATTTCATCACGTAGCAGTGATTCTGTCGTCGTTATATGGTGTATGGCTGATACCGGTTAACAGAACTCTTGCCTTAATCAGTGGTTTGTTTACCTTTGTGTTTGGGACGGTTATATTGTCAGCAGGGATGATCGGGTTTCGTTCCCTGCAAAGAAGTTATGGACAGGATACTTCAAGGCTTGTTACCTCCGGGATATACCGGTGGAGCAGGAATCCGCAGTTTATCGGTTGGGCTCTGATGCTCTCAGGCATATCGCTTGCCGGACGGTCAGGATTTGCCTTTGTGCTTACCGGGGTCTTCACTATAGTGATTCATTTGTACACTACGCGTATGGAAGAGCCTTATCTTGAGCGTTTGTATGGAGAGGAGTACCGTCAATATAAATTGAGCACTCCAAGATATATCGGAATACCAAAAAAGTAAGGGGAGAGAAAAATGCTTGTGGGCCTTACCGGTGGTTTTGGGTGCGGAAAGTCCACTGTGCTTAAGTTATTTGAAGAACTCGGCGCTACTGTACTCAGCGCTGATTCAATCGTTCATGAACTGTTAAAACGTGCAGATGTCAGGGATTCCATAGTAGAGGTGTTTGGTCCGGATATACTCGTCAAGGGGGAGATTGACAGAAAAAAACTTTCTGAAAAGGTTTTCCATGACGAAGCCAAAAGAAGAAAACTGGAAAAACTGCTTCATCCCCTTGTTTTTGAAACAATAGAGCAAAATTATAAGAAGGCTGCAAATCTGACCAGTAACACGGAAATCATTATGGTTGTTGAGATCCCCCTGCTTTTTGAGACCGGTTTTGATAAAGGTGTGGATGCAGTGGTTGTTGTCAGGACTGAAGCTGATGTTGTCCGCGAGCGATTAAGGGGAAAGGGTTTTTCTGATGAAGAGATAAGGACGCGGACTGCTGCTCAGCTTCCGGTTGATGAAAAGGCCTCCAGGGCAGATTATGTGATAGACAATTCAGGTTCTCTGAGGGATACGGAAAGGCAGGTCAGGGCGGTATGGGAAGACTTGTTGAGAACCCGGAAAGAGGGCTAATTGCCCGACGCTGTTTTATCTCTCATTTTCTTCTGCCCGTATATATCGAGATACATAAAATATGAACGCAGTACCTTTTTTACATACAGTCTCGTCTCTTTATAGGGGATGTCCTCAATGAACACGTCAACTTCATTGTACTGATTGGCCTCAAGCCATCTCCTGACAGCACTCTCTCCTGCGTTATAGGCTGCCACAGCCATTGGGACAGACCCGAACTCGCTAATCAACTGGCCGAGATAGTAACTGCCCAGGGTTATGTTTAAATCGGGGCTCATAATCTCATTGTCCGAAAGCAATCCTGTCTCATAGCCGAGTGATTTTGCCATTCGTTGTGCGGTAAATGGCATGAGCTGCATCAGGCCCAGTGCTCCGGACCTTGAGATTGCCTTTCTGTTGAACCTGCTTTCCTCCCGCATCACTGAGTAGATAACAAGGGGGTCGATATTGTAATCAGCCGATATTTTGTCAACAATATCACTGTATACAGCAGGATAAAGTAGCACTGAAATTTCGGGATATCTGTTTAGTTTACTTGCGCAGCGGAAAGATTCATTAAATGCCTCCAAAGATTGGAGATACCTGCATATCTTCAGTCTGTCATAGTCCCCCTCCGGTCTGTAGCTGTTAATTTCTTTTATTGCATAATCCTGCAGGCCAACACTGTTGAGGAAGTCGGCCCGTTTAAAGGTTAACGAAAGGCTATCATGGAAGCCCACAAAATCTGGAGTTTTGGCTTTGGACAGGCTATCTGTTCTTCCATCGAAGATCGCATCCTCTTTTTTAAATGAATTCCGGAGCTCAACCCTCCCGGATGTCAGGGTGATGCCGCCAGATCTCATTCGCCCCAGAAATGCATAAAAAGAGTCACCCTCTATACTGCTGAAAAGTTTTTTCGCATTTTGTCCGAGATTTTCAAGTGATCTTGCCTGCCAGTAAAGATAGCCTGGGTTTCTGTGCTGGTTGTAGAGGTCTCTGAAATTATATGATGCACTGAGGAAATTCCCCATTAAATACTCCGTCCATGCAATATGCCAGAGTGATTCCTTCTCGCAGGGATAACTTCTGTAGGCCATCCTGAATATCTTCAGTGCCTCATCAAACTCCATATCACGTCTCTTCTGTATCCCTTTAAGCAGAAAGAGACTGCAGGTCTCTTTGGTCTTCTTATCCTTTGCCATATCGAGCATATTCTCAAAGAGATCATAATCACCTGCCCTGTAATAGGATATTGCCGCCTTCTGGACGTTGTCGGCCTTTTGATAATAAAGGGCTGCCTTGCTGTAATCCTTCATGCGAAAATATGTATCAGCAAGGGAGGTATAAAGCGGTTTTCTGTCACTGCCGGCGGGCTTGTTCAATCTCGTCAGGAGCAGGCTTTCTGACTCTCTCAGCCTGAGAGACCTGCGGAGGTTTTTGCTCATCAGGATGATTTCTTCTGTAGTGAGGTCATCAGGAGAGACCTCATCCTTAAGCTCTGCATAGTATCTATCAGCCTTGATGAATAAGGATTTGAGGATATTCCTGGCCTCTTCCTCCTTTCCTGCCCTCTCCAATGTCTTTGCATAGAGATACCGGGCTTCCTGATCAGAAGGAAAGTCCTTAAGATAATCCCTGATCTCCTTCAGGGTATTTGAATAGTGGTAATCATTCTTTACGAAACACCCTTCATTATCCGGGCGGATATCCTGTTCGTCAAGGATTGAATAAACAGCTTTAATCTTTAACAACCGTACATCTTCAGTGAGATAACTATTCTGATAGAGTGAAAGAAATGTATCGATATTTTCAAGGCTCTGATTATAATCCCCTTTCGTGTAGGCATCCATAGCACTGAGGAAAAGGAGATAATCAGCGAAAAGGTAGGCTTTCCCGGAATCGAGAACCAAACGCGTTACCACTTCATTATATGGTCCTGTTTCAACAGGACCATTCATATTCCTGTTCCCATTCCCGGCAAAAGAGGCATTTATGTCACCAGTAAAGACCGGGAAAGCAATAAGAGCGAATAAAATAAATAGAAAATATCTAAATCGTTTTCTCATATGACGATCTACTTTTTTGATTTTGACCAGTCATATCTCCGTCTCTTTCTGTGGTGTACATATTTATCTGCAGACAGTGCTGCCACACAGCCATTCGCTGCAGCTACAACCACCTGTCTGACCTCAACACAGGTGACGTCGCCTGCTGCAAAAACCCCCGGCTGATTTGTCTCCATCATCCTGTTTGTTATTATGCATTCCTCATCACTGATGTCAACGGAAAAGTTAAGAAAATCAACCACGGGCTTGTTTCCGTGAAGATAAACAAAGACCCCGTCCATGGGTAACACCTTCTCTTCGTCGGTGTTTCTGTCCTTCAGCTTTATCCTCTCAACTACCTCTCCCCCTTCAATTGATAAAACAACATGACCTGTGAGGATTTTCAGTTTGTCAATCTCAGGTAGTGGATGTTCTCCTGAAACCTTGAGTGACTTTGATGGTGCTATCAAATATACAGTCTCGGCAAAGCGTGTAAGCAGTTCGGCTTCTTTCACGGCTTCCTCTGAATCTCCTATAACACAAACCGTCTTACCCCTGAAAAACGCGGCATCACATATCGCACAATAGCTTACACCCTTCCCGAGGAATTCCTTCTCTCCACTGACAGTCGGTTTCCTGCCCATGGCTCCGGTTGCAAGAATAACCGCCTTTCCATAAAAAACTCTTTCCATCGTGTGGATTTCTTTTATCTCTTTGTCCAGACTTACACCTATGACTTGTACCTCAAGGTATTCTGCCCCGAATCGTATCGCCTGCTCCCGGAATATATCGAGCAGTTCCTTCCCGGAGATGGGCTCAGTCAAGCCAGGATAGTTCTCTATCTTATCTGCAATTGCAAGAGCACCAGCTGTAGAGGATTTATCAAGAATGGCTGTCTTGAGGTGGGCTCTTGCAGTATATTGGGCTGCTGTAAGGCCCGCTGGGCCACCTCCAACAATTAAAACATCATAGACTTCGTTTTCTCCCATTTATAAACCACCTCCAATGCAGATTATCAAATCCAGATAAATCAATTTTATCATAATTTGCATGGTTTTTATTATATTGTTTCAAACTCGGCGCATTCTTGTGATATAATTAATAAGTTCAGATTCTTCTAAAGTATTCTTGACATTAAGTTGAGGCAGTATATATTCTGACCGGTTGATAATATAATGAATAATCCATGAAACCATTAGTAAGCATCCTATATCTCATTGCATCAATAACGGTCATCTCTCACGGTGTTATGGTCTATCTGAACAACCGGAAGTCAAGGATCAACACGAGCCTTTTCCTGTTTTGTCTGGCGTCATTCTTCTGGCTCTTTTTTGCTTTCCTGGCAACTCTTTCAGATAGTTATGATACATCCCTCCTTTTTTTCAGGATATGCTACGTTGGAATAGTCTTTATCCCATCAACTTTCTACCATTTTGCTCATGAATTCGTGGGCAGAGCCTCAGGAAGGAGAATAGCTGTAAGGTATCTCATATCTACCCTGTTTGCCTTCACAGTCTTAGGCCCCCAGTACATGATAAAAGGTCTTTTCTTATACCCCTGGGGTTTTTATCCCGCTGCCTCAAGACCGCTTCATATTATATTCATGCTCTTTTTTCTGCTTACGCTTTTTTCAGCCCTGAACCTTATATATAAAGAAATGAAGAAGAAAAATGTACCGTCTATACAAAAGACCAAGCTTAAATACATCTTTACAGGGTTGTTGGTTGCATCTCTTGCATCAGTTGATTTCCTTGGTAACTATGATATCCCGGTAGTGCCACTCGGTTTTATCTTTATGTCACTTTTTACTTTTATTCTCACATATGCTACCCTGAGGCATCAGCTCCTTGATATCAGAGTAGCCTTTGCAAGGTTGTTCCTTCTGTTTATAACTGCTGTTGTTGTTACCGGTGTACCTTTTCTTTTGGGTATAAAGCTCCTTGGTCCCGGATTATGGATAATTCCTGTATCCGTTGCCCTTATGCTTGCTGCCTCGGCTCCACTGCTGTATATTTATCTGGGGGAACGTACAGAAAATTTGCTGTTAAAGCAGCAAAGACGTTACCAGCAGACCCTTTTGTACGCGTCCCACGGCATGTTATACAAAAGAGACCTGAACAGGTTGCTCAAATTTGTAGTAGTATTATTAACTCTCGTTGCACGGCTGAGATATGCCGCAATATATCTGTTTGATGAAGAGTCAAACAGTTTTGAACTGAAGGCAGAGAGGCCCCCGTTGCCGAAAAAGCCGGCAACTCTTGATATGGAAAACCCTGTTGTCAGGAAAATATCAAGGAAAGAGATACTGAACAGGGATGTACTCCTCAGCAGGGGGGAGGGCCGTAGTGTCGTTGACGTTATGGAAAGGCTCAATGCCACAATCATCATACCGTGCTGTACCCGACGGGGCATTGTTGGATTTCTTGCTTTTGGAAACAAGAGATCCGGCCAGCACTTCTCCTCTGATGAGATTGATACATTCCTTACTCTCTCCAACCAGTTTGCCCTTGCAATCGAGAACGCACTGCATCTGAAGGATCTTGAAAAAGCAGGATCCGAGCTCTTCCACGCAGCAAAGATGTCGTCTCTGGGGACCATGGCCTCTGGATTGGGACATCAGATAAATAACCGGTTGCATACAATCCTGCTTGCAGTAGAATCGCTCAACATTATGTACTCAGACACCTTCAGCAACAGGGGAAAGGAGCTTGTTGACACCATAGTAAACAATATAAGGCAGGCTGAAGATACGATTGAAAAGCTCAGAAATTATTCAAAAACCTCCTCTGAAGAGGTGTCTCCGGTTTCGTTAAAGGAGGCAATTGAAAGTGCTTTTGAGATGATGAGACTGAAAAGATCAGCTTTCAGTCAAATAAGGTTTGAGATTAATGTCGAGAGTTCTTTAAATGTTTTGGGTAACATGTCACAGTTAAGAGAGGTTTTCTTTAACCTCCTTGACAACTCTGACACTGCCATAAGGCAATCTATTGCAAAAGGCAATGATTTGGTGCCAATGATTATAATACAGGCACGCGTATTGGAGAAGGGCATGGTTGAGGTTGTGTTTGAAGACAACGGGATAGGGATAAGAAGAGATGATTTTGATAAACTGTTTGTTCCGTTTTACACAACCAAGGCATCATCATCACATGGCACAGGCCTTGGCCTCTACATAGCAGACAAGATAATAGAGCTGCATGGTGGTACGATAAGAGTTGAGTCAGTAAATGGCAGGGGAACCAAGTTTATCATAAGACTCAAGGGAGCTTAAAAAAAATCAAATCAAAAATGTTTTATTATATTGTAACGGGTGTCTCTCTGGGCAGGCCTGAACCCTGTCTGACTGATAGAGTTTATTATATCTTCACGTGTAACCCTGAATGAAACCCCTGCCGCCTTTACCACATTCTCCTCGATCATTGTGGAGCCGAAATCATTGGCTCCAAACCTCAGGGCAGCCTGCGCCATCTTCAGGCCCTGTGTGACCCAGGATGCCTGTATGTTCTTTATGTTGTCGAGATATAGCCTTGAGAGAGACAGGATCCTGAGGTAGTCTACTGCCGTGGCAGGGATTAGTTGCGGGTTGCGGGTTGCGGGTTGCGAGTTTACATCTGGCTCCTGTTTTGCAATCTCTGTATTCCCAGGTTGGAAACTCCAGGGAATGAAGGCTGTAAAGCCACCTGTCCTGTCCTGAAGCGATCTTATGGCATCAAGGTGTTCAATTATGTCCTCCTCTCCTTCAATGGAACCAAACATCATGGTTGCAGTGCTCTTTATCCCGAGTCCATGTGCTTCCTCCATGACCTCAAGCCACTCTGATGACCTTATTTTTTTCGGACTCAACACCTTTCTCACCCTGTCCGACAGGATTTCGGCACCTCCGCCAGGGATTGAATCAAGGCCTGCATCTTTGAGTGTCAAGAGGGTTTCCCTGAGGGTAAGACCGGATTTTTCGGCAATGTAACTTATCTCAGGCGGTGAAAAACCATGCACATTTATATTAAAGTGTTTTTTTATGGACTTCAGCATTTCTGTGTAAAAGGAGAGCTCCAGTGCCGGATGTAGCCCGCCCTGTATTAGTATCTGTGTTCCTCCCTGATGTATCGTCTCCCTGATCTTTTCAAAGAGTTGTTCCTCGTCCAATACATAGGCCTCAGGAGAATCCGGGTCCCTGTAAAATGCACAAAACCTGCATTTATTTATACAGGCATTGGTATAGTTGATATTCCTGTCCACAATAAAGGTAACGATACCATCTGGATGGAGGTCTTTCCTTATTCCGTCAGCTATCCTTCCAAGCTCAAGGAGGTCGGAGTCCCTCAACAGATTTAATGCAGTCTTTTTGCCTATCCTCATTTTTATCTTTTAAGCGCTTAATATAGCACCTGACATGGCCGGGTTTATTTAACATCTCCGTGTTTGAAGCCGAGTCAGGAAAATAGTATTCTATTGTTACATGTATTAACCCTGTAATGCAATTGTCTGCTTCAGGGTGCATTATTTGGCCTGGACATGTTTTAATACTAAAATTAGCTGATGACGCCGTGTGTGTGCAAGTATACAGTGATGTCATCGGTATATCCGACTATTATATATATATTTCAGAGGTGAACCCATGTCTATTGAAATAGGGCTCCTGTCCCTTGAATCAATATTGCTTGTGGCAACGATCGTACTCTTGATTTACAGCATCAAGGAAGGGAAACAACGTGACAGACTCATTCTTGAGGTGGGAAAAGCCACAAAGGTGCTAACACGGCAGGAGTATTTTCTCACCATCATCGACTCGATGATGGATGCAAAGGAGGAGATCACCGGGTGTATAACCGGCAGGCCACCGACAGGGGATGACAGTAAAATGACAAGGGATATTATGGAAAATATCGAGAGAATGACCGAAAAAGGTGTGCGCATAAGGTACCTTATGCCTAAATTCCCGGACAGACTCTATCTTGGCTATCTCTACATGAAAGCCGGAGCAGAGATTTTCTACAGCAGTTGTCTTATGGTGTATGACATGCGCTTTATAATCGTTGACAACAAGGTTGTGGTGATAGGCGTTCCTGAAAGTACGGGGGAGAAGGAAGCAACCAAAAAGGGTTACAGGATACCATCCGAAGGTCTTGCAATAGTACTTGGAAATTATTTTGATACCTGTAAAAACCAGTCTGATTTTAAGGGATACCTTAAAGAGGTGATTGCTCAGACAGGTGCAACACCGGAGCACATTGCAAGGGAATACCGGATAGATGAGAAGGAACTGAGAAAACTTGCAGAGCTTTAAATGACTGCTTTCTGACGCCAGCCGTTACAACTTTACAGGAAAATTATCTACGCATAGACCTTCACTGTTTCATAAAAAGCATCCCTCTCAACAGGTACTTTTCCCGCCTTCCTGATAAGGTTTACCATCTCTGCTTTTGTAAGCCCTTCACCCGTCATCGCACCAGCTGCATGGGTAATCTTCTCTTCAATGACCGTGCCGTCAATATCATCTGCCCCGAACAGGAGTGCCACCTGAGAGAGTTTTTCACCAAGCATGACCCAATATGCCTTTATGTGTGGAAAGTTGTCAAGTACAAGGCGGCTGATTGCTATTGTCTTTAAGTCATCGATTCCCGAGGGATACCGGCCTCCCATGTCTGTGTTTTGAGGATGGTAGGAGAGTGGGATGAATGCCTGAAACCCGCCTGTCTGGTCCTGGAGTTCCCTCAACCTTACAAGGTGGTCAATCCTGTCTTCACTGGATTCAAAATGACCGTACAGCATCGTAGCGTTTGTCTTTATGCCGCATAGATGCGCAGTCCTGTGAACTTCAAGCCACCTTTCACCAGTTATCTTTTCAGGACAGAGACGCTCCCGTATGCTGTTTGCAAATATTTCTGCCCCACCTCCTGGCATGGCATCGAGACCGCTCTTTTTCAGACTTAACAGGGTATCCCTGAGACCAAGGTTACTTATCCCTGAAAAATAATCAACTTCAACTGCTGTAAATGCCTTGATATGGATCCGGGGAAAGTGTTTTCTGAGTTCTCGCAGCAGACTCAGATAATACTCAAAAGGGCGGTCAGGGTGAAGTCCTCCGACTATATGGATCTCTCTGAGACCTTCAGGAGAGAGTTCAATCCTCCTTAAAATCTCATCAATTGATAATTCGAAGGCACCTTTTTCTCCCGTTGACCTGCTGAAGGCACAAAAACGGCATCGGTTTACGCATATGTTTGTGGGATTTACATGGCGGTTCTGGATAAAATAAGCCCTGTTTCCGTTTTTTTTCTCTGCAACAGAGGTCGCAAGTTTACCCAGTGTGTGGATGTCATCATCATGAAAAAGGGCAACCGCTTCTTCGAAGGATAGCCTTTCACCTGCAAGGATCTTCTGCTTTATTGTCTCGAGCATATTCTTTGTTCTTTTTTTGTTTTTTAAGGGATGCAAATTCTATAACTGTTATTGCCCATCAACACATTGTCCTGACAAAGGATGAAACGGTCTTCCTGACCGATGGATCAAATAGTATCCATGCATGGTTCAGTGCCAGGTTGTGATGTTCAGAAGTATGCGGGGCCTCTGAACTCCTTTTACTGACCAGACCGTCTCCCTTTCCCATTATCAGTTCTTCAGGCAACCTCCCTTCAGGAACAAGAGAGGTTAGGATCTCAGGTATTGAAAAGAGCTTTTCCGGAGTCATGACACCTTTAATTCGGTCTTCACGCCATCTGTAAATTGTAAAAAGTGTCGGGTCTGTTCCGCCAAGGGAGAGGGTCTTAATCGTTGTGAGCTTGCTGTTATCAAACCCCGCTATAAATGGTGACTCAGGGAGTAACTCCCTTATAGCTTCACTCTTGAGAAATTCCATTATCCTTTTAATAGTGCTCCTGGCCGTACCCTTTTCTGCATTTTCAAAAAAGGGATAGATAATCCTTGAAATACCGGAAAGAGGCTCGGCCAGCTTTGCCAGGTTGCTTCCATGATGAGGAGTTGCGAGGGTAATAAGTGCCAGGCATTTCAGGTTCAACATTTCTATGGCCTTTCTTGCTACAAGCCCCCCCCTGCTGTGAGTAATAAAAACTATCCCGTTTTTTGTAAACCGACGGTAATGTTTCAACAGGAGCTCAAGCTCTTTTACAAGTGATATGCAGTCTGAGGCAGGACGCTTCTGGGAGTAAGCCATAACAGTACATCCTTCCATCTTCAGATCGTGAAAAACGGTTTTTAATTCCTTGGGTATCAAACCTGTGGTGATCCGGTTACTCAGGACTGGCTCAACGGAAATGCCTGCCCTGGCAGAAGGGCCGTTCTGTCCTGTTATCTCGACATCCCCTGGTTCTTTGGATAATAGTACTGTTATGGGGAATTTTCCTGCGAGTATCCGTGTCTTTTCCGGTTCTGCCCAGATGTTTAAACTCATACCCAGGCCATGAATAAAAAGACAGCAGGGACAATCCTTGAATCCCTGGTGAAAGATGACGTCAGGGAAGGAATCCATTAATCCTGCGGTTTATCTGCTTTTAACTTCCTGACAATTTCGGGTAACTGGTCTTTTAGATCAGGATGTTTTCTGCCAAGGAATAACTTTATTCCTTTGAGCTCAAGCTTGACATCTGCAACTTCCGCAGCCACTGTATCAAGTCTCTGAATCTCCGACACAAGTGTCTGAATCTCCTTTTCCAGTAGGTTTATCTTCTCGCTCAATTCCCTTTCTTCTTTCATGGCCCCTTCCCCCAGTCTATATTTTTGCTCTTTCATTTAAAAGCTGAAAGAGTTATAAGTAGTAAGCAAGACTGACCGGCTTCCTGATTGCCGGCATAGAATGACTTCTATCGTTTATTCTTCATTCTCCTGCGGAGTTTTTTATGCTTGTGTTTGTTAATTTTTTTCTTGCGCCACTTCTTGACATTTCCCATTCAATCACCTCCTTTTTTAATGTTTTTATATATCTGTTTATAACCTTTAATTGCCGTTTTTTGTTCTTACCTGCTCCATAAAAGCCTCGAGTTGCAACTCTGTAGTTGAAGAATCAGTCCCATCATATGGAATACTGATAGATGGAATTCCATACTTCCTGGTAACCCCTCTCATAATGGCTGTAACTACTGTCCCAGGCATACATCCGAAGGGCATTGCATTTATGATCCCGGAAACACCTTTTCCGATCAGGTCAATAGACTTGCCGATGCTCATTATGGCCTCTCCTTCAAAGGATTCGTGCAGGTATGGAGAAGCCTTTTTCAATATATCCCTTGTATCAGGTTCATGTAAGGTTTTCAAAAAACCATTGAACGGTTTTTCGAGGTTGCTGGTTATTCTTTTTTGAAAGAGCCTTTTTAAGAGAATAGTTATAATACCAGAGATGTCTTTTTTTCGCAAGGTCTTTTTCAGGGACATCAGGTTTATATAGTAGATCCATTCATCCACCGGGGAGAGCCAGACTTCACCTCCAAGGGTCTCTATCTTTCTGACGAGGTCCTCGTTTGAAAACCTGTTGGACCTCACGAATATCTCGCCCACTATTCCTATCAGGGGTTTTTCGCCATGCTCTTTGGGAAGGCTGTTAAAATCGTTTTTCATCTGTGCCATCAATGGCATTATGTTACCATTGGAGCCGCTCAGAGTTGTGGTCAGCTTCTGCAGGTATTGATGATACAGATTATCCGCAGAGCCTTTCTCCTTTTCGTATGGCCTTGTCTCATGGAGACATTTTATGAGGATTTCAAATGCCACAATTCCCTCCCAGGATCTTGACACAAAATCCTTGCCAACGATTCCCAGATCCTTATAAAAAGTTACATCCTGTACAGGAGTGAATATGGGCACATCCTTAATCCCGACTTCCTCGAGTATCATCCTGTGAAAGATATTGTATTGACCGAATCTGCAGGGTCCGGTACCTGAGGGCATGAAGAATGCTGACTCTTCCGGCCTGAAATCTTCAGAGAAGACCTTTTTGAGCATATCCCCTGTTGTGACTGTGCAGGGATAACACTCCTTTCCTGATACATACCTCCTGCCAAATTCAAGCGCCCCTGCATCAGTCTCGGGGAGCACCTCGGCAGGTATACCGCAATGTTCAAATGCTGCCTTCAGGGCAAAGGCATGATCGGACATCCTTGGCAGATAGACAGTCCTCTGTTTACCCGAGGACTTTTTGACTGAGAATTCCACCTTCTGCGGTACAGGGGTCTCTCTGTACTCTGTTTTTCCGGTAGAAATCTGGGCATCAATGCTGTCGAGAAATGCCTCGCATCTTGTGATTGCCCCGGCATCTGCACTATGTTCATCTATCTCGACATAGAGATAGGGTTTTTTTGAAAGTTCCTTTTCAAAGAATTTCTGTATAAAGGAATCAGGGCCACAGGAAAAATTCCCTATAAATAGGGGGTAGAGGTGTTTATTTTTCTTGATGACCCTTGCTGCCTTCAGGATTCTCTGGCCGGACCTCCAGTACATATCAGGCCAGTCATCGTGGATATCCTCTTCGGAAAGGAAATCCATTGGCAGGGAAAGCACATCAAGGGAGGCAAGTTTTTTCGGTATTTCGAGATTTACACCCATATCAAAGGCATTGTAGGCCCGCCCCACTATTACCACTGCCCGTTTGTCCAGGGTGGACAAAACCTCCCTGCCGCGCGCCTTGATATTTCCTGTAAATTCATCCTGTGCCATCTGCGCCTTTTCCATCGCCCTTCTGATCTCACCAGAGGAAATGCCGAAATGCCTCATGGTCTTCCTGATCTCTTTAAAAACAAAGTTTTCCCCTTCTTTCAGTTTTATAACTGGTGAGACGACAGTGGCATTTTCAAAGGCCACACGTATCTGATACGGGAAGCTCTGGGTAAGGGGGCAGGCATGGCCTTTTTCGTATGGATCATCCGCAGAGTTCATATTTATAAAACTCGGTATAAACAGGGTATCTACACCCTCCTGAAGCAGATGCCTTACATGTCCATGTGAGACCTTGACAGGAAAGCATGTCTCGGCCAATACAGTTTCAAGACCGAGGCTGACGATTCTCCTGTTTGTTTTGGGTGAGACCACCACCTCAAAACCTAATTCCCACAGGAGTGTGCTCCAGTATGGAAGATAATCCTGAAAGTAAAAGACATAGGGAATTCCGATCCTGCCCCTGCGGAGGCTTGTGCCTGATTCCTTTACCTTTTCAGCACGTTCTGTATGTGACTTCCATAGCTCCTCTTCCCTGAAGGCAAAAAGATCCGGTATTTCTGTCTTTACCCTTCTGCGCACATCATACTTCTCACACCTGCCGCCGTAGAAGAGGAAGCCATCCTCCCCGTCGATCTTAACCCTGTTAATTTCGCACATGTTCTCACAGCTCCTGCACTCAAAGGAACTCAGCTGGTAGGGCCTGCTTGCAAGGTCAAAACCCTTAAAGGAAGTTCCGGAAGAAAGACCCTTCTCTGAGGACTTTACTCTTGCAGCCTGCATATGCTCCCTTGCTATCAGGGCCATTCCTATGGCACCGGTTACATCATGGTTCGGCGGTACGGTTACGGTTCTTCCTGTAAACTTTTCAAAGGCTGCCACAACCGTTTTGTTGAAAGCCGTACCACCCTGAAAGAAGATGTGTTCTCCTATCTGTCTTCCGGCAACCACACGGTTAATGTAGTTTTCCACTATGGAGTATGCAAGACCGGCAAGCAGGTCGTTTTTTTGAGCTCCCCGCTGGAGGTTTGCCATAAGGGAATTCTCCATGAATACAGTGCACCTTTCACCGAGCCTGCAAGGATTCGTCGATGAAAAGGCACAATCGGCAAACTCGCCCTTGATGGAGATGCTCAGTTTCTCGGCCTGTTCTTCAAGGAATGAGCCTGTGCCGGCAGCGCATGCCTTGTTCATCTCAAAATCCACTATTATGCCGTCCCGGAGGGAAATATACTTTGAATCCTGTCCCCCGATTTCAAAGATTGTATCAACTTCAGGGTCTATGGAGACAGCTGCTGTTGCCTGTGCAGTAATCTCGTTTTTTACAATGTCAGCGCCGACAAAGTCTGCAATCATGTACCTGCCGGAGCCTGTAGTGCCAACGCCGCATATCTCGACGCTATTGCCCACCTCTTTTCCTACCTCCAGCAGACCCTGCCTGACAGCCTCAATAGGTCTTCCTGCTGTCATCAGATACCTCTTTGCGATAAGTCTTCCGTTTTCATCTATAACGGCAAGGTTTGTGCTGATGGAACCGATATCAATACCAAGATAAAACCTGTTTTTCTGCTCCTGTGGTTTTTTCTGCCCCCTGATACCTGCTTCCTGCCCCACGGTCTCTGTCAGCAGATGCCTCTCTCTGAACCCATCCCCTTCTTCAATGAGCGGTTTGTGACCTGAATCATTATGTTTGAGTGAGGAGAGTGTTTCCTCAAGTTTGCTGAAGTTCAGGGCAGGGTGGTTGTCTTCTGATCATCCAAGGCCTTGAAAACCGCTCCAATCGCACCCATGAAGGCCGTATGCTCAGGAATTATCAGCTCTTCAAGTTCAAAAACCTCCTTAAAAGCCTTTACCATACCCTTGTTCAGTGCCACGCCTCCCTGAAAGGATATTTTGTGGGGCACCGGTCTGCCCCTTACGATTGAGCCTTTAAAATTTCTTGCCACTGCAAAGCAAAGCCCTGCCACAATGTCGTCCATGGGGGTGGCAATCTGCTGCAGGTGGATCATGTCTGATTTTGCAAAGACACTGCAACGTCCTGCAATCCTTGGAGGATTTTTGGACCTCAATGCCGTCTCGCTGAACTCCTCTATACTTAACCGCAACCTCTCTGCCTGCTGGTCAAGGAAGGAGCCGGTACCAGCTGCACAGACTGAATTCAGTGAAAAGTCCTTTATTGCATTGCCTTCGAGGATAATAAGTTTTGAATCCTCTCCACCCATCTCGATAATGGTATTGACATCCGGATAAAACCTCTTTGTGGACGTGCAGTTGGCCACAAGTTCATTGATATGAGCGGCACCTGTAGCCCTTGCCATCAGCTTCCCGGTAGACCCTGTAAAGACTATCATGAATTCGGGATAATCGGAAGAGACTTCCCTCAGGAGCTCAATGGCCGCATCTACAGGATGCCCCTTATGCCGACGATAGACGGTCAGGAGAACATCTCCATTCTCATCAATAATGGCTATTTTTACACTTACAGAACCACAGTCCAGACCTGCCGTAAGGGCCATCTCTTAACCTCCCTAAACCCCTCAGGATATTTCAGTATTATAATAGAAGTACTGAATAGTTTATACAAAAAGCTTACGTTGGGGCAATCTTAGTGGTAATATATCATAATGACCTATCTTAGGATAAAAATAAAAGTAAAGGGCCTTGTTCAGGGTGTGGGATTCAGGCCGTTTGTCTTCAATCTTGCCAGGTCTTTAGATCTCAAGGGTTTTGTGAAAAACACGTCTGAGGGTGTTGTAATAGAGATTGAGGGGAAACACGTAAGGGTATTCCTGCAGCGTCTCAGAAGTGAGAAACCGGAACTTTCCGATGTAGAGTCAATCGATGTAGAGTCAATCGTGAAGGAGAAAACATCTGAATACGGAAGAGATGGATTCAGCATACTGGATAGTGAGGATACTGGCAGTATTACCCCGGTTTCCCCGGATACATCAGTCTGTAATGACTGTTTGTCTGAACTCCTCAACCCCCTCGACAGGAGATACCTCTATCCGTTCATAAACTGTACAAACTGCGGTCCGAGATACTCTATTACAAGGGCGATACCATATGACCGGCCAAATACCACAATGAGTTGTTTTAATATGTGTCATGACTGCAACAGGGAGTACCAGGACCCTGAAGACAGGAGATTTCATGCACAGGCCGATGCCTGCTCTCTCTGTGGTCCACAGCTTGGTTTTCAGAGCATAAACCCTTTATTTAAGGAAGATGAGGGTGAAGAACCCATTTCTTCAGCAATCAGGGTGCTTAAGGCCGGGGGAATTGTTGCCGTAAAAGGCCTTGGGGGTTTTCATATTGCCTGTGATGCTGAAAATAAGGATGCTGTAACCCTGCTGAGGGAGAGAAAACAGAGGATAAACAAGCCCTTTGCAATGATGGCCCCTGATATGGATACCGTAAGAGGGTTCTGTTATGTAACAGATGAGGAGGCTCAACTCATGCTCTCCCGCCGGAGACCGATAGTGCTCCTGAAAAAGAGACCTGACTGCAGGCTGCCGGAAGAAGTGGCCCCAAAAAACCGCTACCTTGGCTTTATGCTTCCCTATACCCCGCTTCATCACCTCCTCTTTTTCTATCCGGGAGGAGGAGTGACTCCTAATTTCCGTTGCCTTGTCATGACAAGTGGTAATCTTTCGGAAGAGCCGATAATACATGAAAATGAGGCTGCAGTAGAGGGGCTTGCGGGGATTGCAGATGCATTTTTACTGCATAACAGGGATATATTCATGAGGGTGGATGATTCGGTTATAAGGTCAAACGTTTTTATCCGCCGCTCAAGGGGATATGTGCCGGAGGCAATAGCTATTAAAGGGACGGGTCCTGAGGTGCTGGGCGTGGGTGCGGACCTGAAAAATACCTTTACCCTGACTGACAAGGGATTTTTATGCAATACCGAGTCAGCATATCGGTGATATGGGAAATTTTGAGACCCTGAAATTCTTTGAGGAGACACTTGAAAACCTTAAAAAACTCTACAGGATCAACCCGGTTGCCATAGCCTTTGACATGCATCCCGGATATTTTTCGACAAGATGGGCAGAATCTCAACCTTTGGAGGGAATGAGGGTGCAACATCACCATGCTCATGTGGCCTCTGTTATGGCTGAGTCAGGGCTCAGGAATGAGGTTATAGGGGTGGTCCTTGACGGCTCCGGCTACGGGTCTGACGGCAATATCTGGGGCAGTGAGTTTCTGGTTGCCGACCTCGAGGGTTTCAAGCGTCTTGGTCACTTCAATTATATGACGCTTCCAGGTGGAGAGATGGCAATAAAGGAGCCGTGGAGAATTGCCCTGGGCTGGCTGCAGGAGGTGACCGGAAGGGATGTCTTTCAGTACATTGAAGAAATCGGTTTTCTGGACCACTATGGCGAAAAGAGGATTAAAAATGTCTTGAGGCTTGCTGAGCTGCCCGAGTTTACCCCCCTTAGCTCTGGTGCCGGAAGATTGTTTGATGCCATGGCTGCAATTACCGGTATAACTGATACAAACACCTATGAAGCCGAGGCAGCAACAGCGCTTGAGTCTTGTGCTGCAGAAGGTGTTGCTGAAGATTATCCGGTGGATATAAAGTTTGCCGAGCCCATGGTGGTGGATTTTTCCTTTACACTGCTGAGGATACTGGAGGACATGATGTCTGGAACCGACAGTGGTATTATATCCGCGCGGTTCCATAATACCATCATTACAACTATAATAAGGATGGTAAATAAACTCCATAGTCTTACCGGAATAAGGGATGTAGTGATTTCAGGAGGGGTTTTTCAGAACATCTACATCTCAGAGAGGGTTTCAGAAAGGCTCACAGGTGAGGGTTTTAGTGTCTATCGTAACAGGCGGATGCCTTCCAATGATGCAAACATATCGCTTGGACAGGCGTATATATTAAGGGAGAGGCTGCGGCAGTGAAGATTCTTATTGAAAATATACATCTGATGATGAAAGAGCTCGGCCGTCCTGTGAGGCTGATGGAGGTTTGCGGCACTCATACTGTTGCCATATTCCGTCACGGCATAAGGACCATCCTGCCCGACGGGATTATGCTTCTGAGCGGGCCGGGATGTCCTGTCTGTGTAACCTCGATAGAAGACATAGATAAAGCTGTAAAGATAGCCAGTCAGCCCGGGGTAATACTTACCACATTCGGGGACATGATGAGAGTTCCAGGTTCCCATAAAAACCTTCAGGAGGCAAGGGCTGACGGTGCAGACATACGGGCCCTCTACTCACCGATGGATGCCCTCACTATTGCAGGGGAAAACCCTGACCAGAGTGTGATATTCTTTGCAACCGGGTTTGAGACGACCTCACCATCTGTTGCAGCCACCCTCTGCGAGGCAGACAGAATGGAGATACATAACTTCCATATATATTCAAATCACAAGCTTGTCCCCCCGGCCCTGAGGGCCTTACTTGACGATGATAGAGTTGAAGTGGACGGTTTTATCCTGCCCGGGCATGTAAGCACCATCATAGGCAGGGATCCCTACGAATTTATTTCACGGGATTATAAAAAGCCTTCTGTTATTGCAGGTTTTGAGGCAAGGGATATTCTTGAGGCGATTGCCATGCTCCTTGCACAGCTTGTCAAAAAGGAGTCGAGGCTTGACATACAATATGTCAGGGCAGTAAGGACAGAAGGTAATCCCAGGGCTATCTCCCTCATTGAGACCTGTTTTATTCCTGTTGATGTTCAATGGCGTGGTATTGGTACAATCACCAGGAGTGGTCTTTCCTTACGTGAGGAGTTCAGATACAGAGATGCCTCAAAACTCTTTGATATCGCGGTAGAGAGTATCCCTGATATAAGAGGATGTGCGTGTGGTGACGTACTGAAGGGTATAAAAATACCGCCTGATTGTCCCCTGTATGGTAAAAAATGTACTCCTGAAAACCCTGTTGGCGCCTGCATGGTAAGTACAGAGGGAAGTTGTTCGGCATACTATAAATATAAAGCAGGGACCTGATTTTTTAAGACCGGTGATTTAAAATGATTCCTTTTCGTAACTCAGTCCGGGGCCAGTCACTTGTCACTTTTATCAGGACTCTAATATACTAATAAATTATGAACTTCGATAAATTAGTGAAGATAATGGAGATATTAAGGGATGAAGACGGTTGCCCATGGGACAGGGAACAGACACGGCAGTCCCTGAAACCGTTTCTGATAGAGGAGGCATACGAATTACTTGAGGCTATTGAAGAAGATGATCCTGCAAAGATAAAGGAGGAGTTGGGAGACCTCCTTTTTCAGATAGTTTTTCATGCCCGGATAGCCGGGGAGAGAGGAGAATTTGATATCCAGGACGTTATAGATGTGATTTCCAGGAAGATGGTATCCCGCCATCCCCACGTATTCGGAGAAAAGAAGCTTACGACTGCAGATGAGGTTCTTGACAGGTGGGAGGAGTATAAACGGCAGGAGGGTAAGCTTAAGGAATCAATTTTTGAGGGTATTCCAGGGAATCTTCCCTCATTATTAAAGGCACTCAGGGTTCAGGAGCGGGTATCAAGAGTGGGATTTGATTGGAATAAGGCAGAGGATGTGCTTAAAAGGGTTGAGAGTGAGCTTGATGAGTTTAAATCTGCACTCAAGGAGAGGGATGGGAGGAAGATCGAGGAGGAATTTGGGGATATCCTTTTTACACTTGTGAATTTATCCCGGTTTGTTGGCCTTAACCCTGATGAGGCCCTCCGTAAGACAATCTCCAGGTTTATCAGGCGCTTCAGCTACATCGAGACAAGTGCAAAGCAGGAGGGGAGGGCCCTTGCCGACTATACCATTGAGGAGATGGATCATCTCTGGGAAGAGGCAAAAAGAGCAGAAAAACATAGCTAACCGATATTATTTTGCTTTAAAGTTTAATAAAGGAACAAAATCACCTGTTTTTAGGCTTGACACCTTCGGCATTTAAGAATATATTAAAATTATAGGGGTTAATCTTAATTTATAAGGAGGTGGCATATGGCAAAGAAACAGGAGTCAAAAGAGCTGGTAAGATCAGAACCATCAAGAGTACTTGCACCCTTTGAGGAGATGGAGCGGTGGTTTGAAGAAGATGTTTTCAGAAGACCCTTTTCTTTGCTGGGTCCTTCATGGCTGCCGAGGTTAAGATTTCCGGAACTGGAAGAGATATCTCCGGTTGTAGATATCTATGAAGAAGGCGATGATGTGGTGGTAAAGGCGGAGATGCCCGGGATTAAGAAGGATGATGTTGATGTAAGCCTGACTGACAATACCATAACCATCTCTGGAGAGAAGAAGAAGGAAGAGAAGGTAGAAAAGAAGAATTATTACAGGCTGGAACGCTCCTATGGTTCCTTCACGCGCACCTTCCGCCTGCCTGCTGAAGTACAGTCTGACAAGGCAAAGGCCAAGTTCAAGGATGGAATTCTCGAAATAAGGGTTCCAAAGACTGAAGAAGCCAAAAAGAGGGAGAAAAAGGTTAAGGTTGAATAGATTTATGGTAATGGGTGACAGGTGCCAGGTAATCTGCTTACCTCTTGACACCTGTCACCTGAGACCTTTTTATCCTGACTGCTCAAGTTCTCTCAAAAAGTGCATCAGTGTTTCATCATCATAGATGCAGAACTCAATAACCTCAAGTGATGTATCAGGGTTTTCTTCAAGAAATCTTTTTGATTCATTGACAAGTATCTTCGCACACCTTTTTTTTGGAAATCCGAATATTCCCGAACTGATAGCTGGTATGGAGATGCTCTTATAACCATGTTCTGAGGCAAGTTCAAGGCTGCTTAAAAGGGCGTTTTTTAGTTTATTATCTTCATCGCCTTCACCCATCCTTGGGCCGACGGCATGAATTACAGCCTTGCAGGGGAGTTTGCCGGCAGTTGTTATTGCTGCTGAACCAACAGGGACAAAGCCAATCCTGTCGCTCTCTTTCTGAATTATCTCTCCGCCCTTTTTTACTATTGCACCTGCTACACCACCGCCGTGTTTGAGGTGGGAATTAGCAGCGTTTACGATGACATCCACATCCCTTTCAGTAATATCACCTTTAACGAGCCTGAGGGTTTTGCCCTTTATTTTCCTCTCCTTTTTTGTCTCCATCATGGCTATTACCTCTTTATCTGAATTTGCAGGTCCTGCTGCCATTTCTGTGTCTGTGTCTATGTAAATTAAATACAAAAACACTTAGCAAGGTGTAATTCATAAATAATTCATAAATATGAAATATTATTTAAGTGTTAACAAAAAAGTCAACAGATAAACGTGTAATCAAATCATGAGCTCATCACGTTTTATTTGACAGATGTTCTCCCTTGACAACGATCAGATTATCTGCTATATCTTAGGAAGAGGGAGTTATAAGGGGAAATAAATTTAAAGCGAAAAGTAAGTCACTACAATTGCGGTTGCCGTTTCATATGACTCACTTTTTCGTCCGGAAGCGAAAAACCCGTTGAGGCCACAAGGGTTTTTTGAGAACTTTTTAAATTCGGGAGTAATTGAAAAATGAAAAATAACAAATTCAGAAACACTGCAGAGAAGATCCTGTCTTTAGCTGGAATAGAAATTAACGGGAACAATCCCTGGGACCTGAAAGTTCATAATGAAGATTTTTACGAAAGGGTTTTAAGCCGGGGCTCGCTTGGGCTCGGAGAGTCCTATATGGATGGATGGTGGGATTGCGACAGGGTTGACGATTTTTTTTGCCGGATACTCAGATCCGAAATACATAACAAGATCAAAGAGGACTGGAAACTTCTTTCCAGGGTTCTATTGTCGAAAAGCATTAATATGCAATCAAAGAGACGGGCTTTTCGAATTGGCGAGATACATTATGACCTTGGGAATGACTTATATGAGAATATGCTCGACAGGCGCATGGTTTATACTTGTGCTTATTGGAAGGATGCGAAAACGCTCGATGATGCCCAGGAGCATAAACTGGATCTGGTTTGCCGGAAAACCGGGTTGAAACCCGGTATGAAAATACTGGATATCGGCTGTGGCTGGGGAAGTTTTGCGAAATATGCTGCAGAGAAATATGATGTTGAAGTAACAGGAGTTACCGTCTCCAGAGAACAGGTGGAACTTGCAGGGACATTATGCAAAGGATACCCTGTTGATGTCAGATTGCAGGATTACAGAGATGTTACCGGTAAATTTGACTGTATTATTTCTCTGGGCATGTTTGAACATGTTGGTTATAAAAATTACAGGACATACATGGAAGTTGTGAAGCGTTGCCTGAAAGATGATGGTTTATTCTTACTGCAGACTATCGGTGGAAATGAATCAGCAGTTAACACGGAACCCTGGCTTGATAAGTATATCTTTCCTGATTCCGTAATTCCTTCGATCAAACAGATAGGAGATGCAGTTGAGGGATTATTTGTTATGGAAGACTGGCACAATTTCAGTGCAGATTACGATAAGACACTTATGGCGTGGTATAGCAATTTTGACATGAATTGGAATAAGATAAAGTCAAACTATGATGAAAGATTTTACAGGATGTGGAAGTATTATCTGCTAACCTGTGCAGGTTCATTTCGTGCAAGAAAGAATCAGGTGTGGCAGATTGTTTTTTCCAGAAAAGGTGTTCCAGGAGGATATCGGTCTATCCGTTGAAAATACTTACAGGTGCAGAGATAACCGTAGAGTGAAAACCAGATGATAATAGAACCGCAGATTCAACTGTTTGACCTGATAAAGTGTCTCTCCAGGGCCATGGATCTGATTAGTCCTGCAGTTGTTGATCATCATGAACGGGTAGCCTACATTGCATTCAGTATCGGTGCAGATCTGGGTTTATCAATGGACGAACAGAACGATCTGATAATGGCAGGAGCACTGCATGACAGCGGTGCACTCTCCCTTGAGGAGAGGTTGGACGCTCTGGAGTTTGAAACCAGAAATCCACATAAGCATGCTGAATTAGGCTACATGCTTATGCGGGGCTTTGAACCACTCTCAACAGCAGCCCTGCTTGTACGACACCATCATGTCCCCTGGAATAACGGGGAAGGAGTAGAGTTCCGGGGGAATGAGGTATTGAGAAGCAGCCATATTCTGCATTTAGCTGACAGGGTAGCTGTGCTTGTAAACAATCAGCAGGAAGTGCTTGGACAGGGAGATAATATTTGTGAGAGGATCAGGGAACAATCAGGAAAGATGTTTATGCCCCAACTGGTTGATGTCTTTAATGATCTGGCCACGAGAGAATATTTCTGGCTTGATGTTGTTTCCCACTCAATAAGCTCTGTACTGCAGGGAATGGCAAGCTTGAAAACAGTTAAGCTGGATATGGAAGGCCTCCTTTGTCTGTCGAACCTGTTTCGTCAGATTATCGACTTCAGGAGCCGCTTCACCGCTAATCACTCTGCAGGTGTGGCAGCATGTGCTGTGGCCCTGTCCGATTTTGCCGGTTTTTCTGAACGTGAATGCCGGATGATGAGGATTGCCGGTCATTTACATGATTTAGGCAAGCTTGCTGTGCCGGTAGAGATACTTGAGAAGGAGGCAAGATTGACACCTGACGAGGTCAGGGTTATTAAAAGCCATACCTTTTACACTTACCGTATTCTTGAGCATATAAGTGCCCTTGATATCATTAATGCATGGGGCTCATTTCACCATGAACGTATAGATGGTGCCGGTTATCCCTTCCATCATGAAGGCCGGGACCTGTCCCTGGGATCCAGGATTATGGCAGTTGCAGATGTTTTTACCGCCATTACAGAGGACCGTCCATACAGGAAAGGAATGAGCAAGGATAGGGCGATAGGGGTTCTCAGGCAAATGTCTGATGAGATGGCCCTGGATTCCAGTATCGTATCATTGCTGTTTCAGCACTTTGATGAAATTAACTCATTTCGTGCAACTGCCCAGCATTCATCGGTTAAGGAATATAATAGATTTTTGCAACAAGCGAATCAATAATTATCAGATAAAATTTTTGTGGCCAGCACATTTTTCATAATCCTGAGGGCGGCATCATGATCTTCAGGAGCTGTTCCTGCCACCCCGTCCTTTACCACCTCAACATCATATCCTCTTAACACTGCATCGGATGCTGTGAAGAGTATGCAGATATGAGTAACACATCCTGTGAGGCGGAGTGTGTTTACCCCAAGGGTTTTAAGAGTGCTGTCGAGTTTTGTCCTGTAAAAACCGGAGTATGTGGTTTTTTCAATAATAATGTCACGCTTGGAAGGTTTCAGTTTATCAATAATCTGAGCGCCGATGGTACCCTTGACGGCATGTGCAGGCCACTTAAAACGCTTAAACTCTATGTCATCAGGTTCATGAGCGTCACATATATAAATGATTTGTCTGCCCTCTCTGTTGGCGTGCTCTATCTCCTTCTTTATGGAGGGGATGATTTTTCTTGTATCCGGAACCTCAAGAGGCGCTCCTTCTCTTACAAAATCGTTCAGCATATCAATTACAAGCAAAGCATTTTTTGACATATCAACCTCCTCATACTGTAAGCTTTCAGTAACTGGTAAGCAGCCGTTTGTTTCAGGCATATGCTGCTAAAGACTTAATGTCAGGTTCTGGCTGGGAACTGATTGTTTATTTCTGACTGCTTACCTGATAATCTCTGTCCCTATTCCCTCTTCAGTGAATATCTCAAGCAGCAGGCAATGGGGGACCCTTCCGTCCACTATATGGGTCTTGCTGACACCGCTCTTCAGTGCCTCAACACAGGCCTGTACCTTTGGTATCATTCCTCCTGAGATGGTTCCTTCATCAAAGAGTGTATTCAGATTCTTCTTTTTAACAGTGGAGAGGATTTCTCCCTTCCTGTCAAGGATTCCGGGCACATCTGTCATCAAAATCAGTTTTTCAGCCTTCAGGGCCGAGGCAAGTGAAGCCGCCACATAGTCTGCATTTATATTCAGTGTCTCCCTCTCAGCACCTGCGCCAACAGGGGCAACAACAGGTATAAACCCATTACGTTCGAGGCTAACCAGTACATCAGGGGTTATTTCTTTTACTTCTCCAACAAGACCCAGGTCTATAATCTCATCAGCCCCTGTCTCTGGTGAAGGCATCTTTATGACCTTTTTTGCTGCACGAATCAGTCCGGCATCTTTTCCTGTCAGACCCACAGCCTTTCCTCCATGACGGTTAATGAGTGTAACGATCTCCTTATTGACAAGCCCTCCCAACACCATCTCAACGATATCAATGGTCTCCTTGTCAGTAACCCTCTGTCCATGAATAAAGGTGGGGGTTTTGCCCATTTTTTTCATGATCTCGGAGATCTTTGGTCCACCACCATGAACAATTACTGTATTGATGCCAATATAGTTGAGCAATACCACATCCTGGGCAAAGGCATCCATCAGTGCCGGTTTGATCTGAGCCGCGCCCCCGTATTTTATTACAAAGGTCTTTCCATAGAACTTTTTGATGTAGGGGAGGGACTCAATCAGTATTTCTGCCTTTTCAATCAATTTTTTCATGCCTTTTCACCTGACAATTTATTGGATCCCGTGATTTTGCGCTAACGACTCAGGCAAAATCAAGCAGGTTTTTATTCTGAAAACCGGTGTTTATTTTAACACATTGATTGTCCTGTCTGCTCTTGAATCAATTTGAAATTTCAGGCAGGGGAGGGGACAAGAGGGGGATCCGGTTACCCGGTATGTATTTCCTTCAGGTAGCGGAAGAGCAGCCGTGATGCCCTGGGAGATTTATTGTTTAGTTGTTCCTTTTCCGCATTCCGTATGAGTTGAGTCAATTTCTGCCGGTCTGCATCCGGGCATTTTGTTAATATCTCCTCAATGAGGGCTCTGTTTCCGGCTATCAGCTCGTCTCTCCATCTCTCCATCTCTTTAAATTCCAGGGCTTTTCTGTAGTTTCCCTGCTCAAGGTGACCAAGGGCCTCACGAATAGGTTCAGTATCACATCTTCGCATCAGGGTGCCGATATACTGCAGCTGCCTTCGGAGCGCCCCGTGTTTTCTGATTGTCTTTGCAAACATCACGGCATCGTGGATTTCTGTCGGCAGGTTAATCCCCTCGAGCTGTTCTTTCGAGAGTTTCACGAGTTGTTCTCCGAGCGCCTGTAGGGAGAGGGCTTCTTTTTTCTTCTGTGTTTTACTTATTTCTTCCATTTTTTCCATTCCTGTTTGTTAAACTTAAAGTTGATGAAGCCGTAAAAAGTCTGAAAGTGCCTTTTTTTGTTAAAACAACTCATATTTTACCAGTCTGCCGTCAAGGCCGCCTGTCTTTAACGGTTTTTTCCATGTGGCCCTCAGCCCCAGTTTTTTTATGAATTCCCGTTCGCCAAAATAAATATAGGCTGTAGAGCCCGTGCATTTCTTCTTCAGAAAATCACCAAGCGATTTGTACAGGAGTTCAAGCTCCGCTTTTTTTCCCATGCGGATACCGTAAGGAGGGTTTGTGATGATAACCCCGTTCTTCAGGCCTTCGCTTTCCCTGAAATCAAGCACCTGGAGCCTTATTTTGTCTCCGTACTGCAGGCTCCTGCAGTTTATCCTTGATATTTCAACTGCTTTGGGAGATAAATCACTTCCGGAGATAAGTTCATCCGGCAATTCGCGGATTTGACGGTCAAGTCCTTTTTTTACCATTGTCCATACTGATCTGTCATAGTCCGGCAGATATTCAAATCCAAAGTGTTTGCGATAAATGCCGGAAGGAATCCTGCAGTAATGCATCAGTGCCTCACAGAGCAGGGTGCCGGAGCCGCACATCGGATCATAAAGCGGAACAGCGCCGTTCCATTCTGCATATCTGATAATCGCAGCGGCAACTGTCTCCTGCATAGGTGCAGCAAGGGCATCCTTTCTGTAGCCCCTCCGATGAAGGGAACCTCCGGAGGTGTCCAGACTTATGGTGGCCTTGTCCTTTCTTATGTAGAGATTAAGCCATACATCAGGGGTTTTCGGATCAATGTCAGGCCTCTTTCCGGTTATCTCACGAAATGAGTCAACAATTGCATCTTTCAGACACAGGGATGCATAATGTGAATTGTTTATCTGACTGTTTGATACGTTACCGAAGACAGCAAATGTCTTTTCCACAGAAATAAAATCCGCCCAGTTTATCTGCTTTGCCCTTTTGTATAGTTGATCAGTAGACCTGCAATTAAAAGATATCAGAGGTGCAAGTATTTTTGATGCGAGTCTTGTGGCATAATTGACTCGATAAAGCGTTGCTTTATCGGCACTGAAATGAATCCCGCTGTATTCGGGGCTGATCGCCTCTGCCCCGAGTTCGGACAGTTCCCGGGCTCCCAGTTCCTTTATGCCATCCGCAATCTGTGCAAAAAAACCATTGGTCTTCTGGTATTCATACATAAATAATTTCGGGGAAAAGCCGGTTCAGATTCTTTAACCTCATCCTTCTGCACAGGGAATGCAGACGGTTTTGCCGTTCTTCAGCCGGGTCCTTGTCTCCATTACCTTCTCCCCGCAAAGGGCGCAACTAAGCGAAGGATGTATCCTTGCTTCTTTTGGCAGCTCTATCTCGGTCTTTTTCACATCAAACAGCTCACTGTCTGCTGCGTCCATTATAGCCGCTGTCTTTCCTGCCTTTCTGTCATGCACTGCCTTTAAAACCTCTTCAGACCTGTCTCCTTCCGCATACCTCTTCCACATCTCTTTCACTTCTGTGGTTTCCGGGGGAGGAGTCCACTTAACGGCAATCCTTAACGCCTTCCCGGAAGGTCTTTTTACAAATGTATAAACCTGTTTACCGTAGTCCCGGAATATGAGATTGCCTTTTCCGAAAGTGCACCCTGTCATTACCTGAATGGCATCCACGGCACAGGAATTGTTCTCTACAATTGCAACTAACTCCTCATCTTCAGACCTTGGACCAAGCTCCCTGAGCACTAATTCCGAGACCCTGTAGCCAAGGGCAAGGCCGGGACATACATGTCCGTGAAACCTTACCACATCTTCAAATGTCATTAAAGCACCTCTCTGTATTTCGTTATGAGTATCCTGTAGCCCTCACTGGATAGCTTTGCAGCCAGTCTGTCAGCATGTTTGCGGTCAGAGAACTTTCCTATCATGACCCTGTAGTAACGTTTACCCTTTATCGTGATTTTTCTTATGTAGACCTTACGGTATGTACGTGAAAGAGCTGACTTAAGATCGCCGGCGTTTTTATAATTACTGAATGATGCTATCTGTATGGTAAATGGACCGGCGGAAGAGGAGACATACTTTACCGGCCGGACAAAGGACATGTCCCTTCCCATATAATCCACGCGCACCCTTGCAGTGCCTTTATGTATCAATCCTATCTTTTTTGCAGCTCCGTATGAAAGGTCTATATCCCTGCCCCGTATAAAAGGTCCCCGGTCGTTAACCTTTACCACAACCGAGCGCCCGTTTTCCGGGTTGGTAACCTTGAGCTTTGTACCAAAGGGCAGGGTCTTGTGTGCTGCTGTCCTGGCATACATATTGTAAGTCTCGCCCGAGGCGGTCAGCCTTCCGTGGAATTTCTTGCCGTACCAGGAGGCAACCATGTAACGGTCTCCAGGCCTTGTTTCATGTATTGAGGAGGCGCATGCCGGTAACAGCAATACAATAATTATTAAAAGCAGCAGAGGCCTTTTCATATCAGGGACTCCTACAGAATATACCTGCTCAGATCCTCGTCCTTCACAATCTCACTTAATTTTTCTCTCACATAGTTACTGTCTATTGTCAGTGAAGTGTTTCTTTTCTCAGGGGCATCAAAGGATATCTCTTCAAGGAGTTTTTCGAGTATGGTATGGAGCCTCCTTGCCCCGATGTTTTCAGTCTTCTCATTGACTGTGGCTGCAATGGACGCTATCTCGTCAATAGCGTCATCGGTAAAGTGTATATCCACCTCTTCTGTTGCAAGAAGGGCGATGTACTGCTTTACAAGTGCGTTGTCAGGTTCTGTAAGGATACGGATAAAATCCTCCTTACCAAGTGACTCAAGCTCGACCCTTATAGGAAACCTTCCCTGGAGCTCGGGGATCAGGTCAGACGGTTTGGCCATATGAAAGGCGCCGGCTGCAATGAAGAGTATGTGTTCCGTGCGGACAGGTCCGTGTTTGGTGGTTACAGTTGTTCCTTCAACTATGGGCAGGAGGTCCCTCTGGACTCCCTCTCTTGATACATCAGGTCCCTGGGCGGAGCCCCTTGAAGCGACCTTGTCTATCTCATCAAGAAATACTATTCCGGTCTGCTCAGTGCGCCTTATGGCCTCTTTTGTTACCATATCCATATCAATTAATTTATCCGCCTCTTCACGTGTGAGTAACTGAACGGCCTCGGCGACCTTGACCTTTTTTCTCTTTGGCTTTTCAGGAAGGAAACTGCCAAGCATCTCTTTCAGGTTGATCTCAAGATCCTCAAGTCCAACATTTGAGATAACCCCAAGGGGCATCACCTTTTCCTTGACCTCAATCTCCACGTAACGGGAGTCGAACTTTCCCTCCCTGAGTTGAGCCCGCAGTTTTTCCCTTGTATCTGAATGTTTCTGTTTCTCTTCCTCTCCCTGGTCTGTTTCCTTAAACCCCTTTCTCGGAAACGGCAGCAAGAGGTCGAGAAGCCTTTCCTCTGCAAGGCTCTTTGCCTTTTCCTGAACCTTTGTAAAGTGCTCGGTCTTGACCATGTTGACGGCAATCTCGGTAATGTCCCTTATTATGGATTCCACGTCCCTTCCAACATAACCGACTTCCGTAAACTTTGATGCCTCCACCTTCATGAATGGTGCATTTGCAAGCTTTGAAAGCCTCCTTGCAATCTCTGTTTTTCCAACACCGGTGGAACCGATCATTATGATATTCTTGGGCAGGACTTCATCGCGCAGTTCGGGACTCAACCGCTGCCTCCTCCATCTGTTCCTCAGTGCAATGGCAACGGCTTTCTTGGCATTATGCTGCCCTATAATAAACTTGTCAAGCTCTTCAACAATCCGTCTTGGTGTCAGCCCCTCAAGTGTGGTCTTTCCCTCTGTTTGTGGGGTTTTTTGCTCTGTCACATCTTCAGTCTTCTCCAGAATTTTCATTTTATAACTCCTCAATTATTATTCGTTCATTTGTGTAAATGCATATGTCGGCTGCAATCTTCATGGACTTCTCAACTATCTCTCCGGCTTCAAGCGATGTATTTTGATAAAGTGCCTTTGCTGCAGCCTGGGCAAAGGGTCCGCCTGAGCCAATAGCAGCAATTCCTTCTTCCGGCTCAATTACGTCACCTGTCCCGGATATTATAAATGTATGCTCTGTATCCGCAACTATGAGGAGGGCTTCAAGCCTCCTGAGTATCTTGTCAGTCCTCCAGTCCTTGGCAAGCTCTACTGCGGCCCTGGTGATGTTGCCCCTGTAGGATTCAAGTTTTCCTTCAAACTTTTCAAAGAGTGTAAAGGCATCGGCAGTAGCACCCGCAAAACCTGTGAGCACCCTGTCCTGATACATCTTTCTCGTCTTTCGTGCATTATGCTTCAGGACTGTATTTCCCATTGTCACCTGGCCATCACCGCCAATGGCAACTTTTCCGTCTTTCCTGACGCATAATATAGTTGTGCCTCTTATCATTACAGGTCTCCTTGTCCTATCCAGTTAGTGTGTATTCAGAATAAGCATAATTCCATATTATAGCAAAGATACTTTATTTTTCTCCTTTTCTCTTTTTTGCCAGGGGATGGGCATTGTCATAGACATCCATGAGGTGCGAGATGTCCAGATGGGTGTATACCTGTGTGGAGGAGAGAGAGCTGTGTCCGAGGAGCTCCTGAATAACCCTCAGGTCAGCGCCGCTCTGCAGGAGATGTGTGGCAAAGGTATGTCTGAGTGTATGAGGCCCTATCTTTCCGCCAAGCCCTGTCTCTCTTGAATACTTTACCACTATCCTTCTGATGCTCCTGTCCGTCAGGCGGGTGCCCTTCCTGTTCAGAAAGACAGACTGAGTCCCCTTTTTTATCAGCGCCCTCTCTATCAGGTATATCTTTAACGACTCGATTGCCTTGCTTCCCACAGGTACTATCCTCTCCTTTTTCCTTTTGCCCCTCACCTTTATCAGACCCTCCCTCATGTTGAGGTCTTCCATATCCAGGCCGGCCAGTTCACTCACCCTTACCCCGCTTGAATAGAGGAGCTCAAGGATTGCCCTGTCCCGGGCCTTCTGAAACCCGATGCCTTCAGGTTTTTCAATAATCGAGAATGTTTCATCAACCGAAAGGAATCTTGGCAACCTCTTCTGTTGTTTCGGGTTTGGCACCAGGCGGGCCGGGTTTGAGCTTATATGGCTCTCTCGGTGGAGAAATCTGAAGAATGATCGTAATGTGGCAAGCTGCCTGCTTACTGTAGACCTTTCCCTGCCGGCCTTCAGGCGGTGGGCAATAAATCCCCTTATATCACTCAACTCTATATCTGCCGGAGATTTCTTCACAAGGGTAAAGAATTCCTGCAGGTCCTTCATGTAGGCCCTCAGGGTGTGAGTGGAAGCACCCTTTTCAAGTTCCATAAACCTCAGAAACTCCTTTATGTATTCATTCATTCAACCGCCCTTATATATTCATTCCAGGCTGCAATGGCCTTTTCTACAATATATGCACGCCGCTTTTTCTTGTCTTTGATCCTGATATCAGGTGCGGGAAGGAGCCCGAAGTTAATGTTGCTTGGCTGAAAACCCTCAGGAGGAGATGTTGTAATATAACGAATCAGTGCCCCATGTGCTGATTCCACTGGCGGTGCAACAAAGCTCATGCCCTTCAGCCTCCTTGCAGCATTTATACCGGCAAGAACCCCCATGGCCGTGGATTCAATATAACCCTCAACCCCTGAAAGCTGACCCGCAATATAGGTCTCTGGACTTACCTTGAGAGTAAGGTCGGGGTTCAGAAACATGGGACCATTAATAAAGGTGTTCCTGTGGATGCTTCCATAGCGCATAAAGACTGCATTTTCAAGTCCGGGTATGAGTTTAAAAACCCTTTTCTGCTCCGGCCATTTAAGGCGTGTCTGAAACCCTACCATATTATATGCTGATGCGTCCCTGTTTTCAATCCTCAACTGGACGACTGCGTACGGTACGTTCCCGGTACGGGGATCAGTCAGCCCAACGGGTTTCATGGGGCCGAAACGCAGGGTATCCTTTCCCCTTCCTGCCATCACCTCAACAGGCATGCATCCCTCAAAAACCCTCTCATCCTCAAAGGCCCTCGGGGTTACCATGTCAGCCTCTAAAAGTGCATTATAGAACCTCTCATACTCATCCCGGTCCATTGGACAGTTCAGGTAGTCAGGCTCTCCCTTTCCGTACCGTGAGGCCCGGAAAACCCTGGAATAATCAATGCTGTCCCTCTATAATCGGGGCTATGGCATCGTAGAAATAGAGGTAATCACCTCCGAGCAGTCTCCTCAGTGAGTCAGACAGTGCATCTGAAGTCAGAGGCCCGGTTGCAACAATACAAGGCCCCGCGGGAACCTCTGCAACCTCTTCCCTTGTTACTTCTATCAGGGGGTGGGTCAATAACCTCTGTGTTATGTATTCGGCAAAGAGCTTTCTGTCAACAGCAAGGGCAGAGCCGGCGGGTACGCTGCATCCTGCAGCAGCCTCCATTAGCAGAGAGCCGGCCATCCTGAGCTCGTTTTTGAGGAGTCCTGCCGAGGTAACGGGTTCTTTTGACCTGAGGGAGTTTGAACAGACGAGCTCTCCCAGGAGGTCCGTCTTGTGCGCCCCTGTTGTCTTGTCCGGCCTCATCTCGAGTAACCTTACAGTAATTCCCCTCTGAGCTGCCTGCCAGGCTGCCTCACTGCCGGAAAGTCCTCCACCTATGATGGTAAGTGTTTTCATGATATCAAAAAAAACTTTAATAACAGATGCCTGGATATAAATTGTCCGGGACAAAAGATTTCTTGTGTTGTTATAATAAAACATGTCAGTGCTTGAAATAAAGAAATATCCGGCCCCTGTATTAAAAAAGAAGGCCCTTTCTGTAGAGAATATAGACGGGGCACTGCAGGAACTTATTGACAATATGATAGATACCATGTATGATGCCCCCGGCATTGGTCTGGCCGCACCCCAGGTTGGTGTCTCCAGGAGGGTTATAGTTGTGCATGTGAATCTGAAGGAGGAATCGCACCCGCTGATAGTCCTTATAAATCCTGAAATAGTTCAGGTTGAGGGCAAGGTCGTCTCAGAGGAAGGCTGTCTGAGTGTTCCGGGTTATGTGTCGAATATTGAACGGGCCGGGATTGTACTTGTAAAGGGTCTTGACCGGGAAGGCAGACCCGTGGAGGTTGAGGCGGAAGATCTGCTGGCAAGGGCGCTTCAACATGAGATAGACCATCTTAACGGGATTCTTTTCGTTGACAGAATGAGCCCGATAAAGAGGGAATTTTTCAGGAAACGCTACCTTAGAAGGCTGAAGGAAACAGCCTGAAATGTTTTTATACAGGAAAATCTATCCGCAGATTTCACAGATTACGCAGATTTTTTTATTTTAAAGTTGATGAAATTTTAAAAAACCGGAAAGCTCCGTTCTTTGTCATTGCGAGCGGAGCGAAGCAATCTCTAACCGTCTGATCTTAGAACAGATTGCTTCGTCGCTTTACTCCTCGCAATGACAGTGATGGACTTTTTATGAGGATATCAAAATTAACGAACAGGCTTTTTAAAGACAAATCTCAGGGGTTAGTGCTTTTTCTGAGTCCTGTATCCGTGTAATCTGCGGACTAAAAAGTGAGTTAACTAAATTGAACCCGGTATGGCGATAATCTTCTTTGGCACTCCATTATTTGCAGTTCCTGCACTTGAAAAGCTGATATCTTCAGGGGAAGATGTTGTGCTCGTTGTGACACAGCCTGACAGGGTTGGCGGGAGAGGGCACAGGATTATCCCGCCTCCGGTAAAGGCCGTGGCTGAGAGGGAAGGGCTTGCAGTTGCTCAGCCCGAGAGTATAAGATCTGAGGATTTCATAAACAGGCTGAAGGCTCTTAACCCTGAGTTTATAGTTGTTGTGGCATATGGCAGGATACTTCCAAAGAGTGTGCTTCAGATTCCCCTGAGGGGCTGCATCAATGTCCATGCCTCATTATTGCCCAGACACAGGGGGGCAGCGCCTATCCAGTGGGCTATTATCAGCGGAGACAAAAAGACCGGCATTACAACAATGCTGATGGATGAAGGCCTTGACACAGGGGATATACTCCTTCAGAGAGAGGTGGATATTAGGGAAGAGGATAATGCGCGTACACTCTCGGAAAGACTCTCTTTTGTGGGTGCTGAACTCCTTGTAGAGACACTGAGTGGGTTACGGACCGGTAAGTTAAAGCCCCGTCCCCAGCAAGGCGAGCCGAGTTATTCCCCGATATTGAAAAAAAATGACGGACTGATTGACTGGACCCTGTCGGCCAGGATGATTTATAACAGGGTAAGGGGTCTCTATCCATGGCCGTGTGCATATACGTATTACAGAAAAAAGATGCTTAAACTGCTTAAGGTGGAGGTAATTGAGGGACACGGACAGCCGGGAGAGGTAGTGCATAAGGACAAGGGAGAGTTGATTGTAGCTACCCCTGAGGGCCTTGTAAAAATACTCGAGGTTCAGATGGAAGGCAGAAAACCTATGGATATTAAGGCCTTTTTGCAGGGCACTGGGAGAGACATCAGGAAGGGAGACAGGTTTGGCGGGTTACAGGATAATTAGGGGCTTTGTTCTCAAGGTGCTTTATCCCGTCTTTATGCTCCTGTCTGCATTCAGGAAGGACAAAAAGGAAGCCCTGCAGCGGCTGATTATCAATATGAACAACAGCCTCGTAATCAGGGAACGGCACAAGACAAAGAAGATACTTCTGCTCCTTCCGCATTGCATCCAGGTAGATAAATGCGAGATCAGACTGACCCATAACATACATAACTGCAAGAGATGCGGAAAGTGCGAGATTAAGGACCTTATAGAGCTGGCTGATGATTTCGGACTGACCCTCTTTGTAGCTACTGGTGGAACACTTGCAAGGAGGATCGTAATGGATGCAAAACCTGAGGCAATAGTTGCTGTTGCCTGTGAGAGAGACCTTTCGAGCGGCATTGTTGATACATATCCAATGCCGGTGCTTGCAATCTCAAACGAGAGACCTTTTGGTCCCTGTTATAATACACAGGTGAGCCTTGAAAAGGTTAAGGATGCCATAAAGACTTTCTGCTCATAAGCTTGGTTATGATATAATTCAGGGATTGAAGAGTTGGAGTGTTGGAGATCTGGAGGATTGGAGGACTGGATTTTTTCATTACTCCATTACTCCAACTCTCCATCACTCCGTATTAGATTCTTGAGGAGGTGGATATGGAAGCAACAATAAAATATGTTGATGGACTCAGGTTTGTTGCAGAGGGCGCTACAGGGCACTCTGTTGTTATGGATGGAGACCCCCAGTTTGGTGGTGAGGATTCCGCGCCGAGGCCGACAGAGTTTGTCCTCATGGGGCTTGGTGGTTGCACGGCCATGGATGTTATCTCTATTCTCAGGAAAAAGAGGCAGGAAGTTACAGGATTTGAGATAGAGGTGCAGGGCAAAAGGGCGGATGCACATCCCAAGAAATTTACGGACATAAACCTGCATTACACTGTACGGGGCAAGAATATCTCTGAGGATGCTGTTAAAAAGGCTATAAATCTATCAATGGAGAGGTACTGTTCGGTAAAGGCTACACTTGAAGGTGTGGCAAAGATTACATATTCCTACAAGGTGATACAGGAGTAAAGATTCCGAACCCGTTATGCTTTTCTACCTCGGTAAACGTATAACAGAGATATTTGTCACGCTGATAGGGATTACCCTCCTGTCATTCTTTATAATCCACCTTGCACCGGGTAAGCCTACAGATGTGTTGACCGATCTGAATCCCAAGATAACCCCTGAGGCAAGGGAGCGGCTTGAGAAGTACTATGGCCTTGACAAGCCCATAATCGTACAGTACCTTTTATGGGCAAAGAGGGTTGTAAAGCTGGACTTTGGGGACTCCTTCTCCACTGACAGACGTCCTGTATGGGAAAAGATAAAGGAGAGGGTCCCTGTTACTGTATCAATAAACCTTCTCAGTATGCTGCTGATATTTGTGATAGCCATACCCGTTGGCATCTCTTCGGCAACGCGACAGTACTCCCTGTATGACAAGATAACCACGGTAGGGGTCTTTCTTGGATTTGCAATGCCGGCCTTCTGGCTTGGCATACTGCTGATGATGCTCTTTGGGGTTTATCTGCAATGGCTGCCCATCTCCGGCCTTAAGTCCATGAACTACGAAACCCTGTCTGCCGGAGGCAAGGTCCTTGATCTTGCAAAGCACCTTGCACTGCCGGTCTTTGTATCTGCCTTTGGCGGTATTGCCGGTATATCCAGATACATGCGCAGCAGTATGCTTGAGGTTATCAGGCAGGACTACATTATTACGGCAAGGGCAAAGGGGCTGCCGGAAAGCAGGGTTATCTACAGACACGCATTGAGAAATGCACTTCTTCCTATCATTACACTGCTCGGGTTATCTGTTCCGGGCTTGATAGGAGGGAGCGTAATATTTGAACAGATATTCAGTATTCCGGGTATGGGCCAGCTATTCTGGATGTCGGTAATGCAGAGGGATTATCCGCTGATAATGGGACTTCTCACCATTGGTGCCATACTCACACTGATCGGCAACATGCTTGCAGATCTCTGTTATGCAGTAGTTGACCCAAGGATAAGGAGGAAATAGGAATTGAGCGGTATCTTCTATGAGAGGTTCGGTCATAATAAACTGGCCGTGGCAGGGAGTGTGCTTGTGGCCCTCCTCTTTCTTACGGCACTGCTTGCACCTGTAATCTCCCCCTATGAACCGGATTATATTGACAGATACCATGTTCTTGAACCACCGGGCAGGCTTCATCCACTCGGTACTGACGATATTGGAAGGGATGTGCTGAGCAGGATGCTTTATGGAGCAAGGGTTTCATTGTCTGTCGGTTTTGTGGCTGTTGGCATTGCAACGTTTATTGGAATGATAATGGGTGCTGTTGCCGGCTACTATGGGGGTATAGCGGACAGGTTAATCATGAGGTTTGTGGATGTGATGCTGTCAATACCGTCATTCTTCTTCATCCTTGCAGTAATAGCCTTTGTTGGCCCCAGTATATGGAATATTATGATCATCATAGGAATAACCTCATGGATGGGGGTGGCCCGGCTTGTAAGGGCGGAGTTTCTTACCCTGAAGTCAAGGGAGTACATCCTTGCTGCAAGGGCGATAGGCGCATCGAACATGAGAATAATACTCAGGCATATGCTGCCGAACAGCCTTGCACCCGTAATAATCTCGGCAGTGCTTGGTGTTGCGTCAGCAGTGCTCCTTGAGTCATCGCTGAGTTTTCTCGGCCTTGGAGTTCAGCCGCCTATGCCGAGCTGGGGAAACATTCTTACAGCTGGCAAGGCCAATATCGAGATTGCATGGTGGCTTTCTGTCTTTCCCGGGGTGGCCATACTGATTACAGTGCTTTCCTATAACCTCCTTGGCGAGGGACTGAGAGATGCCCTGGACCCAAGATTGTGGGAGAGGCGATGAACAATAAACTTCTTCTCTTTGATATTGACGGAACCCTGGTCGATACAGGACGGGCTGGTACGAGGGCACAAGGTCTTTCTAAATCACTTTGGCATCAGGGATGCATTTAATGGGATCAGGATGGCCGGCAAAACCGATATCCAGATAATCAGGGAATGCCTGAGTGTGCACGGGATACCTGACAGTATTGATGAGATAAATGGGATGGTGCGAATGTATATTGATTTGTTAACTGAAGAGATAGAGAATCCGTGGCGAAGTGTTATGCCCGGGGTTGTTGATCTTCTTGAAACCCTCAAGGCAGACGGAACCCCCATGGGGCTGTTAACCGGCAATATAGAGAAAGGTGCGAGGATAAAGCTTGACGCCTTTGGTCTTAATCAGTATTTTTCAGCAGGAGCATTTGGCAGTGACCATGAAGACAGGGATATGCTGTTGCCGATTGCGGTGGAGAGGTTCTCCGCTCTTGGCATAAACATTCCTCCTGAAAAGTGTATTGTTATAGGTGATACCCCAAGGGATGTGAGGTGTGCCATGGTTCACGGTGCCTCATGCATTGCCGTTAGCACGGGGTCTTACAACAGGGAGGCACTTATTGAAGCAGGTGCAGACCTTGT
>JAADGU010000067.1 GCA_013152195.1 Nitrospirota bacterium
CGATAAATAGCAGTCAGAGTCTTTCTTACCCACGCAGGGGTCTCTATCCTCCCATCCCCCGGAGGCCCCTGCACCCTTAAAACCCTTGAAACCTATTCACTGCAGGGGGCTGGAGACGGATATTCGGCGTCTGTTTTTATCTTTGTTTTTTGAAATCAGCGAAATCTGTGTAATCTGCGGATATGATTCCCGGTTTTCTGAGGTGAAAGATATCAGTGCTAGCCGTTTTCCCCGGTAAGCCGAATGGCCTCGGAGAGACTGATCTTGCCGGTATACAGTGCCTTGCCCGTGATGGCTCCCCACAATCCCCTGATATCCATAAGCTTCTTTATGTCATCAAGGGAAGAGATTCCTCCGGAGGCGATCACTGGGATTTCGAGTACCTCTGTCATGGCCCTTGTTTCCTCAATATCCGGGCCTGTGAGCATTCCGTCCCGGGATATGTCGGTGTAGATTATTCCTGCAGCCCCCAGCTCCTGAACCTTGAGGGCAAATTCCATGGCATCGATCTCTGTTATCTCTTCCCAGCCCTTTACAGCAACATTGCCATCTCTTGCGTCAATGCCGACAAGTATCCTCCCGGGGTATTTTTCAGAGGCATTCTTTACAAGTTCAGGATTCTTTACAGCAGAGGTGCCGAGGATAATCCGGTCTATACCTATGGAGAGAAGCTCCCCGATCCGGTCCATATCCCTGATACCCCCACCTACCTCAAGGGGGACATCAACGGATTTCCGGATATTCCTGATGCTTTCAATGTTTTTCTGGGTGCCTGAAAAAGCGCCATCGAGATCAACAATATGTATGAGGCTTGCTCCCTCTTCAACCCACCTTTTTGCTACGGCAACAGGGTCTTTTGAGTAGGAGGTGACCATCTCCTTTTTGCCCTGGAGGAGCCTTACACACTCACCATCCTTGAGGTCTATTGCAGGTATGATTATCATGTCAGATAATATAACATATTTGTAATGGTTTTTGGTCTGTTCAGCACTTGCCCCCGGTCTCCGCTGGCCTGAAAAGTCAGCGTTTCACGGTGGAAATCAGTACAGAATTGTTCCGTTACTGACGATCCTCTCAATGACATTACGAAAACCTTTTCTGTCATTGCGAGTCTTTTCTTGTCATTGTGAGTCTTCTTTGTCATTGCGAGTGAAACGAAGCAATCTCAAAGCGTTATAAGTTCGCCGTGAATTGCTGCCGGAAAGTCGTTTTAGTTTATCGTTTTAGTTTATAATTAACAGAATAGGAGGTGAGTTATGCAGTTTTTTATATTACTTGCTATTATTATTGCCATGGCCCTTGTGGTCTTTGCCGTACAGAATGCAACGGCCGTAACACTGACTTTTCTTGCCTGGGAGTTTTCAGGCTCACTTGCCGTTATACTTGCCTTGACCTTTGCTGCAGGTGTGCTGACAGGAATATTCCTCTCCGCTCCGACATGGCTGAGAAAGACAAAGGAGGGGAGAGTGCAGAAGAGACGGATTCAGGAGCTTGAAAAAGAAATTTCAAGATCAGCGGAGGGGCAGGATAAAACCGGAGTGGATTGACAAAAAAATATGAATTTTAGTATTGTATATGACTCAGTCACGAATGATGAGAATAATGAGTTGATAGTTTTCAGTAGATACTCAGTTGTAAGTATTCGTGGTTGGATTGTCATTATATTTGAATAAAATTTTCGAAGGGAAGGTAGAAGAGATGAAGACCTGCTTTGCCAAAAAAGGTGAGTTTGAGAGGAAATGGTATTTAGTCGATGCATCTGACAAGGTACTGGGAAGACTTGCCACAAGGATAGCCACCTATCTCAGGGGCAAACACAAGGCCCAGTTTACTCCGAATGTTGATACAGGTGATTTCATTGTGGTAGTTAACGCAGAAAAGGTGACATTAACGGGAAAGAAACTTGACGATAAGATTTATTATCATCATACAGGTTATCCTGGTGGTATAAAGGCCGAGACTGCAAGAAAGAGACTTCAGCGCAAGCCGGAAGCAGTCATTATGGATGCTGTCTGGGGCATGCTGCCCAAAAACAGGCTCGGAAGGGCAATGCTTAAGAAGCTGAAGGTCTACCGTGGGGCTGAACATCCTCATGAGTCACAGCAGCCGGAGACAATAACTCTGTAAAGGCATTTTTCAGGTTACTCGAAAAGTAATTATAACTGATAAACAAGTAACTAACAAACAAGGAGTGGTGGATGGCAGAGATTATATATCAGGCAACAGGCAGGAGAAAGACCTCGGTTGCAAGGGTTATCCTAAAGCCGGGGACAGGGCAGGTAGTGGTTAACAAGCGGCCTATCGAGAAGTATTTTCCGAGGGAGACTCTCCGTATGGTGGTCAGGCAGCCACTTGAGCTTGTTGGGATGTATAACAAGCTTGATGTCAAGGTGACTGTTGGTGGTGGTGGCCTTTCTGGACAGGCTGGTGCTGTAAGGCACGGAATTGCAAGGGCTTTGCTTAACGTTGATTCCGATCTGAGGCCGAAGCTCAAGAAAGAAGGATTGCTTACCAGGGATCCGAGGATGAGGGAAAGAAAGAAGTACGGGCAGAAGGGCGCCAGGAAGAGATTCCAGTTCTCCAAGAGGTAAAATCCATCTAACCGCAGAGAGCATGGAGAACACAGAGAGAAATTATTCACTTTTTTTCTCTGTGCATTACTGTGTCCTTTGCAGATTATCCATGTTTATGTCCAGGTAAATAGATGCTTAAAGTGGCTATATGCGGCGGTAGCGGATATGCAGGCAGCGAATTGCTCCGCCTCCTTTCTCTGCATCGCGAAGTCAAAATAACGGCTGTTACTTCAGAACGTTCATCCGGCAGGAAAGTCGTGGATTTGTTTCCCCCATCTCATGGGCTCGCTTGATCTTGAGTTTGAGCCTTTAAGGCCGGAGATTCTCCTCAAAAAGGCTGATCTCTTCTTCATGGCACTTCCCCATGCAGCCTCGCAGGAAGCGGTCAGTTTCTTCTACTCCAGAAAAAAAAATGTTGTTGACCTGTCAGCCGATTTCAGGCTCAAAGACCCGGCAGTATACGAAGAATGGTACAGTACCAGACACGAATATCCCTCAGTGCTCAAAAAAGCAGTCTATGGATTGCCGGAAATCTACCGCAGGAATATAAAGAAGACAAGGATTGTGGCCAATCCGGGCTGTTATCCTACAGGGGCTCTGCTCGGTCTTTATCCGGCCTTGAAAGAGGGTTTGATTGAGGCTGGCTCTATAGTTATAGACTCAAAGTCAGGCACTTCCGGGGCAGGGCGAAAGGCCGCTATCCCCTATTCTTTCTGTGAGGTAAACGAGTCTTTCAGGGCTTACGGGATTGCCACGCACAGGCATACCCCCGAGATTGAGCAGGAACTCTCCTTAATCCATGGCACACAGCTGACAATCAATTTCACACCCCATCTGTTGCCTGTAAACAGGGGAATCCTGAGCACCATCTATTGCAGGCTGAAGGGGGATGCTTCAACCGGTCATCTCCTTGAACATTACCGGGATATCTACAAAAAGGAGCCTTTTGTAAGGGTTTATGATGAAGGGAATCTGCCTGATGTCAGGAATGTCCGGGGAACTAACTTCTGTGATATCGGGATGAAGGTCAATCAGCGTACAGGAACCCTTGTTGTTGTCACTGCAATAGATAACCTCCTGAAGGGCGCTTCAGGCCAGGCAATACAGAACATGAATATCATGATGGGTTTTAAAGAGACCGAGGGTCTTAATCTGCTTGCACCTTTGCCGTAAAACTGCCTGAGTTGTTAATGTCTATGCAAATATCAATCTTTTTTCCTTGGGCTCCGGGATAGGATCTCCAAATTCTTTTGCGGTATCAATCCATAGCTGAATTGCTTCTTGAACATTTTTTATCGCTTCTTCATAGGTCTGCCCATGTACCATGCATCCAGGAAGTTCAGGCACCTCGGTAACGAAGGCGTCGTCCTCTCTACTCCAGTAAATTATAATTTCATATTTGTACATTTTCACATATTAACTTAAAAGGCAATATTCAGGCAACCATCGTTATTGCAGAGACGGCGTGGTATTGAAAATCCCAATAAAGCAGGATAGTTCAAGAAAAAGATAAGATTTTGAAAGAAAAGGGGCATGGTAATCTTTTAAGATGTATATTAGAAGGAACAAACTCTTGCAAAGAGGAGGGTTTTATGGACAAAAACGGGATATTTGCACTAATCAACGGAAATCAGGTCTGTCACCTTGCGACGTCCGAGGACAACGTTCCACATGTACGCGGCATGCTGGTGTACCGGGCTGACGACAACGGCATACAACGGCATAATTTTCCACACCGGAAAGTTCAAGGATCTGTACAGGCAGTTGTGCGCAAATCCGCAAGTGGAGTTCTGTTTTAACAATCAGGATATGCAGAATCTCGTTCAGGTCCGGGTGAGCGGCAAAGTGGAACTGGATGAGGATATGGCGCTGAAGCAGGAAATCGTGGCAAAGCGTGATTTCCTGAAGCCATGGGTCGAAGAGCAGGGTTACGACGGCCTGGCGGTCTTCAGGCTGAAAAAGGGCAGGGCTACGGTCTGGACAATGGCCACAAACTTTGCACCCAATACCTATATCGATCTTTAATCACGACATTATACTCAGCTATTAACCTGGCAACTATTCAGGGAGACATCTTCGTCTGCAATATCATGCATTTAAGCAGTGAAGAACCTGCTCTTTACACACCCCCCGCCCCCTCTTTTTAGAGGGGAGTTTTACTCTCCCTGCCTTCTCAAAACTGCCTTTTACCTGCTTGATCTCCCCCTTCACCTCGTCCGCTCTTACCGGCAAGAACAGGAATGACAGGTACTTTCCCCTCTATCAAGAGGGGATTAAGGGGTGTGTTCCTCTTCCCTTTTCCTTCTATTACCACGGCTTTTATTCAGAAAAACCTGCTTGTCTGCAATATCTACCCCTGAACCAGCTAAAAACTCTGTTTTTATTTGCCGGGTTAATATAATCCTGTGATTTTATCAACTCCGGTGAAGCTTGGTTTTATTTTCAAGATAGTCTTTTGGAAGCAAGCCCTCACTTTCCATATTTGTTAGATCAAATCCAAACTGGACCATCAGGAACCTGATCCTGACAAATGTC
>JAADGU010000136.1 GCA_013152195.1 Nitrospirota bacterium
GGCCTCAGGGAGATAAAGGCAATTGCCGGGAAGGCGGACCCTGAAGGGGTTGAGGCTTTGAGAATGGCTGCCGGGAGGATCAGGGGCTTTCATCTCAGGCAGAAGGAGGAGTCCTGGTCGTACAGGGAGGGTGGGGCCATGCTGGGGCAGATTATCCGTCCCATTCAGCGTGTTGGCGTATATGTCCCCGGGGGCAAGGCATCCTACCCCTCAACAGTCCTGATGAATGTGATACCGGCCCAGGTGGCAGGGGTGAAAGAGCTGGCCCTCTGTGTCCCCACCCCACGTGGAGAGGTCAACCCATATGTTATGGCTGCTATAAGCCTTTTAGGCGTCAGGGAGGTTTACAGGGTTGGAGGTGCCCAGGCAATAGCTGCCATGGCCTGCGGGACGGAGACGATAGAGAAGGTGGACAAGATAGTGGGCCCCGGGAATATCTATGTTGCCACTGCCAAGCGGATGGTCTTCGGAGATGTGGATATTGACATGATTGCCGGGCCAAGCGAGGTCCTTATTATTGCGGACAAAACAGCCCCTCCGGAGTTTGTGGCCTCAGACCTTCTGAGCCAGGCAGAGCATGATGAGCTTGCCTCCTCAGTGCTTGTCACCTCTTCCGAAAGACTTGCACTCAGTGTGAGTGAAGAGGTGAAGAAACAGCTGAAGGCCCTTGGACGAAGAGAGATTGCCGAGGCCTCACTGAAGAATTTTGGTGCAATAATCGTAACAGGTACGCTCAAAAGGGCAGTCCGGCTTGCCAATCTCATAGCCCCTGAGCATCTTGAGATTATGACGGAAAAACCCGAAAAACTCCTGCCGCAGATTCAGAATGCAGGGGCCATATTCCTTGGAAGATGGACCCCTGAAGCCCTTGGGGATTATGCAGCAGGCCCAAACCATACCCTCCCGACAGGTGGAACTGCCAGATTCTTTTCCCCCCTCGGGGTGTATGATTTCGTAAAGAGATCAAGCCTTTTGAGTTTCAGCAGACAGTCGTTTCAGAGGCTCTCTTCAGTGGTGGAGACCCTGTCGGACCTGGAGGGCCTTGAGGCACACGGCAAGGCTGTAAAGGTAAGAAAGGGCAGGAAAAGCTGAGAGCTCCTACCCCCTGACCCAGACCACTGCCTCTTCAGGGCCGAATCTTTTTGGTGCAGGTGGTACTTCTTCCGGCCATCCCACGGGGGCAATAACCACCGGCCTCAGGTGGCCGGGAAGACCAAGGATATCTGCTGCCTCATCTTCATGGAAGGCCCCGACCCATGCAGAGCCAAGCCCCATTTCATGGGCAACAAGCATCATGCACATGATACTGCAGGCCACATCCTGGATACAATAGAGTTCCATCCCCCTGAGGCCGTATCTGTTGGCTATCCTCTGGTCTGCACAGCCAACAATTATCAGGGGGGCCTCTGCTATAAATGTCTGGTTCAGGGCTGCCCTGCAAAGGGAATCTTTTGTTTCAGGGTCTGTAACAAAATAAAACTTCCTTGATTGGAGGTTGCCGGCGCTCGGTGCCCATATAAGGGCCTCTATAAGCCTGTCTGTTTCCTTGTCGGAGATCTCCCTGTCCTGAAAGTTTCTGATGCTCCTTCTTGTTTTGACTGCTTCTATAACTTTCACTAATAATTCCCCCCCCATAAGTTGATTGTTTCCTGTAAGAGGCTGCAGGAAGGTTTTTTTTGATTCCATAATGATTCTGTTGTTATAGTATCATATAATTGTGAAGAATCAAACCGGTAAAGAGGGAGAGGCATTTGCCGTGAAATACCTCAGGAAGAAGGGCTACAGGATCATGGCATCCAATTACCAGACCCCTATCGGAGAGATAGATATAGTGGCCAGGGACGGAGATACGATTGTCTTTGTTGAAGTAAAGACCCGGCAGAGTCTCTTGTACGGGTATCCCTCCGAGGCTGTTACATGGCGCAAGCGGGAGAGACTGAAGAGACTAGCACTCTATTATCTGAAGGTTCACAGGATGCTCGGGGCAAGTGGCAGGTTTGATGTTATAGGGTTATACCTGAAGGACGGCACCTATCAGGTTCAACATATTGTTGATGCCTTTGAGGTATAAGCGTTTTTTTGAAAGCAGGATTGTCAGTGGTAGCAGGAGAAAAAACTTGACGAATGAAAGCTCTCTTTCGTATAATTTGCCAAATATAATAATAATACTTGATCAGGAGGAAGGATATGTTTAAGTCTATGTTTTTAAAGTTGGCTATTGTTGGAATCTTATCTCTTTTAGTCCCTGCTGTCCTGTATGCTGCCGGTAAGCATGAGGGTCTGAACTGTACCGGATGTCACGGTATTCACACTGCACAGGGGGATATTATCTTTGCCGTGGAGCCAAACAAGAAGGTGAAGAATCCGAGGACTAACAAGCCCTATACCGGCGTTACCGCTTTATGTCTCGGGTGTCACGAAACGATTGAAAATGGAGGCATGGGCATTATTCCTGTTTCTGCATCCAAGAGCCATCCATATGGCGTGGTCCCTAACCCAAAGGTTGCCAATGTGCCACCGTCATTTTTAAGAAGCGGCGAACTTGCGTGTGTGGGCTGCCATGATCCGCATCCTTCCAATCCAAACTACAAATACCTCAGGGTTGATACTGAAGGCGGAGCAGATATGCAGAAGTTCTGTGTCGTCTGTCATTCTTCAAAGGCTGATGTTGAAGTTACAAAAATAGAAGTTTTCAGCAGCATGGATGAGAGAAAGGCATCTCATGAGAGTCCCTTGGTAGAGAAGCCTGCCAAGAAGAGTAAGAGCAAGAAAAAGAAAAGGTAGCCGTTTCCACTTGAGCGGAAAGGGGGTGTAAGGGGCTTGTCTTTTTCCCTTTACACTCCCCCGCATAACCTGGAACCCTTAGCTTGTTAAGGAGCGAATGCGGTCTTTATCCTCTGACCAGAACAGGAATTGCCTGTAGGCTGATAATTATAGGAGTTTATGAAATATAAGTATGTTATAAGTCTTCTTACCGCAGTTATAGTCGTCATTTTTCTTGTCCCGCTAATTTCCTCTGCAGAGAAGTTTCCTGATTGTATGAAGTGCCATAAGGACAAGGTTGCAAAGAAGGTTATACATCCTGCTGTAGATATGGGATGTGTTACATGCCATGCCCAGGCCCACCAGAGGGATGCGGCGTTTCCGAAGTATCTGTTTGCCGAGGGGGTTGATGTCTGCTGGGCCTGTCACGATAAGGCCATGTTTACAAAGAAGGTGGTCCATCCCCCTGTTGCAGGAGGGGAGTGTCTGATATGTCATAATCCTCACTCCACTGATAATCCCAAGATACTGAGGGCTCCTGTGCCTGATCTCTGTTTCTACTGTCATGACAAGACAAAATTCGAAAACAAGTCGACTCATCCTCCGGTGGCGGCAGGAATGTGTACGACATGTCATAACCCGCACAGCAGTGATAACCGGAGACTACTCGTTTCAAAGCCGCCGGACCTCTGCTTCATGTGTCATGTTAAGGACGATTTTATATCAGAGGCGAAGAAGAAGCACCATGCACCCGTGCTGAAGGGGTTGTGCCTGAAGTGTCATAATCCTCACTCCTCACCCTCGGAAAAATTGTTGCGGGCTGATGTTCCCGACCTTTGCTTCAAGTGCCATATCAGGGATGAGTTCAAGGGTAAATATAACCATTACCCTGTTGAGGCAGGAATGTGCCTCTTCTGTCACCAGCCGCATCAGGGCGATGTTAAGAAGCTTCTTGTTGCCAAGCTGCCGGAACTCTGTTTTAATTGCCACGACAGCTCGGATTTCACCAGAAAGAACCAGCACCCTCCGGTGTCGGCAGGAATGTGTACGCTATGTCATGATATTCATGGTTCTTCAAACGTTGCACTGCTTGACCTCCCGATAACTGATCTCTGCCTTCAGTGTCATCCGAGAATCGGTAAGGCACCCCACGCGGCGGGTACCTTTACTCAGGCAGGACATCCAATCAGGGGCAGAAAAGACCCGAAGGCCAGGTATGGAGAGCTTACATGCGCAAGCTGTCATAACCAGCACAGTTCTGATTATATACACCTCTTCAGGTACCCCGCCAAGAGTACTTTTGAGCTCTGTCCCAATTGTCATGGATTAAAAAAGGGATATAAAAAGCAATAAGCAGAAATCCTGTTTGTGGTGCGTAATTGCCTGGCTTGGCACTGTTGTTGCATAATATTACTTTCAGCATGATGATTTAAAGAACAGAATTCAACACGAATACTGAATATGAAAAAAAAGGTAACTATTGTAGCTGTCCTTATCTTTCTCTGTATGCTGCTTGTCCTCTGGTTTCCAAAGGGCGGTGAGACCGTGGTTTCAGGGGATTGCGAGGTCTGTCACAGTCTCTATCCGGGTATGATGGAGGCAGCGGCTCCCGGTAAGCCTTTAAGGTATGTCCTTCAGAACTCCATGTGTGTAAATTGTCACTCAAATGCTGACAGGAATACCATAAAGATGCTGGGTGGTGCCAGGGTGCCTGTCCTGTGGTCTACAGCAGGGTAGAGCCGGAGAGGCCCCTGTCTGGCGGCAATTTCTATTATGTTAAGGTCTTTGGTGACAGGCGAGGGCATAATGTGGATGGTCTTGCCTCAGTAGATACAAAGAATATGTTTATGCCCCCGGGATATGACCGGTTTTCCGATCCCTCCACTATTGGATTCAACGACAAGAAGCCCCTCGCATGTGCGGGTTCCAATGGCTGTCATGGAAACAGGAATATTGAAAATCCGTTTGCATCTATTCTGGGGACACATCATTCAGAGGATTTTCCTGTTGACGGAAGCACTACAGCCAGGAGTTACAGGTTTCTGAAGAGAACGGCTGATGTGAAGGGGGTTGCCGGGCTGGAGGATAAGGATTGGGGCTACACTGCTTCTTCAAAGGAACATAATGAATATACCCCCTCAATCAACCGCTTCTGCGCCGACTGCCATAGCGGTCTTTACCTCAGGGATGAGATAGGCAAGGCAAGTCCCTGGCTCAGACATCCCACAGGTATTGTCCTGCCGGAAAGGGGGGAATATATGAGCTATAACCCTGATGTGCCGCCTCCGGCAGATAGTTCCGGCATAAGGGTTTACAGCCTTGATGCACCTGTGGCGAGACCGGAAGTCCCTGCTGTATCCAGTGAGGTGGTGAGGCCCGGCACAGACATTGTCATGTGTCTTTCATGTCATGTGGCACACGGGAGCCCTAACGAGTTTATGCTGAGGTGGAATTATGATTCCATTGTCTCAGGAGAAGAGGGTAGCACCGGTTGTTTTATATGTCATACAGGTAAGGGTGAATAGCAATGGGCAAAGAGCTGAGGACAAAGGGCAGGCGGTGGGGTGTTAAGTGGAAGGATTTTCACCTTCTTTGCTCTGTCTTCTTTACCCTGTTCTCTATTCTTCTATTCCTCTCTTTCCCTTCAAGTAGTGATGCCAGGGTAAAGGGCAAGTGCAAGAATTGCCACAGTATGCATGCCAGCAAACCCAATCCGGTTCTGACAAAGGGCGGGTGCCTCGGCTGTCATGCCCAGGACCCTACCGGTGCCAGGAATATTATAGTTAAAGGGAAGACAAGGATCCCTCAGGTAATGCATAACATGGATAACGGAGACCTTGCCGCTGGAAATTTCTATTATGTATCGGATGACTATAACCCTGATTATTCAAAGGGACACAATGTGTTGGGAATTTCACTTCAGGAGCATCCCCCCATGGATCTGCCCCCGGGCTTTATAGGAAATATTGTAATTCCCGGGGGGACGGGGCCTGCATACTGGCCACAGCAACAGCAGCTTACCTGTGCCGGCACGTGGGGTTGCCATGGCAACAGGACTATAGAGAAGCCGTTTAAGTCCGTTTATGGAGCACATCATACGGATGACAGTGTGATTGACGGTTCAACTGTGGGCAGGAGTTACCGTTTTCTTTACGGGATAAAAGGCAAGGAACAGAAGCAGTGGGAATATCAGGCCACTACTGATGACCACAACGGCTACAAGGGTGATACCAGTCACAGCACAATGGATACCATAAGTTATCTCTGTGGTGAATGCCATAGCAAATTTCATCCAAATCCAAGCCTTGGTGGTGAGACAGAAGTTGGTGAGAACGTCTGGCTCAGGCACCCCACCGACATTTCCTTCAGCAATGTGCATGGTGGATATGCAGGGTCAGAGTTTCAGGACTATACCAGGTATAGCCTCCAGGCACCTGTTGCCTATAAAAACCCTACAGGTAGAGAAAATATAGTTGATATGGATAGTATAATCATGTGTACATCGTGTCACAGGGCACATGCAAGTCCCTATGATGATATGTTGAGGTGGAATTACCCCGATATGCTGGGCCGTGGTGACGGCTGTCTTACCTGTCATACGCAGAAGGGACAACAGCCATAATGGCCACAGTTTTTACTGGACTTCAAGTGATTTTTTTAATGGAAGATATTAGGGATCGAGTCGCAATTGAATTTTAAGGATATTGTATGACATTTATTTGACATTATTTTCTATGTGTCGGGCATTTAAGGGTCTGCAACTAAAAGCAGTGTTGAAATAATTGTGTGAAAAGTCATACATAAATTATGTAAAATACTACAGTATGGCCGTAAATGGTAAGGAGAGTGTGCTGAACACTAACCTGAATCTATAAGGGTATTTAATAAATTTCTTGAAAAAAGAACCCTGTTTATGTTACGTTGTCCTCGTCAAGAATGAAGAGCACACGTGGATGTATGGTTTCTCTTCTTCACTTGGCAAGGGTTTTGGCATGATTATTGCATTATTTCATAACAAGTTAATAATAGGTGGGCGATGCCCGCTTCAGTCTTGAAACCAATTAATTCATAAGAGGGTCGTTCAGGAGGCGAAGCCGGCATTTTTCCCGATTTATGATTTGTTTTTTTCTGAATCTGACAGGTCTTGTGCATTGCTGAGTAGGCCCCAAAAAAAGGGAGGTGAAGTATTGATGAGAAGGATAGTAATGACAATGTTTTTATCTCTTCTAACTGTAGTTTTTCTCTATGCTTATGCTGATGCCAAGGTGTCCGGCATCTGCTCAAGCTGTCACACCATGCATAACAGTCAGGATGGTTCTCCAATGACGTATGATAGCTCGACTACTCCTAACGGGAAGTTGCTGCGGGGTACCTGTGTGGGCTGTCATGCACAGAATACCAGCAGTAATATCGTCAACTCCATTCCGCAGGTCTACCATTCTGACGCAACAGACCTTGCAGCAGGGAATTTTTCCTATGTTGTAACCGCAGACTCCAGCGGACATAATGTCCAGGGTATAGTGACCTCGGCAGATGCCACTCTCGGCAATACGCCGCCTGGGTATAACAGTGCTTACGACCCCTCCTCAACCGGCTTCAGTACAGCCAGCCGCCTGGTGTGTGCAGGGTCTAACGGCTGTCACGGCAACCGGGATTCATCTGATGAGTGGACGGCAGTCAGCGGTGGACATCACGGTGATGACTCAATTCTCAAGTACGGCGCCACTACTTTTACACTGACCGGGCAGGGAGCCAGTGTGCCCACCAGCTACAGGTTCCTCTACAAGATAAAGGGTGCAGAGGACAGCGACTGGCAGGATACGGTGACTGCTACAGACCACAACGAGTATCTGGCTGAAACCTATGCCACCAGGGGGACGACGGACTCTTGGGCAAATATGAAGGGGACCATCAGTGAGCTCTGCTCTGAATGTCATTCCACGTTTCACCTGGGTGGAACCAGCGGTATCGGGTCAGCTTCACCATGGCTGAGACACCCGACTGATGTTGTAATCCCGAATTCAGGAGAATTTGCTTCCGTATCAACTACCTATAGTGATGAAACACCGGTTGGAAGGCCGGCAGCATCACTGACTGATGGTTTGACGGCAGCAATAGGGACCGTTACTGCCGGGACTGACAGGGTCATCTGTCTCTCCTGTCACAGGGCACATGGTTCGCAATATCCCGATAGTCTGAGATATAATTATCAGTCATCTCTTAGCACCGGTAATGGTTGTTTGAGGTGTCATACACAGAAAGATGCATACTGAGTAGTTGAGGAGAAGATTTCAGGCTAACGGCTGGATTACAAAAACATGGGTATCTTGCGATACCCATGTTTTTTATGGATGCCCTGATATTGAATGAAGAAGGGGCAGGGGGGATGGTTCTAAAAATTATAGTATGTCAATGCCGTATCTTGTTTTATGATTGAGAATTGATTCAGGAGGTTTATGTTTCGTATCCTCACCATAGTTGTTTCCTTTGTACTGCCCTTTATTCTCGTCCAGGGCAAGATAGAGGCCCAGTTGCAGGATGTACCTGTAGTCCATGCATACAGCATAGTGGAAGGAGAAGAAGACATGTTGTTTTTCCCTTCCTTTGTGTGGGTGGATCCGTTCAGTAATGAGGTCTATGTTATTGATGGAAAGAGCAGGATTATCATATATACATCAGATTTTTTCCCCCTCTTTACGCTTGATAAAAGAAACGGTATTGAATCCCCACAGGGATTGACACTTGATGCCGAGGGTAATCTTTACGTTATTCAGTCTGCCACGAAGGAAAACCCCAGGCAGAGGATTTCTGTTTTCAATGCATGTCTTAAGTGGGTGCGTGATATTTATCTGGAGGGTTTTGAGGGCTCTGAGACGTTTAACCCATACCGGCTGGCCATGGATAAAGCGGGCAATATATATGTGGCAGGGGCCTACTTCCCCGGAGTTCTCGTTCTGAATAATCAGGGGCGTTTCCTGGAGATGGTATCTCCAGAGGAGGAAGGGAGAAGGGTGAAGTTAAATTATGTGACCCTGGATAAGGCCGGCAGGATGTATCTTGTCAGCGAGGAGATGGGACATGTATATGTCTATGACAAAAACAGGAAGTTTCTCTTCAGGTTTGGCCGGAAAGGGGGCAGTACAGGCAAGCTGAGCCGTCCGATGGCTGTTGGAATAGATAATCGGAATGGAACTCTCTATGTGGTGGATTATATGCGTCATACTGTTTCTGTGTATGATAAGGAGGGCAGGTATCTGTTTGAATTTGGGGGGTTGGGCCTGTCAGCTGGATGGTTTCAGTACCCCAGGGATATATCCGTTGACCCAACAGGCAGGATACTTATTGCTGATACCTTTAATAACAGGGTGGAAGTGTATCAACCAAAAAAATAGCCGTGGCTGTAAAGTTAATCAGGTCTGAGAAGATATGGCAAGTGATCCATAGGAAGAATCATCAAATTATGTTGATTGCAAATACTAAAACAGGAATTTATGCCGAACAACATACAACTTCATAAAGAGACTTTTGTTCTATCAGGGAGTATCATGCTACTGCTCCTCTGCTCGATGCTCCTTTTAGCGGGATGCACTGCAATTAAGGGACAGCAGGGTGTCTCAGTGCACTCCCAGGGACAGATTGACCTGTTTCTGAAGGGGGCGGAGGATACTTCTGTAGATATTTCTTTTGATCTGACCTCAGTTGACATTATGGCAGAGGATGGTTCCTATCGGGAGATAATGGGCACCCCTCTGAATATAAATTCCCTGGACATGAAGGGCCGACAGATACTTTTAGCTGAAAAAAGTCTGCCGGAGGGCAGATACAAAAAACTGAGGCTTGTTGTCAGCCGGGCATTGATCAGGAGAAAAGGCAGCGTAGCACGTTTGGCCCTGCCTGCCGGGGGGATAGAGATAGCCGTAAATATTGCGGTATATAAAGACCAGAACACATCGTTGTTCCTGACCTGGAATGCAGATGCATCTGTTGTTGATGGATACATCTTTAACCCTGTTTTTTCTGTTAAGGGTCAGGTTCCTGAGCTCAGCAGCCTCCTTGTTTATGTTACCAATGAGGATTCGAATAACGTTTCCGTGATTAACAGACAATTAGGTGAGGTAGTAGCAACTGTAAGGGTTGGAAGGAATCCAAGGGGGATTGCTGCAGGCCTGAGGAGGGACCGGTTAAGGGTTTATGTTGCCAATTCAGGCTCTAACAGCATTTCAGTGATTGACCCCACCACAAATAAGGTGGAACAGGAGATACCGATCCGGTTTGGCAGTGCGCCGGAAGGGATAGCGGTAGCCATGGGGGCCTCTGGAGGGGAACTCCTTTTTGTGGCCGATTATGGCTCTGACACAGTATCAGTTGTTGATGCCACAACCTATCAGGAAATAGACAAGATAGATGTCGGCAATGGTCCGATAGCGGTGGCTGTAGACCCTCCGTCAGAGACTGTTATGGCTTCGCGGTTTCTCAGCCTTGCGAATGCTAATATTTTAAGGAATTACCGTGAGAGATATTTTAATGTGTATGTCGTTAACAGGGATTCCAGGGATGTCTCGGTGCTGAGAATGGATATTCAGGGAGGCAGGTTTGAAGAGGTTGCCAGGTTAAGTGTGGAATGGAACCCTGTGGCCCTTGCTATAGACTATCAGAGAGGGAAGGTTTATGTCGCTAATTATGGTTCTGACAGGCTCTCGGTTATTGATATCATAGAGGTTATTAAAGGGAATGATGCTGGAGCTGTCAGCTATATCAGCGATGTGGGGACCTCTGTCACAGGAGTCGTTGTTGACCCGTCCTTTGACAGGCTTTATCTGTTGAGGGAGGTTCCCGGCGAGATAATGATTATAAGACCTTTTCTGGAGGATTACCATACTGCAGATACGGTAATGCCCCTGGTAATAGGTACCATACCTGTAGGAACTTCCCCGAGGTCCATAATCATGGATCCCGAGGCCAGAAATCTCTATGTGGTTAACAGGGGGTCTGATAATGTCTCGGTAGTAGATAAGACTGCAAGAGAGGTTGAGCGGGTTATTCCTGTTGGCAAGAACCCTTATGGCATAGCGATGTTTCCGTATTATGAGTGAAAATTCAACTAACCAGAGAGCAGAGATGAAAAGAAACAGTTGATTAATTGAAATAGAGAGTTAAAGATGTTTTCAGTCTTGAATTCATGCAGAACGATGGTCAATGATAAAGAGTTTATAATCATTGACAAATAACTGACGAGCTTATGCGGAAGATATTATGGAAAATTATCGGATTAGCAGTACTGAGTGCCTGTCTTGGCAGCCCTGTTTTTGCCGAAGGCCTCAGGGGATGGGCGGATATAAATAACAGGACTACAAAACAGTTTGAGAATGACGAACAAATATCAGCCAACAGGACGTTTTATCGAAATTTCTATCTGCGTCTGGATAAATCAATCACCCCGATGCTTTCCTATCAACTCTACTTCAGAACAGGTTTGCTGGATTCTGATCTTACCGACCCTGCAGGTGTGACCACCACCAGTTACAGTAGGTCGGTTGAGCCTGCAATAGACCTCTTCCTCCGTAACTCCATCTATGACCTGAGCACAGGTTATCGCCGACAGGAGCAGTGGTCAACTGCACACCTGAGAGATGACAGCAGGGAAACAACCGAGTATTATTATTCACGCCTCAATATAAAACCACTGGAATTACCTTCGCTCTCCCTGCAGTTTGACAAGAAAAGGGACTTTTCCCGAATCTTTGTTAATGAAGCAGACAAGACCAGAACCGTATATTCGGGGTATTCCGGAAGCTCAATATATCAGTATTCGTTCAGGGATGTAGACGTTTCCTACAGCCTTACGTACAGGCATATTGTGGATGAGACCCCGACGTCTATACTGGCTAAGTCAGTAGGTGATAACTTTAATGGCCTGTACAGAATCGCCTACTCCCGTTCTTTCCAGGAGGGCAGGACCAGGGTGTCTGCTACCTATCAGGGGAACTATGTGCGGAATAAAAGGCATCAGTTCGTGACCCAGACTGGCAATGTGCCTTTTGAGCGAACGCCGTTCAGGGGGCTCTATGCCATAGATACGACCATTCCCATTGACTCTGAAGTGGATATATTGAATGACAAGCCATCCCTTGTTGATAAGGATTATCAAACGTCAACCGGAATCAATATCGGTAGTAACGGTCAGGAGTACAATAATATAGGCGTGGATATTCTGACATCACCGGATAAGTCTGTAGACTGGATTTATATTTATGTGGATAAAGATGTCAGTGCTGATATTAGTCTTATAACTCCAGGCAACTGGAAAGCCTACCAGAGTAACTTTAATCAACCCGGGGCATGGTCAGAAATAACCATTCAGAATGTTTCGGTGTCAACTGATATATCCAACAATATATACCGATACGAGATAATGTTCTCTTCAGCTCAGAGTGCCCGCTATTTCAAGGTGATCAATATGGCCAGGTCCGGTTTAAGTGATGTTATGGTAACAGAAATTGAGGCATATGGCCTGGAAGTAGTTCCGGAATCAGGTGAAATTAGCGATGTGACGAGGGTTTTTACTCAGGGTCTGAACCTCAGAGTGAATCTGATGCCGGCAAAAAGCTTGAGCCTTATCTTTAATTACTTTATTGACAGGACAGACCAGAACACTGTTTCACTCATGGACTCCGTAAGCGGTATTTTTGTAAATATGTTCAGTAAGTCCACAATAGGGGAAGAAGAAGGGTTAATTAGTAATATAACGAGGACCTATGGTGTTACATCGGCATGGTTGACCCACAGGTTGCTCACTACGACTTTCCGTTTTCAGAGAAACGAGGCATTTGACAATAAGGATAAGGCGGATATCAGTTCCAATATCTATTCTCTCTCCTTTAATTCGGTTCCCTTGCCAACTATTGACACAACCCTTTCATTAATCAGGAGTGACAGATTCAGCTTTAGCGAGAAACAGTCCCTGAATAACTCATTGCTGTTAAGTATTGGCTCAAGACTTTACAGGGATGTCAACATGATTACCGATATGGGATACACGGATTCAAAATCCTATACAGCAGGTTCTCACCTCACTTCCCGTTTTATCCGTGGCTCACTGGATGCATTTCTTACCCGCAAGCTTACGGGTAATCTCATATATGGCTTTAACCGTCAATCGTCAGACAGTACTTCCTCGGATTCAAAAGAGGGTGGTGCAATCATTACATACCGTCCGGGGAGGTTTATCAATCTCTCCGGAAGTTTCAGGGTTTCAGATATCGATGGCAATACAAGTACCTCTGAGGGAGTTTTAATTGATTGGCTTCCCGTACCTGTCCTTAAAGTGAATTTAAACTATCAGCATTCCCGTTCCGAGCCGGACTCCTCAACTGACAACTCGCTCAGCGGCTACGGGTTATGGTATATTACAAAGTTTATAGATCTCCGTTTCACGTATAACTATACACAGAGTGTGCGGGAGAAAAAGACAGAAACCTATACTGTCGGTGCAAATTTAAATTGCAGATTCTGAGGTGTCTGAATTATAATTAAAGTCAGCTTCAGAGAACGGTTCTCCGAATGCTTTCGGTGAATGGCAAAAACAGGTTGGAATCAGAAAATGACTGATAGAATTAGAAATAGAAAACAAAAGAGGATGCTTCCCGGGTTCCTGTTCCTGGCCCTGGGTGCTTTTCTGGTTCTCATGTGGGGATGTGTCGGCCCGCAGCAATATGTCCGGCCGGATGTGGATGTTCGCAAGATAAGGAAGATAGCGGTATTGCCGCTGGAAAGCCTTACCACAGACAAGAATGCCGGTGAAAAGATCAGAGGGCTGGTTATTTCGGAGCTCCTTGCCAGTGGAGTTGATGTTATTGAACCCGGAGAGGTATCAAGGGTGCTGAAGGACTTAAAGGTCAGATCCCTTAAGGATATAACCGTTGAGGAGATACAGAAAATAGGGGAGAGACTGAACGTAAAGGCAGTAATGATGGGCTCGGTTGGGGCCTTTGGGATAAGCCGGGGGATTACGGCATCTTATCCTGAGGTCTCTGTCCACCTGATGTTACTTGATACCTCCACCGGCAATATTATATGGTCTGCCTGGAACACTGCAGGCGGCCCCAGTTTCTGGACCAGACACTTTGGAACAGAGGGTGCTACATTGAGTGAGACTGCCAGGAAGGTTGTAAAAGAGACTATTGATGCATTATTTTAGGTAGTGAATTCTTTATTGTGAACGGGATAATCACTTTCCATTGACTATTGAAGAGTAAAAGGAGAAACGATATGGACTTGCTGAAGAAATATGCCCTGACAGGTATGCTCTGTCTATTGCTCCTTGGTACAGGATGTCGTAGCAGTATGCCTTCCTTTCATATCCGTCAGGATGTGGATTTCGGTTTTATAAAAAGGGTGGCGGTGTTGCCTTTAAATAATCTGACCAGCGAGAGGTTTGCTGCTGAGGCTGTAAGGGATGTGCTTATCAGTGAACTGCTGGCCTCGGGTCTTGTTGATGTGGTGGTTCCCGGGGAGGTAACGGCAGCCATGGACCGTCTGGGAATCAGATCTGCTTCATCCCTGAATACCGAACAGATAAAGTCCCTGGGGACTGCCCTTGGTGTGCAGGCACTTATTTTCGGCTCGGTTGAGCAGTTTGGAATGGTCAGGATGGGAAATATCTCTGCACCGAATGTGACCATTACCCTTATGATGGCAGATACAGGTTCAGGGAGCATTATATGGTCGGTTACAAGTACGGGTGTTGGTGGCGGGTTTATGGCCAGACATTTTGGTGCAAGGACAGAGACTATGAGTGAAACACTCTTGAGGGTAGTAAAAGATGCTATCCGGACACTTGCTAACTACTGAAAATAATCTATCTTATAACCTGTTGTAATTATTATCGACATGTGACAAATGACTAAAAAAGAACTGAACAGCGTGGCCGTGAAACGAAGCGTGCTTCGTAGCCCTGACCGGTTGGCGTCTTCTTTGCTAATCGTTATCTTCTCTCTCTTTCTTATTATTACCAGTGTCTGCTATGCAGTTCCACCATCCCGCGGAGAGGGAAAAGATTTGAAGGAGAGAATAGCCCTCTTTCCATTTGTGAATCTAAGCGAGGACAGGGATGCCCTGAGGTATGTTATGCCTGTATTGAGGGCCCGGTTGGAAGGCAAAGGGTTTGACTTGGTGGATGAGGATAGCCTCAACAGGTTTCTGCTTAAAGAGAGGGTCAGGGCTACCGGATACATCTCAAGGGATATGGCCAGGAAGATAGGGAAGGAATTGAATGTAACGGCTGTTGTTCTTGGTTCTGTTAACCTGTTTTCCCGGCGGGAAAATCCGGGGATTGGTTTTTCAGCCCGGCTGGTTGATTCATCCAGTGGCCTTATCCTGTGGGCCGATAATGCCTCTGCTACCGGGGATGATTTCACTTCAATCCTTGGTTTGGGCAGAGTAAAAACCATGGATAAGCTTCTCCCCAGGGTTGTGGACAGATTGTTTGTCTCCTTTACCTTCACTCCACCCCGAAAAGAGATGGAAGATACTTACAGAATTGCAGTGATGCCGTTTCGCAATAACAGCGGGGTCAGCGATGCCGGTATGATAGCTACTTACATGTTTCTGGTGGAACTGTTCAAAAATCCGGTTTTTGAACCGGTGGAGTACGGAGAAGTCAGAAGAGCGGTAGTGGATTTAAGGGTCAGGGAGAGGGGGGAACTGGATTACAGGGATATGAAGGCCCTTTCAGATTCCCTGGGTGTGGACGGTTTTTTAGTCGGGACTGTGGATACTTACTCTGATGGATTAAATGCTTCCTCTCCACCCGAGGTCTCTATTGCAGCCAGGATAGTAGATGCCCGAAAGAACAGGCTCCTGTGGTGCGATAGCTCCCAACTAAGTGGTGATGATAATGTAATTATTCTTGACTGGGGTAGAATAAGATCTGTGGATAAAGTGGCTTCCAGGGTTGTCTTGAAATTGGTGGAAAGGGCGGAGAAAGTATGTGGCAGAACAGATCCTTCCGTTTCAGGGCCATCTTCCGTGGTGGGCGGGGTTTTTAAGAAAGTTACCTTGGAGGGAACAGTTCCTGTTGTTTCAAGACCGCCACCTGAAATAAAAAAAGTTGTTCCTGTAATACCCATGTCCCGGGATTTGCAGAAGAAGTCTGAAACCTGTCAGGGATCTGAAATAGAACAACGGAGTTCCCCCATTACAGGAAAGTTCCAGACGACAATATACTTTGATTACAGTAGTGCAGAAATCAGCGAAGATGCTTACAGGACGTTGCCGGGATTTATTGATTCCCTGAAAGACGGAGAGATAACAGGCGTTATAATTGAGGGGCATGCATGTGCTCATGGCCCGAAGCAGTTCAATTTTGAAATTAGCAGGAGAAGAGCCCTGGCTGTGAAGGAGTTTCTGATCAAACATGTAAATATAGCTGAAGGCAGGATATTAATCAGATATTTTGGGGAAGACAGGCTCCTTTACCCCGAGATACCTACAAAAGAGAATATAAATGACCCTGAGGTGAAAAAAAACAGGAGGGCTCTTGTCACGGTAACGTGCAGGCAATAAAAAGGATGATAAAGAACGTAGATGGCAGGATGGCGCAAAGGCAGTCTATACTCACCGGTCAACGACCAGTGTTTGAGTCTGGCAGCACTTCTGTGACAGGAAAGACCGCAGACTCGATAAATGCAGGAGTTTTGTCAATTGTTGTTATCTTTCTGCTGTTTGCTTTTGTTGGTGGTTGTGTGTCCCTTAGGCAGAAGGGGGACTTTCCGGCAGGGGAAAAGGTGTTGGCAGTTGTTGACGGAGAGTCCATTACTGAAGAAGATCTGAAATATTCGCTGCAGATAGCCCATCGCAGGGAAGACCTATCCTCTGCAGGGAGCCTGAGCATGTCAGGGTATGTACAGAAGCTGATAGATGATATGCTGTTTATTGAGGAAGCCCGCCGCATGGGTATGGATCAGGACCCACAGATACAACAGGCCGTTAAGGCGTATATCCTGAGGGAGTCGGTCGTGAAGCTTTATGATGAGGAGATTTCGCAGAAAGTCTCGGTATCAGACGAGGATATTATAAATTATTACAGGAAGAACTACGAGGTCTTTTCCCTCGGTATTATTGAGGTAAGCTCAGAAGAAGAGGCCGCTGGTATAGCAGGGCAACTAAAGGAAGGAGCTGATTTCAGTGACCTTGCCCGGAAGTACTCTACCCATCGTTCCGGGAAGAACGGGGGAGAGATTGTTCTTCCACGAAGGTCCATGCCACCCTATATTGCTGAAACCATTGCCGGGCTCAGCCCGGGTGACCTGAGCGATATCCTGAGGATACGGGATAAATATTATATAGTAAGGCTGATCAGCAGGAAAGAGGCACCTGATGAAGAACTCAGGAATGTCAGGAAAGAGATAGAGAAGGCTATCAGGAAGCAAAGAGAGAAACAGCGTGCTGATGAATATCTGGAATATCTTCGTAAACACGCTGCTGTTAAGATTAATAAGGATATTCTTTCTGCTGTCAGTTCGGGTAAGGGTGACGAGGAATCAGCGAAGTGGTCAAAGGATAAAAGGGTGGTGGCCGAGGTTAATGGTTCGGTGCTTACTGTAGGTGAGTTTGCAGGCATGGCCAGTGCTTACAGGGGTAAGTCAAAGGAATACATCCTTAACAGCTGGATCGACCGTAAGGTAGTTGACCATGAGGCTCTTGGCCGGCGTTACGATACTGCTCCCGGTTTCAGGAAAAAGGTAGAGCGCTATGAGAATCAGCTTTTGAAGAAGGCGTTCATCAATAAAGCAATTATCCCGAAGATCGAAGTCTCGGATAAGGTATTGAAAGACTATTATTTAAAACACCGGGAAGAATTTGCCCGTCCCGAGAGGTTTAGAATCCAGCAGATTACGGTGAAGACCATGGATGAGGCCAGGAGTCTGTTGAGCAGCCTGAAGGAGGGTACTGATTTTTCATGGCTGGCAAGGAACAAGTCGATTGACGCTGCGGGTCCAAAAGGTGGAGAGGTTGGATGGCTTACCATGCAGAAACTCCCAGTGCCTGAAAGGGAGATTGTGGCAACACTGAAGACAGGAGAGACAAGCCCGATAGTTAAGGTTGATTCATTCTATAGAATAATCCGTCTGCAGGGAAAGATTGACGGGGAAGTCAGGAATTTCGAAGAAGTGAGAGATGCTGTATACAAGGCATATTTTAAAGAAGAATTCAATGCCCTCCGGGATGAGTTTGTAGCACAGTTAAGGGCAAAGGCACAGATAAAAATCGATGATGAGGCAATAAAATCACTTGAGGAAGGATTGCAGAAATAGTTTATTCTTGACAAACAAAACCGGTCAGGGATAAATTATCCGAACCTGGTAAACAGGAAGGTCTGCATAGAGATTGATAATTGTGAGAGGAATGATTATCCCCAAAGGAAAGAATATACTAAAAGTTTTCCTTCTGTTTTTTATCCTGGGCCTCATCTATGCCTGTGTTCCTGAAGATACAGCAAGAAGGCGGGGGTTTGAGCCAAAGCCATGCCTGGATTGTCACAAGGAGAAGCTTAATGATTTTCAGAAGAAGTATGTGCACTCTCCGGTAAGTAAACAGGATTGTGAGGCCTGCCACCTCCGTCATGGAAGACTTGCCGTTAAATCCTTCAGGGAGAGGGAGGAGAGGAAGCTCTGCTTTACCTGTCACCAGAAGATGGCCTCGGATATGGAAAAGTTACCCAATCTGCACACCGCCCTGAAGCAGGGTAAGTGTGTCCCCTGCCATAACCCCCATGCATCTGAAAACAGGTTTCTTCAGAAAGAGACGGGCAGTGAGCAGTGCTTTACCTGTCATGACAGGGCCCCCTTTATGAGGGCTAATCGCCACAAGCCCCTTTCAGATGGATGTCTTACATGCCATGCAGCCCATGGTTCTAAATATAAGGACAATCTCATAAAGGATGAGGCGGATCTCTGCCAATCGTGTCATGACCCTGCTGAGGGCGGTTTCAAAAAGGCACATAAAAACTATCCGGTTCAACAGGGTAAATGTACAGGCTGTCATACCCCCCACAGCTCAACAAATGACAAGTTGCTCAGGAAATCGGTCCATGTTCCACTGGAACTCGGGCAATGCAGTTCCTGTCATAATCCCCCGGGAGGCCCGGATCCGCTTGGTGTTATTGCCCCGGATGCCAAGCTATGCTATAGCTGTCACAAGAAGGAAGAGAAGGGTTTTAAGACAACTTACAGGCATCCTCCTGCTGGTGAAGGTAAATGTCTTGACTGTCACACTCCGCATGCGTCGGATTATCCGAAGATTACCCTTATGGATGAAAAGGATCTTTGCTTGAAGTGTCACGCCGGCAAGCCGAGGATTGATGTGACTAACCTGCATGAACCAATAAAGGAGGAGGGCTGCACAGCCTGTCACGACCCTCATGGCTCAGGAAACACTTTTTATCTGAAAGCACCTGAGGGACAGATATGTCTCACATGTCATGCTGATATGAAAAAGGAGTTAAAGGAGAGATCCACGCATAAGCCGTTCTCCGAGCTTCAATGCACAAAATGCCATGACCCTCATGGCACGGACACTCCTGTTATGCTTAAGGCCGTGCGTGCCCGGTTATGCTATAGCTGTCATAAGAAGGAGGAGAAGGACTTTTTTAAGACCTATATCCATACACCTGTGAATAAAGGAGATTGTCTTTCCTGCCATAAGGCGCATGCATCTGATAACAAGGATTTGCTGAGCAATTCTCCGAATCAGCTCTGCATTGATTGCCATGATGGTATGTTGCCGGATGTTAAGGCAAAGGAGATGCATCCGCCGTTCAGGGACGGGGCCTGCCTGACATGCCATGCCCCTCATGCCAGTGATTACACGGCAAATACAATTATGCCCATGGCGGAGCTCTGTTACAAGTGTCATACAAGTACAAAGACGGCGCTGAAGAACAGCAGGAACAGGCACCTGCCCGTGGATGAGGGGAAATGTACGGCCTGTCACAGCCCCCACGGGACCCGGGTTGAGTATCAACTCTTAAGCCGCCCCACGGAGCTCTGTCTTTCATGTCATGAAAGGGTAGTGACTACCAGGGCCAGGAAAGGACATATAGATATGGAAAAGGGGGACTGTTTGAGTTGTCATCGCTCCCATTACTCTGAATCAAAGGACCTGCTGAACGCCAAAGACCCGGCGTTATGCCTTAAATGCCACTCAACTGATACGGAGAGACTGTTGAAGGTGCACAGAAAGCCTTTAGCCCAAATCAGGCAGTGTCTGAGCTGTCATGAACCCCATGTAACGGAAAAGCCGGGGATGCTTAAAAAGATAAAGCATGATCCATTTGCCAGGAGAGGGACTGTGAAGCCTGTCATAAATGACAGAAGATTCCTGTCAGTAACCTTAATCGCTGTAAGCTTCATGCTGATAACGCTTGTCTTGTCAGCCCTGAACAGTAATGCCTATGCCCGCTCTGACCTTAAAACGAGTGTGCCTGAGCTTTGCTATCAGTGTCATGTAAAGCTTGAGGAAGGCCTGTCTGACAGGTATGTCCATTTCCCGTTTAAACAGGGTATGTGCATTTCATGTCATAGCTCGCATGTAAGTGACACAAAGGGCCTGATAAGGGATGATATAAATTCCCTGTGCCTGGGCTGTCATAAAGGTATCAGAAAGCTTATCCGGAAATCCAGCTTGCACGGTGCCCTTAAAAAGGGTGTGTGTACGGATTGTCATACCCCCCATAGCGGAAAGAATAAATACCTCCTGGTCAGCGAAGAAAAGAAGCTCTGCTGGAATTGCCACGAGGATGCCAAAGGGCAACTTGAGAAACCCGAAGTACACGCAGTTTTTAAGGAGGGCAAATGTTCATCATGCCATGATGCTCATGCATCTTCGGAGGAAAACCAGTTGCTTGCCGCCCCTGCCAGGCTGTGCCGGAGCTGTCATGCCCCAAGGTGTAAGGCGGGCGGGATCTCCATAGCTTACGTCACAAAAGGACTGGATTGTACAAACTGTCACTCTGGACATGCCACTGATGCTAAAGGCCTTCTCGGTCCTTACGGTCATACAGCCTTTCTGAAAAAGGATTGTGGACAATGCCATAAACCTTTTGTTGCTGACGGGAAGGTAACCACTAAAAGAGAGGGCGAGGCCTTGTGTCTTGGTTGCCACAAAAATGTCATTGCGACATTCAACGGTGCGGATATCCATGGTGCCAATGCAAAAAATGTCTGCACCATGTGTCATAATCCTCATGCATCTAAAAAGAAGGACCTGACAGTAAACGAATCAGGCATCTGTCTCAACTGCCATGAGAAGACCGAGAAGAGGACTGTCATGATGGAGAAGACGTTAAAGTCCATCCGCTGTGCTCCTGTCAAGGACAGAAAGTGTTTTGAATGTCATGTGCCTCTGCATTCGGGTCAGCCTCTCTATTTCAAAACAGACGATATTACAGCCTGTTCCAGGTGCCATGAATCTCAGCATGAAATTACGCATCCTTTAGGTGCCGGCGTCATAGACCCGCGTAACGGTAAGTCGCTTACCTGTATTTCATGTCATAGTATGCATTCTGCCAAGGCTGATTTTATGCTTGCATTTGATAGAAAGAGGCAGCTATGTATCCAATGCCATAAAAAGTAAAACGAGGCCGAAGTTGTGTACTTTATTACACTGTTTAGTTGTTCATTTAAAGATGGGAAGGCAAAGGTTTCAGACTTGTCTGGATGATTAAACCCTTTAAGGGAGCCTGTATTTTTAGGCAATGCCGGTCTTTGCAATTTGCAGAGAGGCTGAAATTACCCTGTGAGGTTTATACAATGCATATTATGGTATAGCTATTGCATATAATATTTCAGGAGTGTTTTGCAAAACCAGATGAATAAAAGGATCCATATAATATGCCTTGCTCTGCTTGTGGTGTTGATGCTGTTTGGCGAAGTGCGGGCAGAGGTTAGTGGCGTATGCAGCAACTGTCACACCATGCACAACAGCCAGGGAGGTGTCCCGATGAATTATGACAGTTCTTCTACGCCCAATCAGAGACTGCTCCGTGGTGATTGCATAGGCTGTCATGCACAGAACACAGCCAGTAATATCGTCAACTCCATTCCGCAGGTCTACCATTCTGACCCTACAGACCTTGCAGCAGGGAATTTTTCGTATGTTTTACTTGCGGACTCGCGGACTCCAGCGGACATAATGTCCAGGGCATAGTGACCTCGGCAGATGTCACACTCGGCAATACGCCGCCTGGATATAACAGTGCCTATGACCCTTCAGCCACAGGGTTCAGTACTGCCAGCCGACTGGTGTGTGCAGGGTCTAACGGCTGTCACGGTAACAGGGATTCATCTGATGAGTGGACGGCAGTCAGTGGTGGACATCACGGTGATGACTCGATCCTCAAGTACGGCACCGGTTTTACACTGACCGGGCAGGGAGCCGATGTGCCCACCAGCTACAGGTTTCTCTACAGGATAAAGGGTGCAGAGGACAGCGACTGGCAGGATACCTTGAGCACTACAGACCACAACGAGTATCTGGCAGAAGCCTATGCCACCAGGGGTACGACGGACTCTTGGGCAAATATGAAGGGGACCATCAGTGAGCTCTGCTCTGAATGTCATTCCACGTTTCACCTGGGTGGAACCAGTGGTATCGGGTCAGCTTCACCATGGCTGAGACACCCGACAGATGTGATTATTCCGAATTCAGGAGAGTTTGTTTCCATGTCGACTATTTATACGGGTACGGTGCCTGTTGGAAGACCGGCGGGGTCGTTGTCTGACGGGCTGACTGCTGCTGTCAGCACCGTAACCCCTGGAACTGACAGGGTCATCTGTCTCTCCTGTCACAGGTCCCATGGTTCTCCCTACTACAAGATGCTGAGGTGGAACTACAAGAGCTCTTATCTTCCAACAGCCCTGTATGGGTGTGGCGTTTGCCATACATCCAGAAACTGAAGTCATTAATGACATGGTCGTTGTGTGTAGTAAATCGTCAATCTGGAGGTTAGAGATTTGAGACGTGGAAAAAGCAGAATACTAATTCTATCTGTTGTCTTTCTTTTTTCAGCAGTCTTTCTGTACACCGGCCCGGCAGACGCCGGTTCCTACCTTAATTCTGCCCACGGGGACAGTACCTATGGAGCCAAACGCTC
>JAADGU010000070.1 GCA_013152195.1 Nitrospirota bacterium
AAGAAACCGGGAGTAAAGGAATACCACCAGATCAGTACATGACAGGGCTGAGCCCACAAAACAGCCGCCCCTCGCCGCCATCCCGAGTATATGTTCCCTCACCTTCAGGGCACGTTCTTTCAGCCTTATCAGATCATGTTCCATATGATTATCCATTTCCAGACATCGATAGACTCTTCTGTAACCCGGACATAACACCTGAGCAAGTCCGGCTTAACAAACTATTCCCCGGCTCCAGATATGAAAAGCCTTGAACAAGGGAGGAAGCGATATGATAGAGTCTGAACGGCTTTAATTTCGCAGTAAATTCACCCGGATGGTGAATTGCGAAATTACCTCGGAGACGGACACGATGTCCGTCGAGAATGAGTGAAGACTCTATCATATTGCTTCCAATAAACATATTATCACTGGTTGCGGGCATTTTATTGCCGGTGTGTCAAGAGCCGCAACATATGTGTCACTCTGAATTTACTGTTCTCAATTCAACCTCTTCACGAAAGTGCAACGGTCTTTAATTCATGCAGGTACTGCCCGTACCAGTTCATTCCACGGTACATATTATTAATGTCCCTGAGCTCAGGACGCATACTTAAAAGGTGTAATACATCATCAAAACCAAAGAGAGGATTAACGTGGTAAAGTTCTTCATAAACACTCTTAACAAATTGATAGTCCTCTTCATAATCCAATACCCACCGAAGGATATTCGAAAAATCCAGCCCTGTCTCCCACCTCACATTTCCTATGCGAAATCTCTCGGGGTTGTTCCATATAAACGGGGTGGTATGTTCCCTTTCAAACTCTTTTTCCGCCTCCCTCCAGGCAGTCTCAAGAACCTGCATCGGCATGACCTCAACGTCATTGCCATCCGGATAGGTTGGTGGATGGAGGTTGCTTACGTAATCGAACCTCCCGTAATTGTCCAGATGGTATCTCAATACCCTGTCTATTATCTGCGGGTCAATCAGGGGACAGTCTGAAGGAATCTTGACAACAACGTCTGCACTGTACTTGATACCCGCCCTGTAGTGTCTGTCCAGAAGGTCTGTTGGATGCCCCCTAAAGCATTCAAGACCATCCTCCCTGCAGATGGTTTCAATAACATCATCCTCCGGGTCCGTTGTAGTTGCAACAACCACCCGGTCTGCAAATGCGGACCTCTCCACCCTCTTCACCATATGATACAGCACGGTTTTGCCTGCAAGGGGTTTTAAGACCTTGCGGGGAAGGCGCGTGGAGCCGGACCTTGCCTGTATTACAATCACAATGTTTTGACTCAACATAGATACCCCCTGCATACCTCTGCAATTCTCTCTGCCGATACACCGCCGTTCTGGATGGGCAGCAGTCTCCTGAGCATCTCTAAATCAAAGTAGGAATATACCTCTTTTCCAAGGGCCAGACCTATAAATGAGACAGACGAATACTGCGTTATCAGGACATCACAATTTGCTATCATGGGATTAATATCACCGTCTGAAAATATAATGGCATCCGGAGCATGCCTCTTTATCTCTCTTGTGGACCTTTCCACCTTTTCATTTGGATGGAGTTTAAAGATCAATTGCCGTCCATCTGCAATGGAGATAGCGTTTTTAAGAAACTTTTCCCTATTATCCAGCTTAAAGGTCTCACGCGTATCAGAGGTTGCCACAAGGACATAACCTTTGTATGGAAACCTGTTGTCCAGATACTGGATGGCGTTATCAAAATTCGGTATGCCTGTAACCACTATCTTTTCAGGCTTCACACCTTTTCCGATAAAGTGTTCCCTGTAGCCCTCAGATGCAACACAGAATTTTTCATAGGCATCCGACAGCCCTGTAGCAGCAGTGCTTGCAAGATAGCGGGGGAGCTTAAACCTCTTGACAAGGTGGTAAATAAAGTTTTCAGGATCAGTCATTCCTTCCTGCACAAGCACAACCTTCTTCTTTCTGATATTCTTCTGGATAATCAAATCCTGGCACGTTACCACAAGGTCATAATCATTGGAGGCACCCCTGTAGTCTGTTTTGACTCCCGCACTCTTCAGAAAGCCGTCTGTCTGTTGCCTGAACCTCCCGCCCATTACGGTGAAATCAAGCATCCCGTAATTGTTCAACACATGTATGAGCCCATCACCGTAATAGGGTGTAAAATAACAGTCGAACTCTGAAAGATGCCCGGAGATCTCGTGCATAATGGTGGTCTGATTGAGGGAACCGCATATAAACAGTACCTTTTCCATACGGTATTAATGATACGCCCCTGCTGTTACACGGGCATTAAAGAAATATTAAATCTCTGTTAAGAAAATAGGCCTCCTGATTTTAATCATCTCTTCATATTAATGTAACGGCCCTGTAATCCTCTTCATGTACACTTTAATCTGTTGTACTAATTCAGTTCCGAAGAAAAGGAACACACCCCTTAATCCCCTCTTGATAGAGGGGAAAAGTTTGAGACATTTCTGGTCATACCGAAAGTAGCGACAGAGAGATAAAAAGGGAGTGTATAACTCCCCTCTAAAAAGAGGGGGGCAGGGGGTGTGTAAAGAGCAGTTTTTACTTGTCTCTCTGAATAGTTTCGGCTTAATAATAGCGGTGGCAGTCGGATGATTCAGTCATAAAATATGAAAACTTTCAAAAACTCCTTCATTCTGCAGACAAAAACCCTTATACTCCTTACCCTTTTTATTCTCGTAATACCTGCCAACGCCCTTTCCTACTGTAACCCGGCCGGCATTCAGACCATCAGTCTCATTGCACCTGAGGAGATACTAGATACTCGAAAACCCTGTTACAAGGACAACTATAGACGATGTTCTTCAGCTACTCAGAAAAGGATTCAAAAACCTGGACATATCACTGAACAACCGTGATGCAGAGATACAGATAATTCTGGGTAACGTCAATCCGGACAGTCAGGCCGGGAGCTCACGATTTATCAAAGGAAGGAAGTATGATTATCTCCGTTACCCTGACCATGAGTATCAATGGAATTCCTCCTGCAAAGACGGAGCAATTATATTGAGGTTGAGCTCCCCCTCCTTTGAAGGTATGAGTTTCGGACTTTACGGACTCCTGCAGGAGAAGCTGGGATTCAAGTTTTATCATCCAAAGAAAAGCATAATCCCGCGCCTTCAAGATTGGCCTCTGCCTGTTAGTTTTCAGTGGAAGGCATTCCCCCGTTTTGACAAAAAGGGTTTTCATATCCATTCACTCCACCCCATTGAGCTAAGCAGACAGCTTCACGATCCCGGGTACCCGGATTCCCTGTCTGATATAAAGCAATATATTGACTGGCTTGCACGGAACCAGCAAAACCTCTTTCAGTTCTTCCTGCTCAGGGACATCGACCGCAGGCTGTGGATAGCACATGCTGCAGAGTTTGTCGCGTATGCACATAAACGTGGAATCCTCACAGGTGTGGAGATATCGCTTTCCATGCTTCAGCAAGAGGCATTCCAGACAATCAAGGTGCTTAAGTTTTTCCCTTCCTACAGAAAACAGATAGACGACACCCTCGCCTGGCTCTTCAAGGCACGGTGGGATTTCGTCACTGTTGACTTCACCATGGGAGAATACCTTCCTGACCTCGCCACCGTCATGCCGGAGACGAAAAAATATATGGTGAAA